>PNOF01000025.1 GCA_013824645.1 Syntrophus sp. (in: bacteria) | reverse complement strand
AATGCATCGCCCCTGCATTTACGAAGTTTTTCGGTTGTCAGATCCATTGCTGCGCATAGCTTCCCGAAAGAGAGTTTTTCACAAAAAAACATTTATGCCTTCTTTTAATCGGCAATCAACATCCAAGTGGATATCTTTCTTTAATCTATTCAAGCTCTTTCAGGTGGAAGACTAATGTGCTAAACAGTGCTACGAATATACCGAGAATTACAATGCCCAACCTGAAACTGTACAGGTCCCCCGAGACGCCCAGTAAATAGGGCATGATTCCACCCCCGAATACCATGCTTATGGCAATAATGATCCCAGTGGCCGGGCCTCTCATCTCCCGGCGGAATGTCTTCGCGATCGCAACAAGCCCCACCGGAAAAAAACCTGTCACAAAGAATGCCTGCAGGAAAAGAACAATCCCTATATACTTGACGGGAACCAGACCCAAGAGAACGGTAAAAACGCCCGTAATGAGGACCATAAGAAACATGACCTTTCTCAGGTTAACCCGATCAATAAGAAAACCACACGCGATTGCTACACCAACAGACCCCAATCTTGATATGCCCAATATGGTATTGGCATAGCCCATATCCAATTGTAGTTCTTTTGTCAGATAAAGAGGGGTGATGGCATAAATGCCGAGATTTGCTCCTGCACCAAAGATCCAGATTATAGCCATAAGCCAAAGGGATCGTATTTTAATGATATCCCTGAACATCGCTTTTGGGGGACTACTGATCTTTACCTCGCTGCCTGCAAAATAGAAGACAATCGAGCAAACCAGAAAGGTGCACCCAAACACAGTAAATATCCCACGCCAGGGAAAAAAGTGGAGAAGGAAAAGAGCAATAAAGGGAGTGGCAAAGATGGCGGTTGAGGCTCCTGTGTCATGAATGGCGATTGCCTTACCCCAGTTCTTTTCAGAATAATACTCAGTGATCAGCGGAATTGCAGAAGGTATATATAAGCCGACAGAGAAACCGAGTATAAAAGCAACAAGATACAGTAAAAAGAAATTGTGAACAAAAGGGATGAGAAATGACACCAGGCTGAGGAATGCCAGTGAGAAGACAATAGACTTTTTATAACCAAGTTTACCGGAAAAAAAACCAGAAACAAGCACTGCGATGCCATATCCCGCTGACAGGAATATAAAAAGACTACTTGCCTGAGCGTGATTAACCATGAACTCATCTTCTATAATCGGTAAAATTGGTGAGAGCATTATTCTGGCTGAGAAGTTAACAAACCAAATAAACCAAAGAAGAAAAAGGAAAAGAAGTGCTTTACCACTGAAATTGGGATATCGTTCCATATTTATTAGTCTAACTTAACATCCTTTATAATTTCCATATAACTCTTCATGTCGGGCATTCTTATTGCTCAATATAACATCATATGTAGAATCCGGTATATTCATACCGTGGTATCATCTAGTCAAGAAAGATGGACATTTGATAAAATCAAAACCTCGCACAATATAGCGCCGGAGACAGACAATAAAAAAGTGAGCATAAGTTCACGGTTTTTGTTCAAGGTTCAATATGAAACAATTTTGGCCGAAACCTATAATGATGAATCTTTCAGAAATCCTGTGGGTGATAGCTTCCTGAACTAAATTTTTATCCTTGGCGCTACGTATCCTCTATTTCGAATGGTATTTGCCAATACCACGAATAAACTTCTTCTTGAAAAATAAACAAAAGGAGGTATTATTAAGAAAATGGGAGATTTATGTAAACTCTGTGGTAATAAAGCTGAGCTTCGAAAAAGCCACATATTACCCGAATTTGCCTTTGGCTGGCTAAAAGAAACTGGTGCAACAAAATACCTGCGAGTTGGAGACGCGCCGAACAAGCGCGTGCAGGATGGTCACAAAATGCCGCTTCTTTGCCAAGCATGTGAGACGCTTTTCAGCAAAGACGAAAATGAATTTGCCAGAGTAATTTTCAGACCTTATGTAGGGGACGGTTTAGATGCAAATGGGGAGGGGACCGGGGCAATCCCGGAATTTATTTATAAGGAATGGCTGCTTCGGTTCATTATTTCGGTTCACTGGAGGGTGTTGGTTTCAGAAGGTACTACAAACATCCCAATACAGTATTGGCCGACACTTAAAATATTTGAGGAAACTTGGAGACATTTCCTGCTGCGACTAAGACCCGACACGGGTATCTGCGAAACGCATATTGTATTCCTGTCTTCTGTGGCTGCCGCCAAAGGCGGAGGTTTATTACATTTGGGTGAGAATGTGAATTACTACATCCTTCGGACGGTAGACAAAACGCTCGTTATCTCAGATACAAAAAGAAAATATCTGGCGGTATATTCAAAGTTGGGTCCGATTGCATTTTTTACTGCGATTATGCCATCATCATTGAAAGGTACTGCCGATTCCAAAGTAAGAATGAGAGGATCAATTAAGATTGCTCAGAAATTGAATAACTCGGGACTTAACCGCTTCATACTTGTAACGCGACCAAATGAGGTTAAGGGTATTTATGAGATCTCTGAACGTCAAAATGAAAAGATTTTAAAGGACATGACAATGAATCCAGAACAAACATTGAACTCCTTGAGTAGCAGGGCATTTATAGCCGATAAGTGGCTTGAGCGGTTAAAGAAAAACTAACTAATCTGGAAAGCTTAAATCTATCAAAATATTTTTCTCCTAAAATGTTATCATTGACTATTGTTACGCCCTATTTCATTCAGTAATATGCAATCCTTCTTTATATATCAAATGCTTGCTTCGTAGGTGCTATACGTAATTTTGCCATTCTATTTTTTTTAAAAAAACAGAAGAATGAAATTTTGCTGATCCCTCCATTCATGCGGTCAATATGGTTTTGTGTTCGCATAGCAGATGGCAATAGTTACTTTCCTTGAATCTTGTTGACATTGGTTCAGCACAAGACCAGAATGATATGTATATTATCGGCGTCCACTATTAACATCAGAGGTTATAATAATTAAAAGAGGAGGAGTTTATGAAACCATTTTATCAATTCAAAAACTTTTGTTTAGTTTTTTTGATGGGCATGCTGATTTGCTCTCTGGCTGACTACTCGATAAGCTACGCGACAGAGCAAGGTCGGATCAAGGGATACCCCATTGCTTCCGACGTTTCCACGACGCGCCAGAGGACGATCAACCCAAGTCCGATACCATCGAAGGCGATTTCTCTTCACGAGATTGCAAAGTACGAACAATACGGCTTCGGAGTCTGGACGTACGGCAAGGGTATCGATGACGGAAAGCGCACCGACATAATGCCCGCCGGCTATACCGGCGCATCAGCTACAAGAAAGGCAAAACTCCTGAATTTCTTTACCATCAGCGATATCCATATCACTGACAAGGAATCTCCTTCCCAGTTAATCTATCTTCAGCAATTGAACTACCCGGAGCTCCTTCCTGCCCCCCATGACAGGTTGGGTCACAATCCGTGGTTCTGGATGACCTCGGTTTATTCACCGGTCATGCTCTATACGACTCACGTTCTCGACGCAGCCGTACAGACTGTAAATGCCCTGCACAAGAAGAATCCCATAGATTTTGGTCTTTCTCTGGGCGATACCTGCAACAGTACTCAGTACAACGAGTTAAGATGGTATATCGATGTCCTTGACGGCAAGGTCATTACTCCGAGTTCCGGCGCTCACGTCGGAGCCAGCGCCATTGATTATCAGAAACCTTATAAGACGGCAGGGCTTGACAAGACCATCCCCTGGTATCAGACCCTCGGCAACCATGATCATTTCTGGATCGGTTCGATCCCGGTGAACGATGAGCTTCGAAAGTCGTACATCAGCGACACAGTCTTCGCAACGGGAGATGTGCTCTTCAACCCCAGAAACATAAACAAACCTGATTATTACATGGGTGTACTCGATGGTTCAACCCCCTACGGCGACATTAAACACACAGGAAGCGTCAAAGATTTCACCAGTCCTCCGAAGATTGTAGCCGATCCGGACCGCCGTTCACTTTTAAGGACGGAATGGATAAGCGAGTATTTCAAGACAACTTCAAATCCAGTTGGTCACGGTCTCAACCTGGTTGATCCCACGCAAGAAAAAGGCTTTGCCTGCTATAGCTTCGTGCCGAAGGCGAATATACCAATCAAGGTGATTGTCCTTGATGATACTCAAAGGGAAGATGATGGTGATACGGGCATCCATGGACATAGCTTCCTTGACCAGGCGCGTTGGATCTGGCTCAAAAAGGAACTTGCCGCCGGCGATACTGCCGGTCAGCTCATGATCATTGCGGCGCACGTGCCCATAGGGGTCCAGCCGGTCGGCACCAGCATGGAGTGGTGGATGGATCCCAAGAATGCTGTAACCCAGAAGGAGCTCATTGCAGAGCTTCAAGGTCATCCGAATCTTCTCATGTGGATCGCGGGACATCGCCACCTCAATACCGTCAAAGCCTTTGTTTCGACTGATCCCACCCGTCCGGAAAACGGATTCTGGCAGGTTGAAACATCATCGCTCAGGGATTTCCCTCAACAGTTCCGCACTTTTGAGATCTACCTCAACAGCGACAATACAATTTCAATCGTGACGACCGACGTTGATCCGGCGGTCAAAGACGGAACGCCTGCCGCGAAATCGCGCACCTATGCCGTAGCGACGCAGCAGATAGCCAAGAACAATCTGAGCCCGGTTTTCAAGGCTTCAGATCCAAATTTGGATCCAACAATACTGGATCCCACCATTCGCCCCATGCCCACTCTTTCGTACAACGCAGAACTGGTGAAGAAGCTTAGCCCCGCAATGCAGGATAAGCTGAAAAACCTGAGAATACAGGCACGGAAGTAGTTGATTCGTGAAGGAGGATTTTTTATGATAGACACGCGTTTTAGAAAAGGAGGATTCAATGCTGAAAATTATCATGAGCGTGACAATGGTTGTGATGTGTGCACAGATCTCATTCGGGGCTGATAAAATTGCAAAGTGTGAAATTAGTTCCGGCAAAACAATTGATTACAAAGGTAAGTGCGTTTTCATGCCTGATGAGCCGGGTGGCTCGTTCTCTCTGTCAAGCGTCCGGAAGGACAAACCATTATATGATGATATATTGGTGGTCTCGGTGACAATAGTTGAAAAAGAGGTAGCAGAGGTACGTGGTCTGACAAGTAACGGGAACAACTCAAGGTGGGGAGAAGCAAAGCGTTCCCAGAAGGATAAAGCATGTTGGGAAGGATCAGACTTTAAAGTTTGTGCCCGGTAGACTTTTTTCAGAAAAGATTGTGAACCAAGAAGAAAATAGAGTGCCTTGCCCTCAACACGAGACATATAAACACCTTGGGGACGCCAACACCATAGGGACGTTGTTGCTTCTTTGTGGTAATTCTCACCCTCGACCCATGGAGCATCTATATTATTTGTAAGTGAAACAGACAAGTGCACTGCGCCGATTCAGATTCATCCAGAGAGCGCGATGACGAAGGGTCGCCAAACGGAGGCGTAGCAGCGCTACGTCGAGTATTGCGCGGCCCTGAGGGAAGCGTGTTATATGGATGAATATGGATCGGCGCCAACCCCCTACAGGGTACACTCGCCGAACTGCATAACCCCCTTAAACGCCGAATATCTCTCTTTAATCTCATTATAACTCAGCTTCTTAATTCTATTGATGCTGAACTCTTCCACATTAAAGGAAGCCATGACGGTCCCCATGACAATGGCCTGCTTGAGCGTCTCAAAGCTGGCATCACCGACATTGGCGAGATATCCCATGAAACCGCCCGCAAAGGTATCCCCTGCGCCAGTGGGATCAAAAACATCTTCCAGCGGAAAAGCGGGCGCGAGGAACAACTCTTCCTCACTCATCATAAAAACGCCGTACTCGCCGCGCTTCACGACAATACAGGAAGGCCCGCGATCTATCAGTTTGCGAGCCCCTTTCACAAGGTTATGCTCTTTGGTAATCTCCCTCAGTTCCGCTTCGTTGATGATAAGCATATGGACCTTTTCGATAACATCCATGAGCCTGTCGAATTTACTCTCGATCCAGAAATTCATCGTATCCAGGACAATAGCCGTTGGCGACTTCACCTGACTGATAACGTGGGCCTGGAGTTCGGGATCAATATTGGCAAGAAAGAGAAAATCGGCATCCCGGAACTGTGGAGGCACTTTTGGTTTAAAATTCTCTATAACGTTGAGCTCTGTCTTGAGGGTAATGGCCTGATTGAGGTCATAATTGTATTTCCCTTCCCACCGGAACGTCTTGCCCTGACTATCAACTTCAAGACCGGCCATATCAACATTTCTCTCTTTCAAGAAGGCAATGTCTTCGAGGTTAAAATCCGCCCCGACGGTGGCCACAATACCGACATCGGTAAAAAAGCTGGCCGCATTGGTAAAATGGAGCGCCGACCCTCCCAGCACGTTTTCCGCTTTTCCAAAGGGTGTTTCAATTGAATCGTAGGCAACGGTTCCGGCAACAAGGAGCTTTATCATGTACCCATTTCCCAGGATGAAAGATATATCTTCTGTTCGCTCGTCAGTTCATCGATGGTGACACCTGAAGCAGCGAGCTTCAGCAAGGCAACATTTTCATCAATCTCCTTGGGCACCGAGTAGACCTTCTTTCCCAGTTTCTTTGCATTTTTCCACATATATTCCGAGCAGAGCGACTGGTTGGCAAAACTCATATCCATAACATCTGACGGATGGCCTTCTGCACAGGCAAGGTTGACAAGTCTCCCTTCACCGAGAAGAAAGATCTTCTTGCCGCCGGGGAGGGTATATTCATCGATAAACTCTCTGAATCTCCTTTTCCCTTTTGACAGTTTTTCCAGGGCATTGATGTCAATCTCTACATTGAAGTGACCGGAATTAGCCACGATGGCGCCATCTTTCATCTTCTTGAAGTGCTCTTTTCTGATTACATGGATATCGCCGGTAGTCGTCACGAAGATATCACCCAATGGCGCCGCCTTTTCCATCGCCATGACCTCGAAGCCGTCCATGTGGGCTTCCAGAGCGCGCAAGGGGTCGACTTCCGTTACGATAACGTGGGCGCCCAGTCCCTTTGCCCGCATGGCGACACCCTTGCCGCACCAGCCGTAACCGGCCAGCACAAAGGTGGCCCCGGCAAGGAGGATATTCGTTGCCCGTAAGATACCGTCGATGGTGCTCTGGCCTGTCCCGTAGCGGTTATCGAACATATGTTTCGTCAATGCATCATTTACGGCAACAATGGGGAAACGGAGTATGTTTTCCTTTTCCATGCTCTTCAGCCTGATGACGCCCGTCGTGGTCTCTTCCATGGAGCCGGCAACACCGGTCACGAGAGACCTTCTCGTTTTCGCGTCGAGCTTCTTGACCCAGTTCCTTATTTTGCTATGAAGCGAATCGTACTTTTCGAGGGCTATCATATGGAGCGCCCCTACAAGATCAGCGCCGTCGTCCATGGTAATATTGGGCATAAAAGCCAAAGCTTTCATGAGATGTTCGTAATACTGGTCTTCGTTTTCGCCTTTTATTGCAAAGGTGGGAATCTTGAAGTGTTTTACAATAGCTGCCGCTGACTCGTCCTGGGTGGAAAGAGGGTTTGATGCGCAGAGGGCCACCTCGGCGCCGCCGTCTTTCAATGTCTTCATCAGGTTGGCCGTCTCTGTCGTAACGTGAAGACAGCAGGAAATCCTGGCACCCTTTAAGGGTTTTTCCTTTGCAAACCTTTCCTGAATTTTTTTCAGTACAGGCATTCTTCGAGCCGCCCATTCGATCCTTTCCAATCCCGTGTCTGCAAGCTTTATATCCTTTACATCATAGTCCATGTGTATCCTCCAAATAAATTCTCAACGTTAAATCCTGTAACGTCTGTTATCGTTCCGGTAAAGCGCCGGTCACTGTCTTCTAACAGCTCTACGCTTTATATACCTGCGGCCTTTCTGATTGCTTCGACCATATCGAGCTTTTCCCAGGTAAAGCCTTCTTCGTTCCGTCCGAAGTGTCCGCCGCAGGCCGTCCTCTTATAGATGGGTCTCAGGAGGTCCAGCTTTTCAATAATCTTTGCAGGCCTTAAATCGAAAAGCTCCAGAACGATTTGGGATATTCTGTCTGGACTGATTTTCGATGTCCCATCGGTATTAATCATAACCGAGACCGGCCTCGCAACACCGATAGTATATGCAACCTGTAGCTCAATCTTTTCGGCAAGGCCTGCTGCCACAAGGTTTTTCGCGATATAGCGCGCCATGTATGATGCGCTCCTGTCTACCTTTGAGGGGTCCTTGCCGGAGAATGCGCCGCCGCCGTGATACCCGCCGCCGTAGGTATCGACAATAATCTTCCGGCCCGTCATTCCGCAGTCTCCCTTGGGGCCGCCCACGACAAATCTTCCCGTGGAATTAATATATATTTTTGTTTTTGCGTCCATGAGTTCTGCGGGTACAATTTTTTTAATCACTTCTTCGGTAATACCTTCTCTGATCTTTTCAATGGTCACGTCAGGGTTATGCTGTGCGGCAATGACAACAGCATCAACCCTTACAGGCTTTTTATCAATATATTCAATGGTTACCTGGCTTTTGCCGTCAGGTCTTAAGAAATTAAGAATACCTTTCTTGCGCACCTCGGCAAGTCGCGTCACGAGCTTATGGGCATACATAATGGACATGGGCATATATTCCGGTGTCTCATTACAGGCATAGCCGAACATCAAGCCCTGGTCTCCGGCGCCCTGTTCGTGGTCGCCCGATTCATCAACACCCATGGCGATGTCCGGTGACTGCTCATCAATGGCCGTTAGTACCGCACATGTTTCCCAATCAAAACCCATAGACGAATCATTATATCCGATCTCCTTTACGGTCTGCCTGACAATGTCGGGAATATTGGCATAACACTTTGTGGTAATCTCTCCGCCAACGAGTGCAAGCCCTGTTGTAACATATGTTTCACAGGCTACCCGCGCCTTCGGGTCCTGTTCAATGATAGCATCGAGAACTGCATCCGATATCTGGTCGGCAACCTTGTCCGGATGCCCTTCGGCGACCGATTCTGATGAAAAAAGAAATCTGCTCATCCCCATGTTACTACCTCCATCTTTATTTAAAGTTAATCTTCATTACTTTTCGCAAAATCCTTCGGGAACATCCTTACCATTTCGCTTCGGAGGAGCGTTTTCGCCTCTCCGGGAGAGTCCTTTTTCATGATCTCTTCCACAAGTTCCCGGCAATAGTCTTGTTCAAGCCCCCTGATAACCTTTTTTGCCCTTGGGATTGAATAGGGGTTCATGCTTATCTCGTCAAGCCCTAAACCCAGGAGCACGGGGATATACAAAGGTTCCCCCGCCATCTCCCCGCATAAAGCAATATCTATTTTATGCGCATGGGCATCGTCAACAGCTTTTTTTATGAGCCTGATGACGGCCGGGTGAAGGGGCTCATATAAATAGGAAACGTATTCGTTGACCCTGTCAATTGCAAGGGTATACTGAATAAGATCATTGGTCCCGATACTGAAAAAATCGACCTCCTGTGCAAGCTTGTCGCTTATCATACAGGCCGCAGGCACTTCTATCATGATGCCTATTTTTATATCCTTGTTATAGCTTATTTTCTTGTGGCGCAGTTCGTCCATGCACTCAGCAATAATGGCCTTGGTCTTTCTCACCTCATCAAGACCCGATATCATGGGGATCATTATTCTTAAGGGCCCATAGGCGCTTGCACGCAAAATCCCCATAAGCTGCGCCTTAAAAAGCGGTAGCTCTCTGAGGCATAACCGTATTGCCCGAAGCCCCATTGCGGGGTTTATCTCTTTCGGTATATCAATTGCCGAGACAAATTTATCACCGCCTATGTCCAGCGTCCTGATGGTGATATACTCAAGGGTTTTATTTTCTGCAAGCTTCCTGTAGATATGGTAATGGTCCATCTCGGTAGGCAGGTCCTTTCTTGACAAATAAATATACTCTGTCCGGTAGAGTCCGATACCTTGGGCGCCGTACTTTTCAACAATATCCATCTCTGCAAGAAGCTCTATGTTTGCTCCCGCCTTGAGCTTGAAGCCGTCTTTTGTCTCGGACTTCAAGTGGGCTACCTTCAGAAGCTCTTTCCTCTGACTTCTCAGGTGGAGTTGTTTCGCGATGTAGTCCTTTTGGACCTCTTGCGTGGGATTAATGATGACAATTCCTTCATCACCATCGACAATGATCGTATCGTTATTTTTTACAAGACTCGTAATATTACTGACACCGACAACGGCCGGGATCTCGAGGGCCCTGGCAACAATTGACGTATGAGAAGTCCTGCCCCCCACATCGGTGACAAAACCTGAAATTTTATTCAAATTGAGCTGAATTGTGTCGGCAGGAGATAAGTCGTGGGCGATAATAATCGATTTACCCTTTACGTTTCGTTTTTCGATATCCGATTTCGTGCCTTTTACGAGAATCCTCATCAACCTGTCGTAGATGTGCTTTATGTCCTGACCCCTCTCTCTGAGATAAGGATCTTCAACTTTTTCGAAACTCACAAGAAATTTGGAGGTGACCATATCAAGGGCCCACTCAGCATTTATCTTTTCCTCTTTAATGGCATCAACAACGGAATGGGAGAAAAAATCATCCTGGAGAATCATCATGTGGGCATCAATGATAAAGGCGTGTTTTTTTACATCGTCGTCGAGGACCTTTTCCTGAATGCCTCCGAGTTCATCGATGGCTGCCTGAATGGCGTTTTTAAACCGGTGAATTTCTCTCTCTACCTGCGTTTCCCTGATGGTCGATTTTGTTATGGAAATGGCCCCCCGGTCGAGAAGATATACCTTACCTGCCGTAATCCCCGATGAGGCGCCGGTGCCTTTTAGATATTTGTTGATAAACAATTCGTCACTCATTCTTCATGAAACCCGTCATTGATTAATGATCCAAGCTCACCGAAAGCCTTCTTCTCGTCGTCCCCCTCTGCTTTGAGGACAACCTTACTGCCAAGAGGACAGGCCAGCATCAAAAGACCCATGATGCTTTTCCCGTTTACCTGCATAGAGTCTTTTTCCATCCAGACATTGGCCTTGAATTCGGCTGCCGTTTTCACAAAGGTCGCTGCGGCCCGAGCGTGGAGACCGAGTCTGTTCCTGATGGTAAATATCCCTTCCAGCATAAAACCTATTCCTTCTTTCTTGCCTTCAAAACATCCGTGGCAAGGTAGATATTTTTCTGACCATACTGGGTAATGAAGCGGGACAACTCATCAATGCCCCTTCCTTCTCTGTAGGTAACAAGCTTAATGAGCATTGGTAAATTCACACCCGCTACCACCTCGATCTTGCCTTCCTCAAGAAAAGAAAGGCTTATATTGGAGGGTGTGCCCCCGAACATATCCGTAAGAATAATGCTGCCATCGCCGCCTTCAACCTTCTTCAGCGCCTGAATAATTTTTTCCTTAATGGTATCAACGGGGGCATCGGGAAATATATCAACAGCCTCAAATTGTTCCTGTTTTCCCACTATGAGTTCCGTAGCTGCCACCATTTCTCTGGCGAGATTGAAATGGGCAACTACAACAAGCCCTGTCATATCGATCCTCCTTATCGGTGGATATCCCTGTGAATAGTAGATACGTTATAGCCCATTGCCACGAGGTTCTCTGTCAATTCATTCACAATAAACACCGATCTGTGTTTACCGCCCGTGCATCCGAAACAGATGGTAAGATAACTTTTCCCTTCGTTCTCAAACAAAGGTATAAGGTACACCAAAAAATCGGAAAGCAAAAGAAAATATTTCTTGTACATTTCCTGGGATTTAATAAACTCGCCGACTTCGTGAGAGAGCCCTGTTTTCTCCCGCAATTCTTCCACGAAAAAGGGGTTTGGCAAAAACCGCACGTCGAGAATCATATCGGCCTCCAGTGGGATTCCAGAGGCATATCCAAAGGACATGATGTTGAGCTTCATCCTTTGTTCTTCGCTGGCGTATTTCTTGAGAACAAAACGTTTCAGTTCATGAGGGGTAAGGTGTGTCGTGTCTATGACCTGATCTGCAATATCCCTGATCCAGCCAACAATGTCCCGTTCTTCCTTCAGTGCATCCTTGATATTGGGCGAGGCATAGAGCGGGTGCGTTCTTCTCGTCTCCCGATATCGCCTGAGGAGAATGTCGTCGGAACTTTCGAGAAAGATAATTTTTGCCCCGAATTTCTTTTTTATTTCCTGTAAAACCTGCTTTCCCTCGTTAAAAAACTCCCTTTCTCGTATATCGACAACAAAGGCGCAGTTGTTGGACTTCCCTGAAGTGTGTTCATAGAGTTCCAGAAATTTTTCCAGGAGTATGAGCGGAAAGTTATCTGCGCAAAAAAAACCTATATCCTCAAGGGCCCGCATGAAGGTTGTTTTTCCGGAACCGGAAATGCCGCTTACGATAAGTATATTCAATTATTCTTTACCGCCTTCCATAGACTTGAGCATCCTCTTTTCAAGCTCTACTGCCGTGTTTATACCCTGTCTCCGCAGAATGTGATTTCTGCACGCAAGCTCAATTATTGCCGAGACATTTTTTCCTGAACTGATTGGGATTTTTACAAAGGGCAGATCCACACCGAGAATCTTGTATTGGTCCTCTTTGAGCCCTATTCTCTCACATGCAACAGTATCATCCCAATCATAAAGCTCAATAACGAGGTCGAGCTTTTTCTTATCGATAACAGCGGATACCCCGTAAAGATGGCGAATGTCCACAATACCGATACCGCGGATTTCAAGGAGGCTCCTGATCATCTCCGGCGCTTCTCCGTATATGTCTATGGCCCCTATTTTCTTCACATACACGGCGTCATCAACAACAAGCCGGTGGCCCCTCATAATCAATTCGAGGGCATTCTCGCTCTTACCTATGCCGGGACGGCCCATAATGAGGACCCCCACACCGAGGATATCCATGAGAACCCCATGCACATTGGTAGAAGGGGCAAGCCTCTCTTCCAGAAGATTCGTGATCCTGTCGATAAACACAGAGGTGACCAGCGTCGTCCTGAGCAGGGGGATACCTTTTTCCTCAGCAGCTATAAGAAAATATTCCGGTATCTTGAGGTTCCGCGTCACGATGAAACATACAACATTGTTTTTGCAGAGGTCTTGTATGATTTTTTTGCTCTCTGTTTCGGGTAGTGATCTCAGGTAGGATATTTCAATATTACCAAGCACCTGCAACCGTTGAGGGTGAAGGTAGACCATGTGTCCGGTGATGACAAGTCCCAGCTTCTGAATTCTGGGATTATATATTGTTCTGGCAAGCCCCCTGGTTCCGGAAATAACCTCTAATTCCAATCCGTACAGGGTGTCATCCTTGAGTTCTTGTACTGTTATTCCCTTCATCTACCTTTTTTCCGGATCCGCGTCTCTGAAGTCCCGGCGAGCGCAAACCCTGATAAATACCTTACATCCCTCGATTTTTTAACCGTGCCTTATCGTAAGAACCATTACGACAGTTTATCGTCTGCTTCAATAACATTTGCATATATTTCGTGTGCATTCGTCAACTTCAGTATCGTTTTTCTGAATGACGGGTCCCTCAATATTTTTGAAATCCGTGACAAAACCTTGAGGTGCAAACTGGCTGAATCTTCAGGGGCAAGGACAAGAAAAAAAATGTGGACCATTTGCCTGTCCACTGCATCGAAGTCAACACCCTCTTTTGATCTGCCCACCGCACAGAGGATAGTATCAATGTTTTTCATCTTCCCGTGAGGAATTGCTACACCATCGCCGATACCGGTACTGCCCAGCTTTTCCCGTTCCATGATAATTTTTACAACAGAAGCAGCATTGTCAATCAGGTTTGCTTTTTTCAGAGGTTCTACAAGTTCAAGAAGGATCTCTTTTTTAGTCTTTCCTTTGATATCGGCAACTACACAGGACTCCTTTAGTATATCCGCAAGCTTCACGGTTTTTTTCCCATTGTCTCTATGAGGCTGTATTTTCCGTCTTTCCTTTTATAGACAATACAGACATTGTCCCTTTCTCTTTCGCGAAATACCATAAAGTTATCCCCTGAGGCACGAAGCTGCATAACCGCCTCTTCGGGATCCATTGGTTTGGCATCCATTGTTTTTGCTATAATAATGCCGGATTCCTCTTGTTCTCCTGTTGTTGCGGCACGTTTTATCTTTACTTCTCTGTATTTTTTCAGCTTTTCTCTATATTTTGTAAGCCTTCTTTCAAGTTTATCGAGAATCATGTCAACGGCTGCCCGTGGGTCATCCATTACCTCGTGGGCATTAATAACAACACCATTAATAGTGAACATAACATCAACCCTGTGTCTGTATTTTCTTTCGAGTGAAACAGCTACATGTACATCAAGGGGTGTCTCAACATACTTCTGGAGCCTCGTCATCTTTTCCTCTATGTAATTCTTTACACCCTCATCCGCGTCGACATGCCTGAAGCTTATCTTGATCTCCATATGGCCTCCCCTAATAAAGATAAGGTTGGCAGACTACCAACCTTCTTATAAAAATAACAGATATACTCCATTGTGTCAATCCAATTGATTGAAAGTATTAAGCTAATCAGGCCGTTAAAGTGAGGTCCGGGGCAACAACGGGATATTAATAATTTCAATTCCTTGGGGTTGCCGACCGTTTCTCAGGAGTCAAAAGCTGCACGTTCCCGGGAGGAACGTATGTTGAGTATGTCTCTGTACTTTGCGACTGTTCTTCGTGCAATTCGGATATCGTGCCTTTCCTTGAGCAATACCGCTATTTCATCATCGGTAAGGGGGCTTTTTTTGTCCTCTTTTTTAACCATTTCCAAAATAAAATCCATGACAACATTTGTTGAGAACTCCTCTCCGTTGTTTTTACCGATACTCGTGGGAAAAAAGAATTTCAATTCATAGAGGCCGTGGGGCGTGCTCATGTATTTACTCGTTGTTATACGGCTCACCGTTGACTCGTGGACACCAATATCCTGGGCTACATCCTTCAGGATGAGCGGCTTCAGGGAGCGCAACCCTTTTTCGAGAAACTCGTCCTGAAACTTTACGATGCTTTTCGCGACCAGATACAATGTCCTCTGCCTCTGCTGGATGCTTTTGATAAACCACTCGGCCTGTTTCACTTTGTTTTTGATGTACTTCCGGGTATCTCCATTCACCTTCTTATCCGCATAGAGCCCGATATAATACCTGCTGAGCCTCAGTTCGGGAAGATCGTCGTCATTTAAGAAAACTTCAAACCCTTCTTCTGTCTTTACTACATAAACATCGGGCACGATGTAAGGCGTGTATTCATCCCCGAAATTTCTTCCCGGTTTCGGGTCAAAAGTTCTAAATTTTCCAAAAACTTCTTTCACCTTCTCCAGGGAGTACCCCGTTGCCTTCACAATTGCCTTGAGATTATTGTTCTCGAAGTGGTTAAAACAGGAAGAGATGATCTCTTCAAAGGCCTCATCTTTCTCGCCAAGGGCTTCATATTGAAGAAGAATACACTCTCTGAGGTCTCGCGCTCCTATTCCGGAAGGATCAAGCTTTTGAACCTTTTTGAGAACACTTTCCAGGGATTCGACGGAAAAGCCGGAATCTTTAGAGATCTCGTCAAGGGAACAAACCAGATACCCGTTGTCGTCAATATTTTCTATTATCCATTCCGCAACAAGTCTTTCCTGGGAATCAAAATCGGAAAGGCCCATTTGCCACCTGATATGATCGCGAAGGTTATAGGTTTTGCGGACCATGTTTTCGTAGTCAGGAAGCTCCTGGTCGCCCCGCGGTGTATACTCTTCGGAAGGAGAGAACCTCTCAAGCCATTCTTCAACATCCTGTTTCTCGTCTGCCTCCTTCTGTTCCGCTGCCGCTGTCTGCGCGGTATCTTCAGAAACCTCTTCGGTAACCTCCAGGACGGGGTTCTCTTTCAGCTCCTCTTCAATCGCTTCAGCAAGTTCCATTGTTGATAACTGGAGCAGCTTGATGGCCTGCTGAAGCTGCTGGGTCAGAACGGGCAATAATTTCTGGGTTTGTTTAAGCTCCAACATCGATATAGAATTCCTCTCCTAAATAAACTTCCCGAACGATCTTGTTTTGGGCAACAGCTTCGGGGGTCCCCTCGAGGAGCACCTTGCCGTTGTTCACAACATAGGCCCTGTCACATATAGGCAAAGATTCCCGCACATTATGATCGGAAAGCAATATGCCGATACCTCTTTTCTTCAAACCATCGATGATCTTTTTCAGGTCCGATACGGAAAGGGGGTCAATGCCGGAAAATGGCTCGTCCAGAAGCATAAACTGGGGCGATGTCATAAGCGCTCGGGCAATTTCGAGCCGTCTGCGCTCTCCACCGGAGAGTGACTCTGCGTTGTTTTTTGCCAGGTGTTCCAGCTTAAAGGACTCAAGAAGCTCTATAATCCTGTGGTTGATCAGATCTCTGTCAACATCAAGAAATTCAAGTATAGATTTGAGATTGTCTTCGACGCTCATCTTTTTAAAAACCGACGGCTCCTGAGGCAGGTATGTAATGCCCTTTCTTGCCCTCATGAACATGGGTAAGTCCGTAATATCTTCACTGTTGAGTAAAATCCTGCCGCCATTGGGCTTGATAAAACCGATGACCATGTAGAATGTCGTCGTCTTGCCGGCGCCATTCGGCCCGAAGAGCCCCACTATTTCCCCTTTGTTAATGTGAATAGTCACATCATCGACAACTTTTCGTGAATTATATGCCTTCGATATGCCCTGCGCTGATAGCGTTGTTGTCTGCGACGTCATTTTTCCAACCTTATCTTCGGTCTGTTGACCGATATCTTCCCGTCACCGGTAGTATATACAATAGATTCGCCTTTCATTTCCACGCCCTCCTTAAGAACTTTGGGAGAATTGGTAAAAACGATCTTTCCTTCCTTAAAATGATATACTGCCTTTTCGCTTTTCGCAATAGTGCCCCTTGAAATGACCCTCACTTTACCATATGCCTCAACTTTTTCCAGGTCCTGGTCCAACGTGTAAATGAGGAGTTTCTCACAGGTAAGGTTTATGTCTTCACCCTTGAAGACCACCTTGCCATCAAGTATATAGAGACTCTTCTTAAAAGAGTGGGTCAACGTTCTTGTTTCGAAGCGGTAACTTGCTTTCTTCGTCGTTATCAATCCCGAAACATCCCTTTCCACCCTTATGGTTTCTTCGCGGGTATTTGCCGTGAGCCCAACGCCTTTCATTGTCAATTTGGTACCCGTAATATCAATGGGCGCGTGGGTCATAGTAATGCCACTTTTAAAATCAAAATTCATGTAAGCGCTCTTGAGCCGATATTCCTCTTTATACAAAACATCAACATTTTCAACACTGCCATTCTCCTTGTCGGTATCCATGAAGCCCTTGGTCCCCTTGAAAGCAACAACAACACCATCTTTCGGTTTGTACTGCCCCGTGAGATCTTCAAGTTCAACGATGGGCTTGTCGAGGTATTTCCGTGCAATCTTTGCTTGCATTGCCCAGTCCACTACCCCTTTTTTCTCCCCGGAGTACTTCACGTCCTTAAAAACAATGACCTTCTTTCCTTCCTCGACAATAGGGTGGATAATCTTTTCAGGCTTTCGTATAAAGAAATAAAGCACAAGCACAAGGCTTGATATGATAAACCCCAAAGAAATGTAGATAATGATCTTTCTGTTTCCCATCTATCCTCATAACCGGTAACCGGTTCATATTAGCGTTTCTGCTTCATGCTACTTTGGCCCTCAGGAGGTCGTGGATATGGATAATACCAACGGGGCGCCTGTCTTCCTCGTTATCAACCACAAAGAGTGACGTTATGGAAAAATCCTCCATTTTTTTCAGTGCGTAAGCCGCCAGGGCATCTTTCCGAATGTGTTTGGGGTTGGCGGTCATAATATCGGAAGCCTTTTTATCGAAGAGCGCCCTGTCATACTTCTCGATAGCCCTCCTCAAATCACCATCCGTTATTGCGCCCAGGAGTTCTTCGCCCCTGCTGTATACACCCACAAGGCCGAGTCTTTTCGAGGTCATTTCCAGTATTGCGTCTTTCATGGAAACATCTGCATAGACTTTCGGCATAGCGCTGCCAATATGCATCAGATCTGCCACTTTTAAAAGCAATTTTCTTCCCAGGGTCCCGCCGGGGTGCAGTGAAGCAAAATCTTCGATCTTAAAAGCCCTCTTTTCCATGAGAGAAATGGCAAGGGCGTCACCTAAGGCAAGGGCGGCCGTGGTACTTGACGTTGGTACAACGTTATAGGAACAGGCTTCATCGACATCTACCATGAGCACAACATCCCCCTGGGTTGCAATCGTTGAATCAATAACCCTGGTAATAACAACTGACGGGATATCCATCCTCTTGATCCAGGGGAGTATCTTGATAATCTCCTCTGTTTCGCCGCTATTGCTCACAATGATAAGCACGTCTCCCTTCTGAATAATACCGAGATCGCCATGAAGAGAATCTGCGGGATGAAGGAATATTGCCGGCGTTCCCGTACTTGAAAAGGTGGAGGCGATCTTTTTACAGATCAGTCCTGACTTGCCCATGCCGGTTAAAACCACCCTCCCCGTACAGCTATCGATGATATCGATGGCCCCGTCGAAGTCATTATTCAGGTGCTCCATAACATGGAGGATTGCCTCTGCTTCCTTTTTCAACACATCCTTTCCTCTAATGAGAAAACTCATAAGACACCTTCAATGTCTTGCAGCTTTTTCAGGTAACGGGGGAGGTCCCGGAGAGAAACAGAATTATCTCCGTCACAGAGCGCTTCTGCGGGGGTGACATGGACTTCCATAAAAATCCCGTCAACACCCACTGCCACAGCAGCTCTGGCAAGGGGAAAGATAAATTCCGGTTCGCCGCCGGAGCACTGCGAAAGGGCGCCGGGTTTCTGGACACTGTGGGTAACATCGAATATAACAGGATAGCCAAAAGCCTTCATGATCGGGATAGAACGGAAATCATTAATGAGGGTGTTGTATCCGAAGGAGGTACCCCTCTCGGTAACGATGATATTTTTGTTTCCTGTGGATTCCACTTTTGCGATTGCATGTTTCATGTCATGAGGGGAGAGAAATTGTCCTTTTTTGATATTAACAACCTTCCCTGTTCTCCCGCAGGCAAGGAGGAGGTCGGTCTGCCGGGAGAGAAGCGCCGGAATCTGCAACACGTCGACCACTTCTGCCGCAGCTTCCGCTTCCTGAGATGAGTGCACATCGGTTAAAACGGGCACCCTGAACCGTTCCTGAACCTCGGATAGTATTTTTAGACCTTCTTCTATTCCTGGCCCCCGAAAGCTTGTCACCGAAGTTCTATTTGCTTTGTCATAAGATGCTTTGAAGATAAAGGGTATGCCGAGATCTTCCATAATACCGGCAAGCTTTTCGGCGATTTCCAGAGTAATCTCTCTGCTCTCAATAACGCAGGGGCCCCCGATAAAAACAAAGGGTTTCCCTCCTACTTTTATTGCGCCGATGTTTATTTCTTTTTGCATTGCTGCTTTTCCTGCTTATGTGTCAGTGAGGCCTTAATAAACTCCCTGAAAAGCGGGTGTGGATTGAAGGGCTTCGACTTAAATTCGGGGTGAAACTGGCATGCCAGAAACCAGGGGTGGTCTTTAAGCTCAATGATTTCAACAAGTGTCCCGTCGGGCGATATGCCGGAGATGAGCGTTCCGCAGTTTTCCAGTTTCTCGCGGAAATCCATATTAAACTCATATCTGTGCCGGTGGCGCTCATCAATGAGGTCCTTACCGTAGGCTTTATGGGCAAGACTTCCCGGCGTCAACTGACAAGGGTACGCGCCGAGCCGCATAGTGCCGCCAAGGTTGGAAAACTTATCCCGCTTCTGGAGCTCGTTGTTCCTGTCAACCCATGCTTCAATGAGATATATAATGGGGTAGGGCGTATTTTCGTTAAACTCACAGGAGTTTGCCCCCTCACATCCAGCAAGATGTCGCACTATTTCGACAACAGCAAGCTGCATACCAAGGCACAACCCGAAATAGGGGACCTTCTTTTCCCGTGCATGGGCTATGGCATTAATCTTTCCCTCGATGCCTCTATCGCCGAAACCGCCGGGGACAAGAATACCGTCAACATCCAGTAGCTCCGATGAAAGACTCTTTTCCAGGTCTTCGGAATCGATATAATGGGGTATGACCCTGCAGCTGTTTGCTATACCTCCATGGACAAGGGCTTCATTGAGACTCTTATAAGAATCCTTTAGCTTTACATATTTACCGACAACGGCAATATGGACCTCATCCCTGGGGTTCCTGATGGTGTCGGCTATGCCTTCCCACTGGGAAAGATCCGGCTTTTTGGCCCATATGTTGAGCAGTTTCGTGATCTTTTCATCAAGCCCTTCATTGTGGTACACAATGGGCACTTCGTAAATATCCCCAACATCTTTTGCCGCAATGACGGCATCTTTATCAACGTTGCAAAAAAGTGATATTTTGTCCTTCAAGCCCTGGGATAAGACCCTTTCGGTCCTGCAGAGGAGGATATCGGGCTGGATTCCTATTCCTCTTAGCTCCTTGACGCTGTGCTGGGTTGGTTTCGACTTCATTTCGTCGGCGGTTTTGATAAAAGGAATAAGGGTCAAATGGATAAAAAGAGAATTCTCTTTACCGAGATCGTTCCGAAGCTGGCGAATAGCTTCAAGGAAGGGCAGGCTTTCGATATCCCCGACTGTGCCGCCTATTTCCACAATGACCACATCGATGCCGTCGTCAACATCGAGGATTCTCCTTTTAATTTCATCCGTTATGTGGGGGATAACCTGGACTGTTCCGCCAAGGTATTCACCCCTTCTCTCTTTACTTATGACTGTGTCGTAAACCTGTCCTGTGGTAAAGTTGCATCTCTTTGATATCGCCGCATTGGTAAATCGTTCGTAGTGGCCGAGATCAAGGTCTGTTTCAGCGCCGTCTTCCGTAACAAAAACCTCGCCGTGCTGAAAGGGGTTCATCGTTCCCGGATCAACATTTATATATGGATCAAGTTTTTTCAGCATAATATTGAGGCCCCTCGATTCAAGGAGTGCTCCAATTGCTGCCGATGCGAGACCTTTTCCCAGAGAAGAAACAACACCGCCGGTTACAAATATAAATTTTTGCCTCATGGTTTTTGTCCTCGTATGAACCTTATTATCATCTCTTCGCCGCTTATAACTCCCTCTCCTATACGCTCATCATACCCTGTCGAAGCGCCTTCCGCCTTTTTGCCCTTGTCATAGATAACAAAAGGTACCGGCATGGCATAGTGGGTTTTCATCGATATCGGCGTCGCATGGTCCGTCACAATAAGAAATCGTGTGCCATCCTCCACTTTTTCCAGAAGGGTCCCTACAACATCGGCATCAATGCTTTCTATGGCCTTTATCTTTTCCTTCAGGTTTCCGTTGTGGGAGGCTTCGTCAGGGGCCTCGATATGAACATAGACAACATCGTGGTCCTTGAGAAGCTCTAAGGCTTTTTGTGCTTTTGCCCGGTAATCGGTATCCAGATATCCTGTTGCGCCTGCAACATGGGGGGCATCAAAACCGGCAAGCCTGCTCACCCCCTTTACAAGATCCACGGCAGCAACCGTTGCGCCTTTTAACTGATATTTTTCCGTAAAGAAAGGCAGTTTTGTTCTTTTACCCTGGCCCCAGAGCCATATACTGTTAGCGGGAAGTTTGTCTGCCTCTTTCCTTTTGTCATTGAGAGGGTGCCCGCCAAGTATCCTCTGAGACTCTTCCATTAAAGAAAGGACTCTCGCCGCCCCTTCGCCGCCTGGCAGATAAGTTCTAATTTCTTTTCCAGTAATGTCGTGGGGAGGCGTTGAGCTCATCTGCCACATTCCGCCCTTCCAGACCATGATATGACGGTAGCTCACACCGGGAAAGAAATGAATTTCGTCGTTCCCCATCTTTTCATTGAGCATATCAATAAGAATTTCTGCTTCCTCTGTTGTAATGTGTCCACCGCTATAATCTTCCATAACGGTCTTTTCCGCTTTTATGCCAAGGTTTACAAGGTTACACCGGAACGCTACATCGGCATCCCCCAGTTTAATACCCATGCCGGCGGCCTCTATGGGCGCCCGTCCTGTGTAATATTTTGCCGGATCATATCCGAATATGGACATAGCAGCAACATCGCTTCCCGGTGAAAATCCTTCCGGTACCGTATTGACCTTGCCGCAGAAACCCTCCTTTGCCATGGCATTCATAAAGGGTTTATGGGCAACCATAAGGGGGGTCTTGCCGCCAAGTTCCTCAATGGGGAAATCGGCCATGCCGTCACCTATAATAACTATATATTTCATCTTAGAAAACCCTCATGTGTAATATACATACCGTATGCTGACGTCAAACCCCTTGCCGTTCTATAGCTCGCCGGACAGGATTACCGTCTTTCTTGCCGTACACCGGACGGCCGCTCTATAGGTTTCCCTCTTCAATCCTTATATGAACACTTTCACCCTTAATGAAGGGCAGTTTATCAATCTCCTCTTTTGCCTTTTTCAGGTTTTTCTCGCCGGCTTCATGGGTGAGTATAACGATAGGCACATACCCGCTCTCTTTTCGTTCTCTCTGGTTTACCGCAGATATACTTATCTTGTAATCCCCGAGAATGCCGGAAACCTTGGAAAGGACCCCTGGCCTGTCCTGGGCAGTAAACCGCATATAATAAGGAACAAGTGCTTCTTTGGCGCTTTTGGCCCTTTTTCCAACACGATAAACAGGTCCCCTTATACGATGGTTTTTTGTTTCCATCCTGAGGGCCATATCTACAATATCGCTTACCACGGCACTACCCGTGGGCTCGCTGCCTGCCCCTTTCCCGTAAAAAAGAGTGGGACCGACCCTGTCACCAACTACGTAGACGGCATTGAAGACACCGCTAACACTGCTCATGGGATGGCTAACAGGAATCATCGCCGGTTCAACACGGGCTTCAACGGACCCATTTACGTTCTTTGCCACACCGAGGAGCTTGATCTTATACCCGAACTCCCGTGCAAAACTGATATCGATGGGCTGGATTTTCGATATTCCGCCGGTAATTACATCCTTCATCTGTATAGGGTAAGAAAATGCCAGCCTCACAAGAATACAGAGTTTGTGTGCTGCGTCTATCCCTTCAATATCGAAGGTGGGGTCCTTTTCGGCAAAACCGAGCTTCTGGGCGTCCCGGAGTGCATCGTCGAAGGATATTCCCTCATCGGTCATGCGGGTAAGGATGTAATTGCTTGTGCCGTTGAGAATACCAAGCATAGAGGTAATCCTATTCCCCACAAGACCATCACGAATGGCCCGGATAACGGGTATACCGCCGCAGACAGAGGCTTCGAAGCCGATTTCACAGCCTCTCTTCTCGGCAATCCGGAAGATGTCATCGCCTTTTTCTGCAAGAAGAGCTTTATTTGCCGTAACAACCCACTTCCCCTTCTCAAGAGCACTCATGATAAATTCCCGGGCAAGGCCCGTTCCACCCATAAGCTCCGCAACAATATGGACATTCCTGTCTTCTATGAGTTCCCCTGCACTTTTTGTAAGGATACCCGCCGGTATCCCTTTTCCCTTTGTTTTTTTCGGGTCTATCTCTGCGATCCTGACAACCTTTATGTCAAGACCCGTTCTTTCTTTTATGAGGGCTTGGCTTTCCGTAAGAATTTTGAGTGTTCCCGAACCTACCGTCCCAAGACCTATAATGCCTACGCCAATCATAATTTATTCACCGTTTGGAGGAAGTTTTTAATGCCTTTCGCTGCCTGTTTTATCCTGTGTTCATTTTCAATAAGGGCGAAACGAACGTATCCCTCGCCAAAATCACCGAAACCCGTACCGGGCGATATTGCCACCTTTGCTTCTTTCAGAATAAGTTTTGAAAATTCAACAGAACCCATAGGTGCGAACTCTTCAGGAATCTTTGCCCAGACAAACATGGTTCCCTTCGGCTTTTCCACGGCCCATCCACTTCTATTGAGTCCTTCGCAGAGCGCGTCTCTTCTCTTCCGGTATATTTCATTAATCTCCAGGACGTCCTTGTCTCCTTCGTTGAGTGCGACGATGGATGCAATCTGGACAGGCTGAAACATGCCATAATCAAAGTAGCTCTTGATTCTGGCAAGGGCGTTGATCATCGTCTTGTTCCCCACGGCAAAACCGACCCTCCAGCCGGCCATACTGTAACTCTTTGAAAGGGAATAGAATTCCACCCCCACATCTTTTGCGCCTTTCGCCTGGAGAAAACTGGGCGCCCGGTATCCGTCAAACACAAGATCCGCGTAAGCAAGATCATGGACGACCATCATGTTGTGTTCCTTCGCAAACTCCACTATCTTTTCAAAAAAGCCGATTTCTACCACTTCCGTGGTGGGATTATTGGGGAAGTTGATGATGAGCATGCGGGGTTGTGGCCACGTGGTCTTTGTGGCAATATTCAAGCGATCAAAAAATTCTTCCTTAGGCAGAAGCGGTATTGTTCTTAAATCTCCACCCGCTATCACTACCGAGTAGGGGTGTATGGGATATGCGGGGTTGGGCACAAAGACTATTTCACCCTGGCTGATCGTAGCAAGCACAAGGTGGCCTATCCCTTCCTTTGCTCCCATGGTAACAACTACTTCCTCATCGGGATCTATATCAACGTCATATTTCCTTTTGTACCAGTTAGCAACGGCAGCTCTCAGTTTCTGGATGCCACGGCTTACGGAATAACGATGGTTCCTCGGGTTTCGGGCAGCCTCCACAAGTTTTGAAACAATATATTTAGGCGTGGCCAGGTCAGGGTTTCCCATGGCAAGATCGATAATGTCTTCGCCGCGTCTCCTCGCCTCTATGGTTAATTCTCTAACAATACCGAGGATATAGGGTGGTAATCGAGAAATTCGATAAAAATCTTCCATTTATTGAAAAATACCACAATACCGTTCTTACAATCAATAAGAAACGTGGGGATAGCCGCGATCCGTGGCAAAAAGCGTGCCAAAGATTGCCGATGGCCAGGAATACCTTTATCGGATATTGCTTATGACAGCTTGTACCCGAATTGTCTGAGGAGCGCTTTCCGGTCTTTTTTGTCCTTCTCCTCTTCAATCCCCTTGGGCCTTGATCCATCAATTACGCCCATGATGCCCCGGCCCTGTTCGGTTTCAGCAACAATGACCTGCAGGGGATTTGCTGTTGCGCAGATGATGTGGCAAACCTCCTGGCAGGCCTTAATGGCGTTGAGGACGTTGATCGGGAAACCGTCTTTCAGGAATATGATAAATGTATGGCCGCAGGAGAGCGCCAAGGAGGTTTCTGAAGCGAGTTTCGTGAGGGCCTCATCGTTACCCTCGTAGCGCACAAGACAGGGACCGCTCGCTTCGGAAAATGCAATGCCGAATTTCAGTGACGGTGATGCTCCTACGAGGATTTCGTACATGTCTTCCACGGTTTTCACAAAATGAGACTGTCCGATGATGATGTTGAGTCCTTCAGAAATGTCGATTTTAATTGTCTTTAGTTCCATCTTTTCCTCCTTTTTATCACATAGCACCTAGCGTAAATCTCGCGCTTTCTGCTCTTTTCTCTCAGCCCTTCCCGATTCACGATTCGCGATTTACGGTCTCTTGCCCTTTGCGCTATGCCCTTTGCTTTTATCCGCAGCAAACGGTTCATCGTTCTCAAAATCGGGTACAAAAAGTGGTGCGCTCTCAATATCCTGGATAAAGACGTTTTCAAATCCTTCGCCAACAAGGTATTCTGTAACAGCGCTGTATTCTTCCGGCCGTATCCTTCTTTTCAATAAAGGAAACCTATATGCTTCGTGGGTAGGATAATACTGGGACATAAGGCTGATAAATGTTCCCGTACCAAGGCTTCCCGCTACCCATTTGAATATCTCTTTTGATCCTGCAAGCCCGTTAGGAAGAACCAGGTGCCGCAGGAGAAGTCCCTTCTTTGCGATTCCGTCCTCTATAACGAGGTCACCCACTTGCCGCTTCATTTCAAGAAGAGCATCTTTAGCGAATTCAGGGTATGGCTTCCCCTTGGGGATACCAGAGAGCTTCTCGGCTATCACCGGACTCCAGTACTTAAAGTCGGGAAGATAGATATCGATGAGGCCGGCAAGCATCTGCAAGGCTTCCACAGATTCATATGCATTCGTATTGTAAACAATAGGGATGGTGAGGCCCTTACTTCTTGCTTCCCTGATTGCCGTCGCAATGTGCGGCACATAAGGTGTGGGGCTTACCAGATTGATATTGTGACATCCCCTGGTCTGGAGGGTTAAAATTATTTCCGTCAACTCTTCTGTAGAGATATCCTGCCCGATTCCACCGTGGCTTATCTGGTGGTTCTGGCAGAAGACACACCTGAGGTTACAGAAGGAAAAAAAGATTGTGCCCGAACCTCTGGCGCCGGAAATGGGCGGTTCTTCACCATGGTGCGTCCCATAATGAGCAATGATGACTTTTTCGCCTACGCCACAATATCCCCTTTGACCTTTCAGCCTGTTTACACTACATTGCCTGGGGCAAAGTTGGCACTTTTCAAGAAGTTCGAGGATGCTTTTCATATATTTCTATTATAGTGGGCCGGATTATTGATTAAAAGGTGTTTCTGCTATTTCTTTAATATTTAAATTGATGAATTGCCGGCCCATCTCTTCCCGGAGTACCGGGGTCGCAATAATATGGATATTATCAGACAGCGGGATTGATTTATCGACAGACATATAGCCGTGCCAGTTCCGGTTATTTCTATCGGTAATCTTCACGCGGCCGTTCTTGAGGTGCACTATCTGCGCGGGATTTAAAGATAGATTGGGCCTTGGATTCCCTATGCCGAAGGGCGATAACTGTCCTATATACTCCATAAGCTCTGTTGTCAGTTCTTCGAAATCTGCCCCTGAGTCACAATTAATTTCAAGCTTTTTAACGATAACTCCGTTGCTTTTCACGCTCTTCTCAAAGGCATCGGCAAAGCGGACAAGGTTTTCTTCCTCAAGGGAAATTCCGCAGGCATACCTGTGGCCACCATATTTCAGAAGCAACGGGGAAAGGGCGGTGATAGTTTCAAAGAGATCCATGCCGCCGCTTCCTCTTCCGGAACCCTTCCAGATACCATTGATCTTTGTAATGACAATGGCGGGCTTTTTGAACATTTCTGCCAGCTTCTGCGCCACAATACCGAGGACACCAACGTGCCACTTCTCGTTAAAAACAACGATGGAATTACGATCATCGGGGTGGCCTTTTTTGAGGTCATTGACAATTTCCCTCAGTATTTTTTCTTCAATGCTTTGGCGATGTTTGTTGGCATCCTGGAGATCTTTCAGGCAGGCGGCGGCAACAAACTCGTCTTCCGAGGTAAGAAAATTGAGGGACCTTTCGGGTTGTGAAACTCTGCCTGCCGCGTTAATCCTGGGGACAATAATGAAGCCGAGGGTAAATTCGTCGATGACCTCTTTTGTTATGGCCCTACTCTTATACATGGACTTTAACCAGGCCTTGGGTTTTTTGTTCATCATTTCCATGCCGTGTTTTACCATAATCCTGTTGTCACCAATCAAGGGCACCATATCACCGACGGTTCCGATGGTAACGATGTCGAGTTCCTTCTTCAGGTTTATTGCTCTGGTAAGCAGTCCATCGCTGTGCATGATTCTGCGGAGCGCCAACAGGAAAAAGAAGGTGACCCCACAGGCCGCAAGATCTCTTGTCGGGAACCGGGAGTCTTTCCGTTTCGGATTTATGAGGGCATGCGCCGGTGGTGCCTCGTCGGCCATCTCATGATGGTCTATGATCACCGTGTCAATGCCATATTTGCTGGCGTAGCGCACCTCTTCAACGTTGGAGGAGCCGCAATCAAGGCTCACAAGAAGTGTTACGCCTTTTTCACGGAAAAGGTCTATGGCGCCCGCGTGCAGTCCGTATCCTTCCTGGCGTGATGGTATATATGTTATGGGCTCTATGTCAAAATGCTTCAGGAAATTGACCATAAGCACGAGGGATGTAACTCCATCGGCATCATAATCACCATAAAGACAAATCTTCTCTTTTCTCTTCACGGCCCCGATAATCCGCTTAACCCCCTTTTCCATGTCCGGAATTAAAAACGGGTCTGAAAGGTCTTCAAGCCTGGGCCTCAAGAATGCTCTGGCGGCATCTGGGCTATCAATCCCCCGGGCCATAAGGATTCTGGCCATAAGGTCAGGCAGGTTAAGGTCCTCTGCTATTGATCGAAGGCTCGTTGCCCTGTCTTTGTGGGTTCCCTGGGTACCCATTTTCTGTCCAGGATTGTCTCTATTCATGGGTTATCCCTATTATTTCATGTAGATTACGGCAGCCGTTTTTATCGGCGTACCTGCCGATCCCCTCTATGATCTTCGGGATGGCGTAGGGGTCCACAAAAGTGGCGCTTCCAACCTGAACGGCACTTGCACCGGCCATAAGAAATGAGACAGCGTCGTCTGCATCCATGATACCGCCAACACCAATGATAGGAACGGGCACCGCCTTCGAACATTCGTAGACTGCCCGAAGCGCTATTGGTTTCAGGGCAGGCCCGGAAAAACCTCCCTTGATGGGGACCCTCTTTCTCTTTATGTCGACTATTGCCGCCGGCATTGTGTTGATGAGGGTCAGCCCGTCTATTCCTGCCTCATAAGCAGCCCTGGCAATATCAACAATGTTTTTGACCTCCGGCGTTAATTTGGCAAGAACCGGTATCGGCGTTATGCCCTTTACCTTTTTCACGATTTCGTAAACCGTCTGCGGGTCTTTGCCGAAGCTTATACCGCCCGCCTTTATGTTGGGACAGGAGAGGTTCATCTCGAGGGCTACAATAAGCCTGTCTGGCTTGATCCGTCTCGCACAGTCTAAATATTCCTCCTCGGTAAAACCGAAAAAATTGACAATGACGGGTGTCCTTTTTTTCTGAAAGAAAGGAAAGTGCTCGTCAAAAAACCTTTCTATCCCTACATTCTGAAGGCCAATACTGTTTATCATGCCACTTCTTTCATCCCAAACCCTTGGGGTTGGATTCCCGTGGTGGGGTCTTAACGAAAGGCCTTTTGTCACGTAGGCGCCGAGCGTCTCCACTCCCCAGAGAGATTCAATCTCATTTGAGTAACCAAGGGTCCCCGAGGCATTCATAACGGGGTTTTTTAACCTTTTCCCGAAAAACGTTAAAGAGATAGTTGCCATAGGTCAAACACCGGTCCTTCTTTGCAGGCCCTTTTGTAGGGCTCCTTCTCATCAATGGTTTTTACAACGCACCCGAAGCAGAGTCCAAACCCGCAGGCCATTCTTTCTTCAACAAGCACCTGGCATGGTGTTTTCCATTTCTCTATCTGTTTCCTGATATTTTTCACCATGCCTTCGGGGCCGCAGGTGAAAATCTCTATGTTCTTTCCCTTAAACGTCTTCATCTGATTCCGAAACAAGGTCACCACGTCCCCCTGAAACCCGCGAGAGCCATCAAGGGTTGCGATGGCGGGGTTGCGTTCCATGATATCTTTAATAACGGCAAGCTCTTCTTTACTTGAACAACCATAGAAGATGCTGGCGTCATGCTTGAGGGTTTTTATGAGCAGGTGGACTCCGGCAACGCCGATGCCCCCCGTAATCACAACGCAGACATCTCTTTTCGTAATGGTGAAACCATTACCAAGGGGGCCCAGGACAAGGGTTTTCTCATTTTTTCCCGCCTTACAGAGGGCCTCTGTGCCCTTTCCCACAACCCGGTACATAATTGTAACAATGTCTCTGCCATAATCAAATATGCTGAAGGGCCTCCGCAAAAAAATGTTCTTGTCGGGCACCTTCAGCATGACAAACTGGCCAGGCCTTACGATACCCATCGGTTTGGCCAACTTAAGCCGCAGGAGAAAATAATTGGAAACTATATTGCGATTGTCAACGACCCTTGCTTCTATATCATCCATGTGGCAATTCTCACCTTCCTGCTTTCTGGTCCTTATGGTTAGAGTAATAGCTGCATCACAAGCGCATCTTCGCCGGTTTCCGCATAATATCTTTTCCTTCTTCCTATCACTTCAAAGCCAAAATCATTATAAAGCATCTGTGCATCTCTGTTTTGTTCTCTCACCTCTAAATAGCATTCGGAAATATTGTTTTCCTTGAGAAATGCTATCGCGTGTGTCAGGAGCTGCCTGCCGTAACCCTGCTTTCTCTTTGCCGGATTCACAGCAAGATTCATTATATGGGCCTCCACATCAACAGCATAAAAAACCGTGTAGCCGACGAGCTCCTTGTCGTGTTCCACAATAAATCCTCTGGAAATCGGGGAAAAGATAATTTCTTCAAACATTTTTTCCGACCAGGAGTCAACAAATGATATTTTTTCTATCTCCATAATTTTGTCTATATCATCCACGCCCATGTCCCGCACAATTCCTTTTGTATCGGGGTGGGACGTTGCTCTTTTGGCCGCGCTTCTTTGAGTCATGCAGTCTCCAACATTTCCAAATCATTAACGGTATTTATATTGGCAAAAACAGAAGTACCTTCTTTGAAAAAACAGGGTGCTTCCCCCAGCTCTCTGGTTTTTACGAAGGGCAGCAAATCTGTTACTTTAAACCTGTTCTGTTCAATAAGTCGAAAAAGGGGCGCCATGCAGGACCTGTTATATATTGCGTGGAGCGGCTCAAAACCCCACTTCGTTCTCGGAATAATTATATCTTCACCGGCCACTTCGTTAACCATGTATTTAAGTGCGTCTGTGGAGAGAAATGGCATATCGCAGGCAAGGACAAACACGTAGGGGTTGCTGGCATACACCAGCGCAGAGACAATGCCGACGGAAGGGCTCCTGGCGGGCATTATGTCTCGCATGATAGGCGCTTCAATGCCCTGGATCGTTTTGTGATTGTTTGATATAATAATAATATCTTGAAAGACCTCTTTTGCCTTATCGTATACCAGATTTATAAGGGCTTTTCTATTGATTTCCACAGTAACCTTATCCCTTCCCATCCTTTTGCTTTGCCCACCGGCAAGTATGGCGCATGTCATATTCACTGGAGAAATTTATCATGTTTTTACTACTGGAGTAAAGCGGCAGATCACGTTCATTGTAAAAAGGCAAGCCCGGGGGTAAAATAATTCCCTTGACAAAGGTTTTTGACTATGAAAATATAATCATAAATTTAATCGCGGAAAGTTATACAGAACGTTACCTGCATAAATTGCTGGGCAATAACGTTCGTTTAATATAATGTAAACAGGCTAGGGGGTCGTAATGGATAGTGCCTTTGGTACCATCATCGAAAAGCTAAGCAAATGGATGCAGGTGCTTTCAGGGATAGCCCTTCTCTTTATCATGTTCCTGACAGTAGCCGATGTATGTCTAAGAAATTTATTCCAGAAACCTATTGTGGGTACCTTTGAAATTGTCGGTCTCGGCGGCGCCGTCATTATAGGGTTTGCAATTCCCATCACTTCATTTATGAGAGGACATATTTTTGTGGACTTTTTTGTCCAGAGATTCTCGAAGGGTGTGCAGGCTGCCTTTAATATCACAACTCGTCTCATGAGTATCACCATGTTCCTCCTCATCGCCTGGAACCTTTTCATTTACGCAGCAAGTCTTTATACTTCCGGAGAAGTTACCCTGACCCGGCAACTACCCTTTTATCCCATTGCCTATGGTTTAGCGGGGTGCTGTGTCGTGCAGTGTCTTGTTCTGTGCGTCGATATCCAGAAGATACTCGGGGGCACCTATGAATGAGATCACTGTTGGAATAATAGGCCTCGGCATAATACTTGTTCTCTTCCTCACGGGGATCGAGCTGGGCTTTGCCATGATCATCATCGGCTTTCTCGGTTTCGGTTATCTTATTTCCTGGTCAGCGGCCCTGAATCTCCTCGCCAAAGACTTTTTTGATGTCCTCAACACCTACAGTTTTACTGTCATCCCTCTTTTCGTCCTTATGGGGCAGATTGCTTTTAACTCAGGCATTGCAAAACGCCTCTTCGATGCGGCCCATAAGTTTATCGGACACATCCCGGGTGGACTGGCAATGGCAACGGTCGTGGGCGCCACGGTCTTTAAATCCATCTGCGGGTCATCGCCTGCCACGGCTGCAACCTTTGCCCTTGTCGCTGTCCCTGAAATGGACCGTTACGGCTATGCGAAGAAACTTTCAACAGGTATCGTGGCATCGGTGGGTACTCTGGGTATCCTGCTTCCGCCCAGCGTTACTCTTATCATCTTCGGCATCATCACCGACCAGTCAATCGGAAGGCTCTTCCTTGCCGGTATCTTCCCGGGCCTCCTCGTTGCCGCCTTCTTTATCGTCATCATCTACG
>PNOF01000024.1 GCA_013824645.1 Syntrophus sp. (in: bacteria) | reverse complement strand
ATTTCAATCTAACGATTCCCCGTAGCTTGCTGCGGGGTAGCCTATATTTCCTCGCCCCTCGCGGGAGAGGCAGGGTGAGGGGGCCAATTACAGGGCCTTATTCCTCTGATTCCCCGTAGCTTGCTGCGGGGAGGTTCATTAAATATATCACGGTAATAAAGTTATTGGCAAGTCGAACACGGGGAACCGAGGGAAGGGCGGATCCCAGATCAGCTTTCTCCCCGCGGCTCTATTGTTTCAACCTCCATTCTTGCTGACCTGATATTTTCTGTTGATGTCCATAATTATTGGGGATATTATTGTCCAATGATGATTAAATACCGCATGACGATAATCACACACAAGTTATTGTTTAAACAAACGATTATTGTTTATATCTCAGCAAATGAAGACGGTATTTCAAGGGGAGGAAGACTAAAGATAAAATCACCGAGGGAGTACAGAAAGGGGTTAGACAAGTTAGAAAGATGTTCGGTTTGATAGGGACAACCGCACTTCGATTTATTTTTCATTGTTTAAATAATAAAATATATTTAGAATATGGACGACAGGATAGTGACTAATCTGAAATGAAAAAAATTATTGTCATACCGGCCCGATACGCGTCAACAAGACTGCCTGCCAAGCCTCTTCTTAAAATACACGGAAAACCTCTCATTCAGTGGGTTTACGAGAGGGCTTCTGAATCCCGGTTAAAGGACAGGATTATTATTGCTACTGACGATGAAAGAATACTTGAAGCCGCCCGGCTATTCGGCGCTGAAGCTGTTATGACCAGCCCGGCATGTAAAAGCGGAACCGACAGGGTTTATGAGGCAATAGAGGGGCAGGAGGGGGATATCATCGTTAACCTCCAGGGAGACGAACCTTTTATCAGGGCAGATATGGTCGATACGCTCTTTTCGGCCATTGAAAAGGATAATCTTAACATGGCAACACTGTGCAGCCCTCTCAAGGATGACAACGAATACGTTGATCCGAATACGGTAAAAGTTGTTTTTGATAAGGACGGTTTTGCCCTCTATTTTTCGCGGTCTCCTATCCCCTTTATGCGGGGGCAGAGGAGGGCGCCTCTCTATAAACACATCGGCATTTATGGTTTTGAAAGGTCATTTCTCGAACAATTTGTTCTTCTCGGCAAGAGCCGCCTCGAAGAGACAGAGTCTCTGGAACAGCTCCGTGTCCTTGAAAACGGGTATAAGATCAAGGTCCTCACGACTCAGTACGATGGTTTCGGCATTGATACTGAAGCCGATCTGGAGCGGGCACAGGGCCTGTTCACCAAATTGTCGTAAACGCAATCATTCCCCGTAGTGTGCTGTAGGGAAAATCTTCGTGTAATTCCATTTATAAATCAAGGCGCTATCTTTGTTGGCAGCGTCGTCGTAAATCCTCACGTACATATTGTACGCTCCGGTTTCCTCCTCCTTGCCGCCTCAATATCATCCTTGATTTAGAAATGGAATAAGTCCTCATACAAATATTTGACACCTTCAGTCGTGAAATGGTAGACAAGAGATAAAATACTGGCTTGAAAGAAAGCCGGATAATAAAGAGGTCAGAAATGCCACGGATAAAGTTGATTGAACAGGAATCATATGAGTTTCATTTTACGGCAAGATTGCAGCCACGGGACATCAATTACGGCGGGCATATGGGCAACGATTCCCTGGTCTCTCTTTTGGGCACCGCACGGGTCAACATGCTCTATTCTATGGGAATGAGCGAAGGGCAACTCGGCGACGGAGAGACAGGCGTCATAATGTCAGACCTTGCAGTAAACTTTAAGGCCGAAGCCTTCATGCTTGATGAAATTGTTATCGATACCCATATCGGTGAATTCAGCCGCACCGGCTTCCGCATATTCCACCGGCTAAAAAAGGAAGAGGTTCTTGTTGCTCTGGCAGAAACAGGAATGATCACATTCAACTACAGCATCAGAAAAATTGCCCCGGTCCCGGAGATTTTTCTTAAAACGCTGGAAAAATGGAAGTAAGCTTGTGAGGAAAGCGTCAGGGCTGCTATTGAGATAACTATTTTTTCTCGTCTGCGACATGCACTTTGGGCATGCCGTTGAAATAGGTTTGCTTGACTTCAAGGCCTTGTCTTTAGCCCACTGATCAATCCCCATTTTTTTTATTAAGCATAGATTGAAAAGCTTGGTGTTGTGCGGTCTGACAGATGCCTGATCCGCATATGGGTGAAGATGGTCACATAGAAAGTCGGCGCATTCATAACAGCATGTGATGCCTTATGGCGATGTCATTTGCTGATAATCCATGATGCTCTCTCTTTCCCGTGCTTGATGTGGCCATGTTAGACGATTTCTCTAAATCAATTCTATCAGCTACCCTTCATTAATATTAACATGCCATCAACACCCTCGATTCCTGCCCATCAAAGAACTTTACTTGCCACCGTCTTGCGTAATAAGGCCGTCAGGAGCCAGCTCGCCGTTAAGGCAACGGAGAAGGTGAGCAGGAATTTGAGAGCAGCCGGCAATGGCTTCGTGAGTAGGTAAAATTGAATCCAAGTCACAAAACCGTAGTGGAAGATATAGACGCCATACGCGTTCTCCGTGAAGTCGTCCACCAGGGGCCGGGCAGTTCGCAAGAGAGAACGGACCAGACCCAATGCGGCAAGGCTGGTGAAGGTGCAACAGAAAGAATAGACTGTCGCCAGAATCACTTGCATCACCCATTTTGGCATGTTCGAAAAAGATTCCCCCATCAATTCCAGCAGACCGTGTGCCCCATAGGTTAAACCTCCCAAGACAAGCCAAAGCGGCCACGGTCTCAGATTTTCACGTGATAATGTAACTCCCGGGTTTGCAGCTCCAAGCGCGACGCCCAGCAGGAACCAGGCAAAATACAACAAGAGTTTCCAGGTCTGAAAAGCGAGCGGTCCCCCTAAACTGGACCAGGTAGTGGGCAAAATGAAGAGGCGCAGGGGAACGGTTGTTAGCAAGCTTACCGCAAGAAACACAATAACCAGACTCCGAGCCGATACAGCAGACAAGGACAATTTCTTCATGAGACTCGGAATCAATTGATAGGCGACAGCGACAATACCACAGAAGGCAAGTAAAACCCAGAGGAACCAGGCAGGCCCTCCCGACCAGTTGTCGTTGGTGAAGAAATCACGCAAAAAGTTACCTTGGCTGATAGCGTAACTTGAGAGCCATGATGGGTAGTACGCCAGCGGACTGAGCACCGTGACGGCAATAACGAAGGGAATGCCAAGGCGTTTTATCCGGTCAACCAGGAAGTGACCAACCCCCTTCCGCTCAATAGACGGTGTCACGAATAGCCCCGATATGAGGAACATGAGGGCCATAAAAAACATATCATTCCAACCTACAAACGAATCGAGCGGCATCCAGCGGGCTGCATCGACGACCGGCGCGGTGGATTTCATGTAATGCCCCGGGTTGTAATAACTGAAAGTGTTGTATGCCAGTGCAGCGTGATGCGCAACTACCAATATAGTTACACCGCCCCGCAGGTAGTCTATTGCAAAGTCCCGTTTCAATTGGTTCCTCCAAGCTTGAAAGGGACAGCGTAGAACACCGAGTTCCTCAATGTTTTGGAAAAAGACAAAAATGTTGTTGACTGGCAGGTGAAGCAGGCAGCGGAAACGCTGGTACGCGAGGCCTTCTTCATGGATAATGCTTCCTATGACCTGTAGGAAGCATTAATTTTGATATAATCATACGTCAGATCAGTAGTATAAATATCAAAGGAAGCCTTGCCATTGTTGAGATTGACTATGACGCTGATCTCTTTCGTATCCATCAGCTTTTTCAGCTTCTTCTCGTCAAAAGGGACTTCAAGACCATTCTTTACGATTTGTTCGCCCTGAAGCGTAATGTCCACCTTTGACTGGTCTACAGGCACGCCCGCATCGCCTGCGGCGCAGATGATACGCCCCCAGTTTGGATCGTTACCGAAAAAAGCCGTCTTTGTGAGCGGAGAAATGGAGATCCTCCGGGCGATCTTCTCCGCGATGTCCTTTTTCTTTGCGCCTTCGACAATGATGTGAGCGATCTTTGTGGCCCCTTCACCGTCACGAACGACCATCATGGCAAGCCCTTTCATGACAGAGGAGAGCGTCTTCTTAAAGCCTTCAAGCCCGGACAGGTCTTCGTTTCCTTTTTTTGTAAAGAGCATGACCGTGTCGTTGGTGCTGCATTCACCGTCAACGGTAATCTTTTCAAAGCTCTCCTGGGCGGCCTGCCGGAATGTTCTTCTGATTGTATCGGGAGAGACAGGATAATCGGTAAACACGAAGGCGAGCATCGTTGCGAAGTTGGGATTTATCATGCCGGAACCCTTTGCGGCTCCGATAACGGTATAAGTTTTTTCCCCTTTGAAGGTTTCTTTAATGAGTTTCTGACTGGTATCGGTGGTCATAATGGCTTTCGCGAAATTTTCTACATGGGTTTCCTTGAGATTTTTCACGGAAGCGGATAAAGCCCCTTTGATAGTATCGACAGGGATTCTGACACCGATGACGCCCGTTGAGGCAAAGAGTATTTCATCGGGGTTGATCTTGAGAAGCTTCGAAAGGTGTTCCCCGATATTTTTGATGTCGTTGACGCCTTCTTTGCCTGTGCATGCATTGGCGTTGCCGCTGTTGACGAGGATTGCCCGAACAGGTTTGCGGTCCAGCTTTTTATCGTAGAGGATGTGGGCGGCCTTTACTTTGTTGCTCGTATAGAGCGCGAGGACATTCGTTTCTTCCCGGAAGAATACAAGTCCCAGATCAAGCCCTGACGGTTTGATGCCTGACGCGATGCCTGAGAATTCCATTCCTTTGATCATGGTGAACCTCCTTAGTAACCGATGGACGATCATCCCGCTTTACAAACGGGATTAGGACGAAGGACGACCGTCCCGTATGCTACGGAACTGGGACGAAGAAGAGAGTCAGGATTTACAGAAACTATCGGCCTTCTTTTCCATATTATTCAGCATTGCGAAGATATGTTCGTATTTCTCGTTTAATTCTTCAAATAATTCCTTATTAATATATTTGCATTGAAGTGCAAATTGAAGCCAGGTCTGTGTTTCAGCGGCTTCCTGAGCCGAATCAAGTAATTTGTTGATAAATACTGCCTTATATCTTCTCTTTCTCCATCCTTCCGCAAGGTTTGCGCAGACTGATCTTGATGCCCTGCGTATTTGGTCAGTGAGAGAATATTTTTCTTCTTTTGGAAAAGTTTTTGAAGTTTCAAAAATGTTCATGGCAGTTTCAAATGCTAATGCGTAAACCTCTAAATCTCCCACGCTATGTATTGCCTGTACTCTATTTTTTGGTTTTTGTTTTTGTCTTTCTATTTCTACTCGTCCTTCGTCCATCGTCTTAGCGAAGCGATCGTCCTTCATCTTTGCTCTTCTATGTTTTTTTCGTCCCTTGGCCTTTTATTGCCCGATTCTTTTACTCGTCCCTCGTCCTAATGAGCGCAACGAATGATCGTCCCTCGGCCTTTACCCTCGGTCATTTCCCGCAGCATTTCTTGTATTTTTTGCCGCTTCCGCAGGGGCAGGGGTCGTTCCTGCCGATCTTATCCTTTTTATCGTGTGATTCCGATATACTGCCGTCTCCCCGATTAAAGACCATCACCGGTTCGTGGTACTCAATCTGTTCTTTCGCGGGCTGTACGGCAAAGAGTTTCCGTATGGTATCGTATTTTACGCGGTCGAGCATGTCGAGAAAGAGATCGAAGCTCTCCCTCTGGTATTCTCGCAGAGGGTCCTTCTGTGCGTATCCCCGAAGCCCGATGCCTTCCTTTAAATGATCGAGAGCGAGAAGGTGTTCTTTCCAGAAGGTGTCGATGGAATTGAGGACAATGAAACGTTCGATGGAGCGAAGCTCACCCTCGCCAAACTCCTTTTCCTTGTTCTCATAAAAGCTTGTTACCTTTTGCAGGACCGTATCGAGGAACCCTTCCCGTGTCATCTCTTTTATGTTGAGGGCGCTAAAGTCAAAGTGGATAAAAAAAGTTTCATAGAGCTTATTTTTAAGGGATGAAAGGTCCCACTCTTCGGGGTATACCTTTTCCGGGGCATACTCAAAGACGAGGTCTTCGCATACTTCCTCAATCATGTCGAGGACCCTTTCCTTTGCGTCGCCGTCTCTCATGACTTCCCGTCTCATACCGTAAATGGTTTCCCTCTGCTTGTTCATGACGTTATCATATTCGAGGAGATATTTACGTATTTCAAAGTTATGGCCTTCGACCTTTGTCTGGGCGTTCTCAATTGCTTTCGAAATAAAGGGGTGTTCGATGGACATATCTTCCGTCATACCCAGTTTTGCCAGCATTGGGGCAATCCTGTCGGAACCATGAATCCTCATAATTTCATCTTCGAGAGAAACGTAGAACCTTGAGGAACCGGGGTCGCCCTGTCTTCCGGCACGTCCGCGAAGCTGGTTGTCAATTCTTCTCGATTCGTGTCGTTCTGTGCCGAGAATATGTAACCCGCCGAGGTTGATGACCAGTGCTTTGTCTTTCTCACAGATCTTTCGTGCTTCTATGAGAGCGGTATGGTATTCTTCGCTCCCTTTCTGCCCCTTACACATGGAAAGGGCCAGAAATTCCGGATTACCGCCAAGAAGGATATCGGTGCCACGACCGGCCATATTGGTTGAGATCGTTATAGCTTTGGATCTGCCGGCCTGGGCCACAACCTCTGCTTCACGCTCGTGGTTCTTTGCGTTCAGTATATGGTGAGGTACCCCGCGGCGTTTTAACATCTCCGAAACCCGCTCCGACTTGTCGATAGAAAGAGTTCCCACAAGGACGGGTCTTCCCGCATTGTAGAGCTCCACGATTTCGTTGACAGAGGCCTTGAATTTCTCCTTTTCTGTTCTGTAGACCACGTCGGGGTAATTTGTGCGGATAAGGGGCCTGTTCGTGGGGATAACGTTTACATCAAGGTTGTAGATCTTTTTAAATTCCACAGCTTCGGTATCTGCTGTGCCTGTCATGCCGGCAAGTTTTTTATACATCCTGAAATAATTCTGAAAGGTGACCGTGGCAAGGGTCTGATTCTCCCGTTCTATTTTTACATTTTCCTTTGCTTCAAGGGCCTGGTGAAGCCCTTCACTGTAACGTCTGCCCGACATGAGCCGCCCGGTGAATTCATCGACAATGATGACCTGTCCGTCCTTGACGATATAATCAACGTCTTTCGCGAAGAGGTGGTGTGCTTTCAATGCCTGATTGATGTGATGGAGTACATCGACGTAGTTGGGATCATAGAGATTTTCTATGCTGAGGAGCTTCTCCATCTTGGCGACGCCTTCTTCGGTCAGATAGGCGCTTCGTGCCTTTTCGTCGACGATGAAATCAACGTCCCGCTTGAGCTGGTAGATGAGCTTGTTGATCTTGTAATATTTATCTGTTGATTCTTCGGCAGGGCCGGAGATAATAAGCGGTGTCCGTGCCTCATCGACGAGAATGCTATCTACTTCGTCGACTATGGCGTAATTATATTCACGCTGGACGCAATCTTCCAGTGAGTAGTGCATATTGTCGCGCAGATAGTCAAAGCCAAATTCATTGTTGGTCCCGTAGGTCACATCAGAGGCGTAGGCCTTTTTCCGTTCCTCGTTGTCCATATCGTTCACGATGGTCCCTACGGAAAGACCCAGAAATCTATAGACAGGTCCCATCCATTCGGAGTCACGTTTTGCCAGATAATCATTGACGGTTACTACGTGTACTCCGAGACCGGTGAGGGAGTTTAAGTAGACCGGCAATGTGGCAACGAGGGTTTTACCTTCACCGGTTGACATTTCTGCGATTGTGCCTTCATGGAGGATAACGCCGCCGATGACCTGCGCGTCGAAATGGCGCATGCCGAGTGTGCGCCATGCCGCTTCGCGTACCGTGGCAAATGCCTCGGGAAGGAGAGCGTCGAGGTCTTCCCCCTGGGCGAGCCTTTCTTTAAAATAGGCGGTCTTTGCCCGGAGACCATCATCGGTGAGCCCCTTCATTTCTTCTTCGAAGCTTGCCGTGGTTTCGACAATGGGCTGGATGCGCTTGAGCTCCCGCTCATTTTTTGTACCGACTATTTTTTTTATAAGATTAACAATCATGGTGGTTTACAATATACAAATACAGGTTACCTGCTGCAATTTTTTATATGTCCTGAATATTGCCGACAGGTGATCTGTACTGTTTTATCAATCTCTTAATGTTGCAACTATTCTTTCCGGATGGAGGACAACGCCGAGGGCATCGACAATATTCTTCACAACAAAGTCAGCCTCTCTGAGGATGTCTTTTGCGCAGCCTTCCTCACCGATAACGCCGATGCCGAGGGCAGCTTCTTTCAACATTAATACATCATTGGCGCCATTGCCTATAGCAACGATCTTTTCAGGACCAAGTTCTTTGATTATCTTCGCTTTTTCCTGGGCGCTTCCTTCTTTTCCCACTTTAATGATGCTGAAGCCTAACGTGGCTCCTTCACTGTCGATGTTGCCGTAAGTATCAGAGGTGATGATAAAAACTTTGATGTAACGGGATACCTTTTCCAGTAGCTCCTTTACGTTTTCTTTCAATTTGCCGTCAAAAGCGCATGTACCGTTATAATCGACGACGAGATATTCTATATCAAGATCGCCCCACCCTGGAATGGAAACACTTATCATTGCAACCTCCTGTCTGAACTTAGCGTATATTGTAGCATATCTTGAGGCATTTAGAACTATAAATATTTACGGGTAAAGAGTGGGATACTGACGGGAATTACAAATGGTGAATGGTCTTTCTGTTACCGGTTTATCATTGACCGGTTTCCCCCGGTTTTTCCCTTGATTTTTTGGGTAATACGGTTTAAAAGCTGTGACTGAAAGAACAGACTGTGCAGACCGATAGCTGATACCAATGATGGAGACAGACATGAAAAAATGGAAGATTGACTGTGTTATTTACGATTGTGATGGAGTGCTCTTTGACTCTCTTGAACAAAACAGAAAACTCTACGATCATATTGCCGTTTCAACGGGAAGGGCAGCGCTTACAGAGGAAGAAATCAATTTCTGCCACACCCATACCGTCTATGAATCGATTCACTATGTATTTAGAGACAATGAGACCCTGGAGAAGAAGGCCGTAGATTATTGGAAGAATAATATCAATTTTGCCGACTTCATTCCTTACCTCAAGATGGAACCGAACCTTATGGAGGTACTGGCAAAACTGAAAGAGAGAGGTATTACCAGAGCTATCAGTACGAATAGAACGACGAGTATGAAATATATCATGGAGGAATATGGTCTTTACCCCTATTTTGACATGGTTGTAACTGCTCTTGATGTGGAGAACCCGAAACCTCACCCGGAGAGCGTTGAGAAGATCCTGAAGATGTTCACATTAAATCGGGAAGACGTTCTCTTTATAGGTGATTCAGATGTAGACAGAAAAACGGCCCGTTCATCGGGTGTTAAATTCATTGCCTACAAAAACGAGGATTTAGAAGCAGATGGTTTTATAGATGATCATCTGAATCTACTGGCTTTTCTTTCGAACGGAAGTTAGCCTGCTCTGCAACGGGTTTTTTCAGCTTAAGCATAAGCGTATAAACAGGCCCCGAAAAGACGTACCCCAGCGTGACGACAAAAAGCGTGATCCTCGGTTCAATGAGCACTATGACGACGAGCATAATAGCAGCCACAGTTGACCTGAAGGGCTTGACCTTGAAATAGGTCATGTCTTTGAAACTGTAATAGCGGATATTACTTACCATGAGAAATGCAAGGGTGTAAATGAGAAGAGGCATAAAAACCGACTTTAATAAGCCCCTGTATTTGATCCACGAATCTAAGATATTGGGATCAGACCAGGAATATAAGAGGACACAACCGGCTATAGCTGCTGCTGCTGCCGGTATGGGAAGGCCGAGAAAACTCTTTTTCTGGACTGTATCGACCTGTACATTGAACCGGGCAAGTCTGACAGCGCCGCAGGCAATAAATAGAAATGCCGCAAGCCAGCCAAAATTTCCATAACCCCTGAGGGCCCAGACATAGACGAGGATGCCGGGCGCTACTCCGAAGGCTATGACGTCGGAGAGCGAATCGTATTCGACGCCGAACTTGCTGGTGGTATGGGTCAGCCGGGCAACTCTGCCGTCGAGCATATCGAAGAGGCATGAAACAAAGATCGCAATTGCCGCAAACTCCCACTTCCATCCCAGTGCTGATACAATGGCGTAAAAACCGGATAAGAGGCTGATAGTTGTCAAAAGATTGGGCAGCAGATAAATCCCTTTACCTTTTCTTTTTTTCATATATCTCATATTATCCTCTTTTTTTTGCCAGCATTGTGTAGCCAGCTTTTACTTTCTCCCGTAATTGTACCATAGGTTCGTATTCTTTGGGAAAGTAAATGTCTACTCTTGATCCAAAGGCAATAATACCGACAGGATTCCCCCGATTCAGGGAATCACCCACCTTGACATAGGGAATGATCCTTCGCGCCAAAAAACCTGCTATCTGCACGATGAGAATTCTTTCTCCGCCATGGTCCATAAGAATATAATTCCGCTCATTTTCCTTCTCTATATCTTTTTTAAAGGCCAGTGCAAAATCACCAGCCCTGTGGACCATTGAAACAATGCGGCCGTCGCAGGGCGCACGGTTCACATGCACGTCGACAGGGGACATGAAGATACTGATTCTCAAGCATTCCGTGCCCATAAATTCGCTTTCCATCATGCTCGTGATACCCGATACTGTCCCGTCAGCAGGCGAGATGAGACATTCAGGCCCCAGATCTGAATGGCGTTTCGGGTTCCTGAAGAAGAAGATACAAAAAAAGCAGAAAAGGAGCACAAAAAGGGCAAGAATAGGGGGAAGATGGGTGAAAAAGGCCAGGACAATGAAAAGGACAAAGGAAGGGATGATGAGTTTCAGCCCTTCCTTTGCGATGAATGGTTCTTTCAACTTTTTCTCCCGATCCAGCCCATCATGGAGCGTAGTTGTGCGCCCACTTTTTCAATGAGATGTTCGTTATCGATTCTTTTCAGAGAAGTGTAGACAGGTCTTCCTGCCTGATTTTCCATGATCCATTCACGGGCGAATTCGCCGGTCTGGATTTCATCGAGGATTGCCCGCATCTCTTCCCGGGTTTCTTCAGAGACGACCCTTCTTCCTCTCGTCAGGTCGCCGTATTCGGCGGTATCACTGACGGAATAACGCATATTTGATATGCCGCCTTCATACATGAGGTCTACGATGAGCTTCAGTTCATGGAGACACTCAAAGTAGGCGATTTCAGGCTGGTAGCCTGCCTCGACAAGGGTATCGAAACCGGCCCGTACAAGCTCTGATGCTCCTCCGCAGAGCACTGCCTGCTCCCCGAAGAGATCTGTTTCCGTTTCTTCCTGAAAGCTGGTTTCTATGACACCCGCTCTTGTTGCGCCGATGCCTTTTGCGTAGGCGAGGGCAGTTTTCTTCGCCTTCTTGGAAGCATCCTGATATACGGCGATCAGGGATGGCACGCCGGCGCCACGTTCGAATTCACGTCTTACCAGATGTCCCGGGCCTTTCGGTGCAACCATGATAACGTCCACATCGGGCGGTGGAACAATCTGGTTGTAGTGGATATTGAATCCGTGTGAAAAGACAAGGGTTTTGCCCTTTTTCATATTGTCCTGAATCTCGGTCTTGTAAAGCTGTGCCTGGAGATTGTCCTGCGCCAGTATCTGGATGATATCGGCATCTTTTGCGGCCTTTGCAGCGGTCACCGGCTTAAAACCGTGACTGACGGCGAGTTTATAATTTGGGGTGCCCTGGAGTTCTGCAACAATTACATTTACCCCACTGTCTCTCAAATTTTGTGCCTGTGCGTGTCCCTGACTTCCATAACCGATGATGGCAACCTTCTTTCCCTTCAGTATTCCGAGATCTGCGTCGCGGTCGTAGTACATTTTAGCCATCTTATTCTCCTCCCTTTATGTGATTTTCTTTCATTTTTATCGTTCTCTCGCCTCGTGCCATGGCGATGGTTCCGGTTCTTACGAGTTCTTTAATACCAAGTGGCTTTATGAGGTTTAAAAAGCCTTTCAGTTTTTCTTCATCACCGTTAATCATGATAGTGTATGATTTTGAGGACACATCAATGATTTTCCCCCTGAATATTTCTGTTATCCGCAGAATCTCTTCTCTTGTTTTGTCGTCGGCATGTACCTTGACAATAACCATTTCTCTCGAGACGTAGTCCATTTCATTAAAATCGGTGACCTTTATGACGTTTATTAATTTGTTGAGCTGTTTGAGAATCTGTTCTAATATTGCGTCATTTCCCCTTGTAACGATGGTCATGGTGGATATTGTCGGATCGAGGCTCTCCGCTACGCAGAGGCTTTCGATATTAAACCCTCTGCCGCTGAAAAGGTTCGCAACCCTTGCAAGGACGCCAAACTCATTTTCTACAAGCAGCGATATTGTGTGTCTCAACATTCCCTCCATTTTCTGGGGCTTGCGTCGCCCCCTCCACGGGCATAAGCCCGATGGAGCCTCCCCTTCCCGCTCAAGAATGAGCTAAGGGATCGTTTCCGCCCTTCCCTTCTCGCAACATGTCGCTTTGCCCCATGTCCCCTGCCTGTTCCTTGCGCGATTTACCATTTACGATTTACGGCCTTTTGCCCTATGCGCTTCCCTTTAGACAAGAAGCATCTCTTTCAGTGACGCGCCTGCCGGTACCATAGGATAAACGCATTCCTCAGGATTTACACTGACATCGATAAAGGTTGGTCTATTATTGCGGAATGCTTCTTTTAATACCTTATCAACGTCTTTTTCCTCCTCCAGTCTGTATCCGACGGCCCCGTATGCCTCTGCCACTTTCACGAAATCCGGAGAACTCAGATGCGTCCAGGTATACCTTTTTTCGTAAAAGAGTTCCTGCCATTGACGAGGCATACCCAGAAAACCGTTATTGAGAATGACGACCTTGACGGGGAGATTGTACTGCACTACCGTTGCCAGTTCCTGAATATTCATCTGGATGCTTCCGTCACCGGCTATGTCGATAACCAGAGATTTTGGGTACGCAACCTGTGCTCCTATGGCGGCAGGAAAGCCGAAGCCCATCGTACCAAGCCCGCCCGATGTAAGCATCGTTCTCGGCTTTAAAAAGGTATAAAACTGCGCCGCCCACATCTGGTGTTGCCCTACTTCCGTGGTGATAATAGCCTTACCTTTTGTGAGTTCACAAATTCTTTCAATAACATATTGTGGTTTCAGGATACCACTTTTCTGATAGGTGAGGGGATAATCCTTCTTCCATGTATTTATCTTGTCGACCCATTCGGAGACCCTTTTGTGCTGTTGTTTAAAGGCTTCATTGTCTTCTTCTGCGATTTCAATCATCTTTGTAAGGACGTTTTTTGTATCCCCCACAATAGGAATATCCACCTTTATATTTTTACTGATTGATGTGGGATCTATATCCACGTGGATAATCTTTGCATGGGGTGCAAATTCATCGGTTTTTCCTGTTGCTCTGTCATCAAACCTGGCGCCCATGGCGATAATGAGATCTGATTCTGTAATTGCCATATTGGCGGCGTATGTACCGTGCATACCGAGCATACCGAGAAAAAGAGGGTGGTTTCCGGGAATACCGCCAAGACCCATAAGGGTGTTGGTAACGGGGATTGACAGTTTTTCCGCTAAATGGAGGAGTTCCCCTGCTGCTCCGGACGAGATGATCCCGCCGCCGGTATAGAGTACCGGCCGTTTGGAATTTGCAATAAGCCGCATAGCCTTTTTAATCTGTCCGGGATGGCCCGTGTAGGTTGGCTGATAACTCCTGATGTTAACCTTGTCGGGATATTTGAATTCGGCAAGACTTGCCGACACGTCTTTCGGTATATCAACGAGCACAGGTCCGGGACGTCCTGATCTGGCAATATGAAAGGCTTCTTTGATGGTTTGTGCCAGATTTTTTACGTCTTTTACAAGGTAACTGTGTTTTGTGCATGGCCGGGTTATACCGACAATATCGGCTTCCTGAAAGGCGTCATTGCCGATGAGCGCAGTATTTACCTGACAGGAGAAGATAACGAGCGGGATAGAGTCCATATAAGCAGTGGCAATACCTGTTACGGTATTTGTTGCCCCCGGACCCGACGTTACAAGTGATACTCCAACCTTGCCGGATGCCCGGGAATATCCATCCGCCGCGTGTACTGCCGCCTGTTCGTGCCGGACAACGATCTGCTGCAGGTCGGTATTGGTGAAGGCATCGGTGATATTCAGGGTAGCGCCGCCGGGGTAACAGAATATTGTTTTGACGCCTTCTGCTTTTAATGATTCAATGATTATCTGAGCGCCTGTTTTTTTCAACCTTTCTCCTCTCGCTTCTGAATATGACCGGTTTTGTCCATGATATCTTTGTAATAGAGTTTTTTCTTTTTCAGGACCTTCATTTCAAGCTCTTCCTGGGCCGTGAGATAAGATTTTTTCAACAGCATCTTTAAACGTCTGTCGAGTAAAGCATGCTGGTTTCTTGCCTGTTTGTATATTTCCTCTGTACTTTCAGTATTTTCCATCTGACAGTTAACGGATATGTTATAAAAAATATTGGAAAAAGTCAAATAATTCCCGATGATCCTGCCAAAATCAACCAATAGATAAGATAACGTTAATTATTTCATTGCTTCTGCAAAAAAGAGCATATCCGTTTATGACACTGTTTTTTAGCATTCCAAAACCTTTGCACGGCCAATATCCCACAAAACACTTATAACTAATTGATACAATAGTGATTATTCCACCCCAAGGAGATCACCCGTGACAGATAAATTCACCACCCCCGGTTTTGCCGATTACTTCTTAGGGTAAAGAAAACATTCCAAATACCTTTCTCGATAAGATAGATCAGTTCATCGACTGGGAGCATATTATCGAGAAACTTCTTAAGAAGAAATACAAAAAGACGTTTAGCGCCGATGGCAGACCGGCATATCCCCCTTTACCCATGTTTAAACTTCTTTTGTTACAGAGTTTTGTTACAGAGATGGTACGGATAAAGTGATCCGGGGTTAGAAGAAGCGCTTATGGACCGGATCTCCTTTATCCGCTTCAGCGGTTTCCCTGTATCGAGTTCTCTTACCGATCACTCTACCATCTGCAGATTTAGAAACAACCTTCTTGACCCCTCTTGAGGAGACAAAATGAGATCTTCACTGAAGGGGAATAAGTCACAAACAACAGCGAGGAAGAGGGAAAACAGGGACCGGGAAGTTACGCAAAGGTCTTATTCTATCATTTGGTCCAATCATTAATTGACCTATTCAAAAGAAAAGTCTACATGCACTATTTCTTCATGACTGTTATTTGTCTGGAAATGGAATGGTAATGATACTATGGGCAATGCACTTATCATATGTAATTCGACATCTTTGCCGACAATAACCATAGGGATCGCTGCCTTCAAATTGATATTGGTCTTTTCAAACTCTTTGCGCGCCTGCCCTGAGGTAATATTAGTAAGTTCTCCGATTGCGTCAACAACATCCGGGTCTATACCAGCGTGATCCTCGCCCATAAGCGTCTTGTAAACGAACAAAGCGCCGGCTTTCGTGAAGCTTATGGAGATCGTTCCTTTTGTGTCCCCGGCAAGCCCCATAATGCCCGTTACATCGCCGGTTGAAATCCGGGTATTCCTGAGGATGGGTTTGTTCATTGTGAGATCAATATTGAGCATGGTTTTAAATACCGTTGTAGTAGCAATAATAAAGGGATTAATATATTCTACGTGCATCGATGCTTCCTATACATATTGCTCCCCAACCCCTCTTTATGTCCTTCCAAATACTACTTTTAGCTGGATCGCAACATAGTGATCATCAACTCTATTTTATGTCGCTCTTTTCTCATAAAACTTAAATAGATTAATAAGAAAATAAGGAAATCCGGATGCACCGCCTCTTTTTTCAGGACCCTGGTGTCCCCCTTGAGGGGCCGTTCACGTTCTATGGCCCTTAGAAATCCGTTAGAAAGGCAGTGATTTTTTTGAACATGATCCGCTTGATGATGATTTCCAAATATATTGAAATGATGACTAAATATTGACAATGATTATTGAAAGAGCAAAGAAATATTGAAAAATGTCAAATATTAGCATATAAAACATACTAAATATCAGCAATTGAGGAGTCGGGAATACATCAAAAAGAAGTGTTACCCCCCCCACCATAGATATATATTTTTGACGATCTCTGGCGCCTCGATAAAAAACACTAAGGAATTATGTGAATAGATGCTTTTGAGAATGTTTACTGTCATTGCCCTTGCCTTTGTATTATTTTTTACCTCTCTGGGGGCTATTTCCCTCTGGGACCCCGATGAACCGAGACAGGCTATTATGGCACGGGAGATGATGGACAGAGGTGACTACATCCATCCTTATCTCAATGGTGTGCCCTATCTCGAAAAACCACCTTTTTACTCCTGGATGATTATTGTGGCTGCAAAAATACAGGGTAATCTTGACGAGTTTTCATCGAGAGTGCCCTCTGCCATTGCGGCAACCCTGCTTTTGCTTGTCACTTTTTTTCTCGGCAGGATGCTCGTCAATGTGCAGTGCGGTTTTTTGTCGGCCATTGTCCTGGCTGCTAATTACCAATACCTGTCAAATGCCCGGGAATCAATAATGGATATGACCTTTGCCTTTTTCATAGGGCTCACGATCTTTCTTAATTATGTTGCACTTGCAAAGGACAGGAGGTTTTTCTTCGTACTTTCCTTTATCCCGGCGTCCCTTGCCATTCTTACGAAGGGACCGGCAGGTCTCGTTATACCTGCTGCTGTTATCTTTATCTATCTCATTGTCTGCCGTCAGTGGAAACGTTACTTTATACCTCTTGCTGCGGGCTGCATCCTTTCCGCTGCCCTTGCCTCGATCTGGTTTTTTGTCGCAGGCGATGAGTATATCCGTGAATTTATATTTCATCAGAACATAACCCGCTATACGAATGCCTTTGACCACAGAGAATCGCTTTTCTATTATTTTCATAAACTTTTTTTCAATTTTCTTCCCTGGAGTGTCTTATTGCCCTTTGCCCTTGTCCATGCCTGGAAGAAAAAGTACTGGCTGCCCTTTATATGGTTTGCTGTTACCTTTATATTTTTCGAACTGTCACAGAGCAAAAGGGCCATATATCTGCTTTCCTTGTATCCGGCATGCGCCCTTCTGTGCGGGATGTACCTGAAGGATAACTGGGAAAAGCTTGTTGAGAAAAACGGGACAAATCTCGTTCTCAAAATATTTGCTATCCTTCTTGCCCTCCTCCCTGTTGCGGCAACAATTGCCCTCCCGTTTTTACCTTCATCCGATGTGATTGATGTTTTCAAAAATGGTCCTTTATCGCTCTATGTGTACTTAAGCCTTTTATGTATAGCTGCTGTGCTGTTTTTTGTCATGCTCATAAAAAGGTCTGATAAACCGGCCATTTTCTTTTTCATTCTATACCTTGTTGCTGCAGGTGTGTTTTATAATAGCTATTATATGCCCCTTATAAACAAGTCCTCGAAGTCGCTCCGGCTCATCACTGATCACCTGGAGCCCTACAAAAAGACAAAGGAGTTTTACACCCTTGGTTTTAATTCAGCGGGGATCATATTCTATATCGGCAAACCCATTCAGAAATCTGTCGATATTGAGGAGATAAAAAAGAGCAAAGATGATATACTACTCATCGTAGAAGATAAGCCGTCAGAACATCTGAAGGAAAAGCTGGAAGAAGCTTTTCAACCCTTAAAAAGGGTAAAGTATGAAAAGGAATATTACACATTTTATGTGAGGAAAAAGAATGGATGAGATGCCATATGTGTCAGTCTTGATACCTGTTTTAAATGAAGAGGAATCTCTTCCCGAGCTGCACAAGAGGCTCCAGGACACCTTGAAAGGCACCGGGAAACCCTATGAATTGATTTATATCAATGACGGAAGCACAGATAAAACCGGGATTCTTCTGGAAGCATTTCATACTGATGATAAGAGGGCAAAGGTCATCGAGTTCAACAGGAACTACGGCCAACACATGGCCCTCTTTGCAGGATTTGAATTTGCAAAAGGTGAAATTGTTATTACCATCGATGCTGACCTGCAGAATCCACCGGAAGAAATACCGAAACTCATTGAAAAAGCCGAAGAAGGTTTTGAGGTTGTTGCAACATACAGAAGACACAGGAAAGACTCACTGTTCAGAAAGCTCCCTTCATATATAGTGAACAAGATTACGGCAAAGCTCGTGGGGGTAAAACTGCGCGATTACGGCTGCATGCTCCGGGCATATCGGAGAAATATCGTCGATTATATGAATATGTGTCCTGAGTCATCAAGTTTTATTCCGGCCCTTGCAAATACTTTTGCGAAGAAGATTACCGAGATCGAAGTTGGTCATGAAGAGCGGAAGAAAGGCATATCAAAGTACAGCCCATTCCGGCTGCTCCGACTCAACTTTGACCTCATGACGAATTTTTCTCTCCTGCCTATTCAGTTTATCAGTATGCTCGGCGTTGTCATAGCAATACTGGGACTTCTCTTCGCCGCATTCCTTGTTGTGCGGCGTCTTATGATCGGGCCTGAAGGTGAGGGCACGTTTACCCTCTTCGGTATCCTCTTTTTCTTTATCGGTATTCAGATATTTGCCCTCGGCGTTATCGGTGAATATATCGGTAGAATTTACCAGGAGGTTAGAAGAAGACCGCGCTTCATCATTAAGAAGGAGCTTATGTGAAGGCTGTTGTCTTTGGATACCAGGAGATCGGCTATGTCTGCCTTGAAGAACTGCTCGCTTTCGGTGTACAGGTTTCCTGCCTTTTTACCCATGAAGACGATCCTCACGAAGAGATCTGGTTTCGCAGACCTGTTACTGTAGCAAGAAAACACAATATTCCCGTATATACCCCGGAAACGTTAAAGGATGAAAAATGGATAAAGCTCATTGAAGACGCGGCCCCGGATTTTATCTTCTCTTTCTATTACCGCAATATGATCTCGAAAAGGGTTCTCGATATCCCACGGGTTGCAGCTCTCAATCTGCACGGGTCACTGCTTCCGAAATTCAGGGGCAGAGCTCCGGTGAACTGGGTCCTCGTAGCCGGGGAAAGCCAGACAGGGGTTACGCTCCACGAGATGGTGGAAAAGCCCGATGCAGGCGATATTGTGGCACAAAAAAAGATTGAAATAGCCCTTGAAGACGATGTATACACTCTGTACATGAAGATGACCGATGCGGCACGACAGCTTATGAAAGAAACCCTGCCGAAACTTGTTGATGGAAGCTTTGTGAAGACTTCCCAGACAGGTATGTCGTCATATTTTGGCGGACGAAAACCCGAAGACGGGCTTATCTCATGGCAGCAGAATGCCACTACCCTCTATAATCTCGTCAGGGCTGTGACCCATCCATACCCTGGAGCGTTTACTTATCTGGGTGGAAAAAAAATATTTGTCTGGAAAGCCCATCCCGAGAATGACAGCGGCAGTGCGATACCGGGAAAGATTGTCTCATCACGTCCGCTTACGGTCAGCACGGGAAGAGGGTTATTAAAACTACTGCGTGTTCAATGGGAAGGGGAAGAAGAGATGGATGCGGAAGCCTTTGTGTCGATTCATAGCATAGAAAATGAAATTTTGGGAGGCAGCGCTTGAAGATACTTGTACTTGGTGTCAATGGATTTATCGGAAACAGTCTTGCTGAAAAAGTGTTGAAGGGGACGGACTGGGAAATTTACGGAATGGACCTCAGGGATGATAAGCTTGATGCCTGCCATGGGCACGACCGTTTTCATTTTATCGAAGGTGATATTTCTATTAATAAGGAATGGATTGAGTATCATGTAAAAAAATGCGATGTCGTGATACCTCTTGTCGCTATAGCAACCCCGGCGACCTATGTGAAAGAACCGCTGAGGGTCTTTGAACTCGATTTTGAAGAAAACCTGAAGATAGTGCGGCTCTGCGCCAAGTACGGAAAGAGGCTTGTTTTTCCCTCTACTTCGGAAGTATACGGTATGTGCCCTGATAAGGAATTTAATGAAGATATGAGCCCTCTCGTGGTTGGTCCTATCAACAAGCAGAGATGGATATATAGTGCTTCAAAACAGCTTCTCGACAGGGTCATATGGGCCCATGGTTTTCAGCGGGGTCTTAAATTCACCCTCTTTCGGCCCTTCAACTGGATAGGACCCAAGCTTGACGAACTCATAACCGATACAGAGAAAGAAGGCAGTTCACGTGTTGTAACCCAATTTATCAGCAACCTGCTTCTTGGCGAACCCATTAGACTTGTTGACGGAGGTATGCAGAAACGTTGTTTTACCTACATTGACGACGGCATAGCCTGTCTTATGAAGATCATTGAGAACAAAGACGGCAAACTCAATGGCGAGATTTTCAATATCGGTAATCCAAATAACGAAGCCACGGTCAAAGAGCTTGCCACAAAGCTTCAAGCGATGTTTATGCAACATCCGTCAACAAAGAAGCTCAAAAAGCACTCAGAGATCATCGAGGTATTTTCAAAAGATTATTACGGTGAAGGGTATCAGGATATAGACCGCAGGGTACCCTCCATTGACAAGGCAAAAAAACTTATCGGATGGAAACCGAAGGTCGATCTTGATACAGCACTCAGGAAGACCCTTGAATATTATCTCAATACAAGCCTTTGAACACTCATAAGACAATCGGAATTGCAGTGCATGTGGATACCCATGAAGGTATGAAAAAGGGTGTTCCGGCACTGCTTGCTCTTTTTTATAAATACAATATCCATGCCAGTTTTTTCGTACCTATGGGGAAGGACCATACGGGCTGGACGGCAAAGCGGGTTTTTACACGAAAGGGTTTTTTAAAGAAGGCAGGCCGGGTAGGGGTGGTGAGCACTTATGGTGTTAAAACGCTTATGTACGGACTTCTCCTTCCGGGACCGCAGATAGCGAAAAAAAATGTCGGGGTTCTCCGGCAGATAACAGGAGAGGGGCACGAGCTTGGTATCCATGGTTATGACCATGTGTACTGGCATGACTATATCAAAGGTTTTGACCGGAAAAGAACTCAAGAGGAAGTAGAGAAATTGTTAAAGGTCTACAGGGAGCTCACCGGTGCTGACAGCCCTTCTTTTGCCGCTCCTGGCTGGATGATAAACCCACATGTAATAAGGTGCTTTCAGGAAAAAGGTCTTTTATATAGCAGCGATACAAGAGGGACAATGCCCTTTTATCCGGAAATGGGTGGCGAGAGATTTGCGATCCTTCAGATACCGACAACGTTACCGACACTGGATGAAGTGGTTGGCCTTGCGGGGACCGATATACCGACGCTCACCGCATACTATCTTAATTCCATAGCTGATGGCCTCAATATTCTGACAGTCCATACAGAGCTTGAGGGTAAGCGTTGGATCGGCTTTCTGGAAGGTTTTATCAAAAAGACCCTTAAGCGCGGATTTGCCTACAAGCGGCTCATCGACATTGCCGGTGAATACAAGCTTAAACCCGATGTTCCTGTATGTCGCATAGAGTATGGTTTTGTGGAGGGAAGGGCAGGGGAGGTTTGTGTACAGTGCGAAGGGCAAGAGGCCGTGAATCGTAAATCGTAACCAGCAAATAGAGAATCGGCAAAGTAGAGCCTTGACAGATTTATTTTTTGTGCTATAAAGGCTATTATGAGTTCAACAAAACAAAAGGAGGGTTTTTATGGGAACCAGCGTTTACAAAATTATTGATATTGTCGGAACGAGCCCTAAATCATGGGAGGATGCGGCAAAGGTGGCATTGGAGACTGCTTCAAAATCATTGGAAGATATAAGGGTTGCTGAAGTGGTAAAGCAGGATGTAACCTTCGAGAACGGCAAAGTGAGTGCCTTCCGGGTACGGCTCAACATTTCTTTTAAGTACCATATCGAAAAATAGCATCGGAACTAAGGATATGCTTGCCGCCTGGTGACATAAGGGTTAAAAGTGAAAAAAAGAGGGGACGTAAGTCCCCTCTTTTTTATGAACTGGTTTTCTTAATACATTCCGTCCATTCCGCCCATTCCGCCCGGAGGCATCATAGGCATCTGGCCTTTGTCTTTTGCTTTTTCGGCAATCATACAATCGGTTGTCAGAAGGAGTGAGGCGACAGATGCAGCATTCTGCAGCGCTGTCCTTGCCACCTTTGTCGGATCGATGATACCTGCTTTTGTCATGTCATCGACATAGACTTCTTTTCCGGCGTCGAAACCGAAGTTACCTTTTCCATTTTTCACTCTTTCAATAACGATAGAACCGTCATGGCCGGCATTTGTTGCAATCCAGCGTAACGGATCTTCGAGTGCTTTCTTGACGATATTGACGCCAAACTGCTCGCCACCGTCAAGTTTCATGGCGTCCAGTTTTGCGATGCATCTGATGAATGCCACGCCGCCGCCGGGGATGATACCTTCTTCAACGGCCGCTTTTGTTGCGTTCAATGCGTCTTCAACGCGTGCTTTCTTTTCTTTCATCTCTGATTCGGTTGCTGCACCGACGTTAATGACAGCGACTCCGCCAACGAGTTTCGCAAGTCTTTCCTGGAGTTTTTCTTTGTCGTAATCGGAGGTTGTTTCTTCGATCTGTGCTCTGATCTGTTTTACCCGTCCTTCGATCTCTTTTTTATTGCCTGCGCCGTCGATGATTGTTGTGTTATCTTTGTCGATAACGATTCTCTTGGCTGAGCCAAGGTCTTTTACGTTGATCGTTTCGAGCTTGATGCCGAGTTCTTCGGAGATCATCTGACCGCCGGTAAGAATAGCGATATCCTCAAGCATTGCCTTTCTTCTGTCGCCAAAACCGGGGGCCTTGACGGCAGCTATTTTCAGTGTTCCTCTCAGCTTGTTTACAACGAGGGTTGCAAGGGCTTCGCCTTCAACATCCTCGGAGATAACAAGAAGTGTTCTTCCCATTTTTGCAACTTGTTCCAGGATAGGAAGAAGGTCTTTCATATTGCTGATTTTCTTCTCGTTGATGAGGATAAGCGGTTCATCAAGCACTGCTTCCATCTTTTCCGGGTTAGTTACAAAATAAGGAGAAAGGTACCCTTTGTCGAACTGCATACCCTCAACGATGTCAAGATGTGTTTCCATGCTCTTCGCTTCTTCAACGGTGATGACACCTTCTTTACCGACTTTGGCCATTGCGTCGGCAATGATACTACCGATTGTCTCGTCGTTATTGGCGGAAATTGTTCCGACTTGGGCGATCTCTTTCTGGTCCTTTGTGGGTTTGGAAAGCTTTTTTAGTTCTTCAATAATCAGGTCAACAGCCTTGCCGATACCCCTTTTGAGTTCCATCGGGTTATGGCCTGCTGCGACGAGCTTTGCACCTTCACGATAAATGGACTGTGCAAGGACTGTTGCTGTTGTTGTTCCGTCACCTGCGACATCGCTTGTCTTGCTTGCAACTTCTTTTATTAACTGGGCGCCCATGTTCTCGAACTTATCTTCCAGTTCGATCTCTTTTGCAACGGTAACGCCGTCTTTTGTCACAGTAGGAGACCCGAATGTCTTTTCCAGAATTACATTCCGTCCCTTAGGACCAAGGGTTACTCTCACAGCGTCTGCAAGGGTATTGATGCCCCTGAGAAGTGCTTCCCGTGCGTTCTGATCATATTTGATTTCTTTTGCCATTACTAATTCCCTCCTTTCCTTTAATCTACTAAAATGCCGAAAACATCATCTTCTCTGAGAATGAGATGTTCTTCGCCGTCGATTTTGATCTCTGTACCGGAATACTTGCCGAAGAGTATCTTGTCGCCCACTTTAACGCTCAGTTTGATTTTAGTGCCATTCTCAAGCGTTTTGCCATCGCCGACCGCTATTACTTTACCTTCCTGCGGTTTTTCTTTGGCGGCGTCGGGAATGATGATGCCTCCCTTTGTCTTTTCTTCCTCCTCAAGTCTCTTAACAAGGATTCTGTCTTGTAATGGTTTTACTTTCATTGTATCACGCTCCTTTCTAAAATTTATCGATTTAGCAATTACGAAATTCAATTGCTAATAGTAATATAAGGATGTATAGGGCTTTTTGTCAATACTACTTGTTAAATTTTTAACAATAAATCCATTCCTTCCTTATACCAGCGGGAATACAGCTCGTTTTCAATTCTATTGATTGTCGTATCGGATTTTATTGCAGTAAGTATCTTTTCCTTGTCTATTGTTATGTCAAATTCTGTTTCTGCCTGATTGGCAAGCCTCTCCAACATTGAATTGAGAATGCTGTCCTTATCTTTCTGACAAAGCCACAACTCCCACCATTTTTCATAAGAGGTCTTTACTTTTCTTTTACTCTCGTCGTAATAGCTTGCGAATGACGGAAGCCATTCGTCAATACGTTTTTTTGATTCCATAAAGATGTCTTCGACAAAGGGATAACGTTCTATGGTATCCATCTCGATGCGTATTTTTTTGACAAAGCCCTCAATAACGCCCTCACCGCCGTGTTTTTTCCTGTAAACCTTTACTTTAAGATTGTTCCAGACTTCAATGACAGGATATATTTCAATATTTTCTTCGGAGTAGTTTATTGTTTCGATGTTTTCAATAATGTGTTTTCTGGTCTTCGGGACACCATACATGAGAAGACCCAGCAGATCAGCCACGATGTGGTAAAGGAGAGACCTGTTCTTTGGTCGCTGCCCGGGGAACATATAGCAGATAAACTCATTCAGCTCAAGGGCCTCTACGAGGTGATCGTTTTTAGGTTTCTTGTGCATGTACTTCATGGCGTCAATGGCAAGGGTTATTGTCGCCATGGACAGGAGTACTTCCTCCTCTTTTATCATTTCCCAGACATCAAGAATGTGTCGTCTTGGAAGCATTAAAATACCACCATTAAGGGGGCTCGCGTCGCCCCCTCCCCAGGCAAAAGCCTGCGGAGTCCTCCCCTCTTGCTCGTGAACTCGCTAAGGGCTTCGCCCATATATGCCGGGGCCGCCCCTGCCGCCCCTGCTCTCTCACTCTGTAAGCTCATCAAAGCCCCTCCATTACAGGGGCTCGCGTCGCCCCCTCCCCAGGCAAAAGCCTGCGGAGCCACCCCTTCTCGCTTACCCTGTAAGCTCATCAAAGCCCCTCTTTTCTTAATTCCTCAAGGAGGGCTTTTTGCTTTTCGGTGATTTTTTTCGGAATGTTGATGGTAACCTCCACATACTGATCAGCATCTGTATCGGGTACCCCAAGCCCCTTGAGGCGCACTTTTTTGGCGCCTGGCGGGATCGTAACGCGTTTGGGACCATGGATAGAGGGCACTTCAACGACAGTACCCAGAAGCGCATCGGTCAGTTTTATCTCTTTTGATACATGGAGGTCGTTGCCGATCCTTTTGAAGAACGGGTGTTCGCCAACCTTAATGATGATATAGAGGTCGCCTCTGCGGCCCGTCCGGTCGTCGGTGTGCCCCTTTCCCTGGAGTTTTAACTTTTTACCGGTGGTAATACCCTTGGGTATCTTGACGTTCACTTCCTCGGTACCCTTGTTTGTGGCAAAGGAAATCCTCTTTTCAGCGCCGTGGATGGAATCCATGAAGGGGATCTCAAGTTCATAGCTGAGGTCCAGATCTTTTGTTCTATGCTGTTCCTTTGTGATATAATCTCCAAAATCATAACCCTGCTGACGCTGTCTGCCGCCTGGCCTGCCGGCCTGCCGGCCTCTCTGACCTCCAAACATGCTGAAGATATCGCCTCCACCGAAGCCTAAGTCCCTAAAGAGATCGCCCACATTAAATCCGCTGAAAATATCTTCCTGAGAGTAGCGTTGTTGGAAGCCGCCCATACCGAATTGGTCGTACTGTTTTCTCTTTTCGGGGTTGCTGAGGACTGCGTAGGCCTCACTAATAAGCTTGAATTTTTCTTCCGCTTCCTTATTACCGGGGTTTTTATCGGGATGATATTTTTTAGCCAGTTTCCGGTAGGCCTTCTTCATTTCCTCGTCTGTGCCAGTCTTTGAGACCCCCAGAAGTTCATAGTAATCCTGTTTTGTTGCCATATTATTCACCACCTGATAGAGCGATATAGGTACCCACACTCTGCTCGACCGCATGTGCTACAGCAGGGCATTTAACCTTCATAACATACACAACGGGCCGTTCGCTGTGAAAAGCAGAGATGGTCTCGAAATTTCCCATGCCTTTTGCAATGACTACAGCATTGCTTTCCCACAATTCCCGTACCATTCCTTTTAAGTCTTCTTTTTTCAAGCCTACTTCATCGGTTCCGGTAGATATAATGTGACTATATATATTTTTCAGGCCGAACCGGTCAACATCTTTCATGGAAAGATCGTTCTGAACAGGTTCTTCCCGCACCGCGTAATAAACACGCTTTCCCTTTTTCTTAAGATGCTCCACGAGGGGCATGTCAAAAATAAGATCACCTATGTTGTCACCGATCATGAGCACATCTTTTCCTTTAATATAAATCAGATCTTTAATTTTATCCACATCTCCTGTAAATATAAAATTATCGTGGTTATAGTGGCCGTCAATGAAGAAGTCCATTGAGTTGCCCATGGCGGAAAGCCGGATTGACCCCTCAAGAGAGTTTGAGGACCGGCCCCGTACTTCCTGAAAAGCTTTGATAGCTTCTGTGAACTCCTTTTCTTTTGCCATGCCGTAGGGATCGTGATTGCCTGTTTTTTCCTTAATATACCTGAGCAGCGTATTGGAAATCCCGGGAGGTGTTGTCTCCGGCCCCCAAAGTTTTTCTATGAGAATACAACATTCATGAAGAAGAACCTCATCACCACCGGATAAATATACGGTTTTTTCTGCAAGCCCTTTGAGACAGGACAGACAGCAGTCTTCAACTTTCATTGTATGATTATAGGCTATTATCATACAATTCGCAATGTGTCGATGGGGCTTCTCCTGGTTGCCATGCCTGCAAGTTTTGTGGACATTCCGGGTCGCAGTGTTTTCGACGTTTACCATTTTCATGGAAAGCGGACCCAAGCGATATAAAGCGGGTGATACACTAAAGCTATTGACGCAGCCGCCGCATCTTGTTAGCTTTCAAAAAACGGTATTTAATGAGGGCACATGGTGTCTGAAGGTAGCATTGCACGGGCATCTTCAAAACTTTGCGGGGTATCAAGGGGCTACGGGTAAAAGAACAATATGCATGTGTAGAAGATGGAAAGATTACGGAATTTCGTGTTACTTTCGAAGTAATTTTTGTGCTGGAAAGATGAAAGACTGTTGATTATTCATTATACGTCATTCCTGTAAACACCAATAGGATATTTGCGGGCCAATGTGCCGTGGGTCTCCCGTTTTAGACTGGAACGAAATTCTTTTGTTTATGAATCCCAATCTGTATCAGTCTGCGGTTGAGGGATCATGTAAGACATGAGCGTTGCTATGTAGCGGTAAAAGCCCTCCGGGTCACCCTTTTCGAGTCTTTCTATTTCAGGCATTACCTTTTGTATTACTTCTTTGTCATAGACGATTTCAAGAGGGTAATGCATGGAAGATGATCGTCGGATGAAGGAATAGACCTTCTGCTGCTGCGGCGTGAGAGCAAGAAATTTGTCAAGCTCGCTTAACATATATGCTTTTTTCTCATCGAGATATCCGTCTACCTGCATGAGGAGGTTTGGACTGTAATCTCCGCAGGAAAAATAACTGTGCATTTCATCGAGGTTTGAGACGAGGAGCCGGATCTCGGCAATAATTTCTTCGTCTGTCATAGGCACAAGAGTACCTTCTAAGACCATCTTCTGCATCGGCGATTGGGGATGTAATGCGAAGGTGCGGACCCGTATGAAATCGGGTTTGACTACATTGAGAAGACGGGCTGTTTCTATTGCATGCTCCTTGCTCAGTGTGCGTCCGCCGACACCGGGCATGATGTATTCTGAAAGGGATATACCTGCCGCAACGACTTTGGTTCCGCCTTCGATAATATCCTCAGGGGTGATACCCTTTTTGATCATTTTCAGTACTGTTTCTGAGCCGCTCTCCATACCTGCGTGAATTCTTATTAAGCCTGCTTCTTTTAACTGTTTAAACTCTTCGACGGTTTTTCGTTTCAGTGTTGTGGAACGGGCATAGGTGGTGACCCTCTCAAGGGCAGGGAACTTTTCCTTGATATAATGGAGGATTTCGAGGATATCGGCAGTTTTTAAGACAAGGCTGTCGGCGTCCTGAAGGAATGCAGATTTTATCATATTGGTGTGGTTTTTATATTCCTTCGCCATATTATCAATGTCAGTTTTTACTTCTTCCACGGTGCGCCGTGAGAATTTGGTTCCCTTATATGCGGGACAGAAGAGACATTGATTCCACGGACAATTTCTTGTAACCCGGACGAGAAGACTCTGTGCCTCGCTCGGCGGTCTGATGACCCCCTGTTCATACATGATTATTCTCCTTTTCTTTTTTTCTTAAACCAACGGCAGCCATATAGATGACTGTTTCTTTAATGCCGTCAAGACCGACGATATGATTCACGTCATCATCATAGAAGGCTCCCACCGCACAAACGCTGAGGCCGAGAGCTTCTCCGGCAAGATAGAGATTCTGACCGATATGGCCTGCGTCGAGGTAGATGTACCGGTAGCAACGCTGACGATATTTCCATTTTCCCCGGGCAATAAGGCCTGACCATATAAAGGTAACTTGTGCGTTAAGAATGACTGTCTGCTGGAGAGAAGCCGCCATGAGTTTCTCCGAGAAATCACCATTTTTTAGAAATTCAAGGTCAAAATCGCCTGGTCTGAAATGGTATAGGCCCTGCTCGAGGTCGTCTACGGCACGGATGCTTAGATATGTTTCAATAGGATAGAGGCCTCCGGCAGAGGGCGCTGTTCTGAAGAATGTGTCACCTAATTGCGCTGTCAGCCCCTGCGTGGCCCAGAGGAGCGCTGCCAGATCGTTTAATTTGAGAGTATGCTGGACCGAGTATTCTCTTCTGGTTCTTCGTTTTAAGAGGAGCTTCCAGAGATTGCCTCCATTGGGAGTTTTCGGTTCAGGAAGCGATATTCGCGAAATTGGATTCTGATATTCCTTAAAGGGTTCCGGTATTGCTTTCCAGTCGAGCATATAACCATTTAACGTCTCCGGTGTATATTTTGTTTCATGCTGAAATTGCTCACCGATTTCATAGGTCTTTTTGTCTTTTCCGCTCACCGGCACACCTTCTTTTTGCAGGTTATCCTGCACAATAATATGCGTCATGTGTATCGATAAGTCAACGAAAGCAATTGAAAAAAGCGAAAGGCATATCAGACTATTGCCTTAAGAAAGAAAAAAGGTTACGATTATTTAGTGATAAGGTCTTGCAAAGTGATATGGAGAAAGAGTATATGATAAATGGTTACACCACAGTCAGCAGTCTCCTGGAGTCCTTGAACGTAACGGAAGAGGAGTTTGAACTGCATAAGGAACTCATTGAAGAATGCAGGGAAAATGAGCGGAACATTATTGAATATTCTTCTTTAACAAGGCAAAATATTGAGAAGATCTCTTTTGCACTGTCCGGGATGTACCAGATGATGACAGCTTTAACGGAGGCCTCGAACCATTTATTTACTGAAACGGAACGGCTTTCTTTAAGAATGATGCCTGCTGATATGTTTTACCGCGAATAATACAGGGGCCCATGTAACGCTATGTTTTTGATTCTCAAGTGGCTCATAATGACCATATCAATCGGTATCGCGGCCCACCTGATGCCTGGCGTTATTATCAACGGATTCTTCTCTGCATTGTGGGCTGCCCTCTTCCTGGGGGTTATCAATGTACTGGTGAGACCCATACTGATCTTTATTACCCTGCCCATCAATATTATGACCCTGGGACTCTTTACTTTTGTGATAAATGCCCTTATGGTGCTCTTTGCATCGGCTGTCATTAAGGGTTTTGAGATAAGAGGTTTCTGGACGGCGATGCTCTTCAGTATCGTCCTTTCAATCATAAACTATTTTTTAAACGCCTTGCTGAAACCCGGTTATCGCAAGCAGTAGGGGCCGGTCAGTATTTCTGTGAGTGCTGCCGGTGGCTGAGCCAGTTGTCGGCATACAGACCTGCAAGCCTTTGTGATTTGATAATGAGGATATTTTCCGCATTTTTGTTTTCTGCCGCAAAGGTGAAGTTGAATGAACCGGTAATCACCGTTTCCCGGTCGATGATGATCACCTTGTTGTGTGCGCTGGAGTGCTTGTCGTCAATATAGACAGCGATACGCCCTTTTGAGAAGGCGCTGGCGGCCTTGAACTTCTGGTCTTTCTGTTGTACTTTGTCGAGGAGAACCTCTATGGAAACACCCCTTCTCTGGGCGCCGATAAGCGCATTTCTGATGGGCGCCGAGGTAAAACTGTATGCCTGAACAAGGACCTCACGGGTAGCCATTTCTATTTCCTTAACAATGTTTTTTGTGCAGCCTCCGTCAGGGCTGAAACAGACTTTTGCCGGGGTGTTGTCCAGTGTCAGTTCCGCTCCATTTACCCCCGTATAGGGTAACATGAATATACATAATACAAAAATGATGGTGAATAGGTATGTTCTTCTCATAAGCGATCTCCTCCAGAGTGATACTTTATTGTAGATTGCCGATGGCCTGTCGTCAATATGATAAATACAGGTAGCAGGCAATCAGGTTATTTTCCAAAAAAATATTTCAGTTATTAGCCCTATGTGCAGTATATTAAATAAATGTTGTTGCGGAGGAGAGACTTCGGTGAAAACAGTTGTACTTTTGACGATATCGAATGTATTCATGACTGCGGCCTGCTAGGTATGCTGTTGCTTTTCTTATGATCATCGGGGCGACCTTTTTCATGTTTAAGAAATGGTAAACCTTAAGAAATAGGAGAAATTGATGATAATGTAGTATGGAAGCTCAGTTGCAGTACTTTTCTGTGACAAGGAAGAGGGTGATGATGGAAAGAACAAAGGTATTGGTTATTGACGATAATATGAGCTTTTGTAATATAACAAAACTGAGTCTTGAGAGGGGCGGCAGATACCAGGTCTATACCGCTACAAACGGTGAACAAGGTATAGCCATGGTGAAAAGGCACAGACCTGACATTGTTCTTCTTGATATTAAGATGCCGACAATGAGTGGAGGAGAGGTTGCCGCACGTTTGATGGAAAACCCGTCAACGAGCCGTATACCGATCATATTTCTTACGGGCCTTGTGAAGCACGATGAGGTGGAGGCAGGCGGCGGTTATCTGTCAGGCCATCCTTTTATAGCGAAACCATTCAGAACCGAAGAATTGATAAAGCGGATCGAAGGGATATTATTGGAGGACGGCGAAGCTTAAAGAGGTCACATTATTCGTATTCTTTCGGGACAGCGCAGATTATCATCAGCGCTCCCTTATCTGATGTATTCCGGTATTGATGCTTTTCGTTAGGGAGAACAAGGGCAAAATCACCTTTTTTGACAGGTCTTTCTTCGCCGTTTTCCGTAACAACGACGCCAATCCCGTCTATGACGTAGTTAATATGCTCAAAGGCGTGGCTGTGGTAAGGTGTATGGCCCCCCGGTTCGATGGTGAAGACCCGAAAGGAAAATGTGGGCGTCCCATCGTTTTTCGATATGGGCACCTGTTTGTATGTATCCTTGGCCCCTTCCATGGTCATTTTGGTTTTTTCGACTTTACCAAGGTTTGTTATCTTCATAGTCCATCCTCTATTGCGAGTTTTTGAAAAAGTAAAAAACCATTATATCATAATATTCTTTCATGAATAGACATAATGTTCGTAAAGACCCAAATAGGTCTTCTTGAGTTTCGTAAGAAAAATGACAGACAAAAACGATTAAAATTCTGAAAGCCACCGTGATGCTCAGCCTGCGAGGGTGTGGTCATCTCCAATGTTAACACAACAACGTACTTTTACTTTCAACATTACCCTTCAAATTGACTGGTGAAGTTTCTGCATTGAGGAACATACACAGACAAAATTAGGAGGAGAGATGCGTACACGAAAATGAAAAAAATGTGTCGGTAGGCTGGTAAGGATGTCACCTACAATTGTTGTATAGGGCCTTTTTCCTTTGATCGTGAATTACGAATTGAAATAGAGGATAACAACCCCTGTAAACGCCTTGTTCAGTATATTTTGTGATCAGTAAGGACATGTACGCTTATTTCTCTTACTAAGAGATCATATGTAATAATGCTCGTGCGGCCTCTTCCGGACCTTTCCGTTCCGACCCTGCAATTCCAAGTCTCGTCCGTAATTGTCCAACAAAGATATTCTTCTCAAAAAACGCATCAAAAAATCGTTTCGCAATCTTCTCGTGGACGGTTCTATATTGAATCGCCCCGAAAATGTTCACAAAATAAGTATGTACCAAGCCTGTGGTCGTGGTAGTGCCCTTGCTCATCGCTGTTCCTTCCCTGAATGTGTGCAATGCGGCTTCAGGTGTTGTCAGCCGTTCAATTATCGGATGCTCCTCATCAATCTCCTCATAGTTGTTAGCATACAGCACCATATCAACAGAATAACCTTTCATCACATGTTCATAGGTGGTCACCGGCAGCACAATCCGAGCATTCACCTGGCTGGGGTTCATAATAATTGAGCGATCAAGCTGACCGAAGGCATAGCCTGGCTGCAAATCGTCTAATCTGACGAATGCCCCGACTTCTGTGCCATAGCCGATCACGTTCCCTTCCTGATCAATATCCAATGATCCCATATCATCGGCAATAATAATCATCTCCTCGATCTGATCTTCTCCGATGATCCTGAATGCTTCGAGCGTTTCGGATTTTCCAGTCCCCGTATCGCCAATGATCAACAGCGTAAAGGGGCGATCACCTTTTGTCACGATCCTGACCATTGCTCCATGATAGGGCATTTTCCCCAGTTTCATCATCTTAATGTTATGGAGTGTCAAAACCATTTTCTTGAGATACCCGAAATAGCCAAACAGATCATTATTGGGACAAGCTGCCGCTATCATGCCATGCTCAATATCGTCAAAGAATACGGTCGGCATAGGTGCAAGGTCATCAAGCGCTGTTCCTGGCACCCCAAAAACATAGACCGCATCAACTGGACGATTTATAAATTCGTCATCAGCCAATTCAAACAAATTGCA
>PNOF01000023.1 GCA_013824645.1 Syntrophus sp. (in: bacteria) | reverse complement strand
TTCCCTTATCCATTTTTTATCCAATTCAAACTCATAGTTTTTAGGTGACTGGGATCGTTGTATGACCACCTCAATAGCCTTGTAGTAATCCCTTTGCACCTTCATACGAGGGTTTTTCCCATGACGAGGCCGGAAAATGCAACACAGGACAAAATTAAGGGGGGGGTGAGTCCTGCCCCTCTGCATTGTAATAATATGTTGACGATATGCGGAGGAAAGAAGATAATGGGATTAAAGATCTTAGGGACGGTCAAGCGGCTGGTAGTGAATAATATCTAAGGGGGATTTATGGAAGAACAAAAGAAGTGCTCTGCCTGTGGCGCAATAATGGTACAAGACGGAAAATATTGTAATCACTGCGGTAAGCCCGATGGAAGTATTCAATATCTCCTTAACCATCAAAGCGTTTCTGTGGTTGACATCAAAATGCCCTTTATGTCGATTGTGACGTTTATGGTCAAGGCTGCAATAGCATCAATACCGGCAATAATTATTCTTGTTATTATCGGGGTCATGGTCTCTGCTTTCTTTAGTTCTTTCTTGCTGGGAATATTCAAATGATTAATGCTGATCAAAAGAAATGTAGTAAATGTGCTGCCCTTATACCCAAGAAATCAAAGTTCTGTCCATATTGTCAGAAAAGACAAGGCATAAGCCCAAGTGTAATCGTATTATTGATCCTTATTGTCGTGTTTATTGTCATAGCCAGCATTAATAGGCAAAAAACAGGGAACAATCACTCTGTTGGGAAAGACCAAGCAAAATCTGCGAAAACCGCATTCACGTGCACGAAGAGTGAATTTGACTGTCCATTTTTTTCTGATATCTATGCTAATGACACCGGATTCCGGAAATCTTTCGTGGATGCCCTGAAGTCGGCCAGAATATCTCAGCCGAGTTGGATTCCTGATGGGACACAAAGCCCATTAGTGCCAGTAACTGTCGCTGACAAAACATATCTTAAGGGCTTTATCTGTGAACCACACAACTGCGAACGACACCAAGTAATTTTCCTTTATTTCGAATCCCAGAAACAGACCATAGGAAAATATGTACATGAGAATGGTGATCCGATTTGGTTTGGTAATCCCACCCGATTAGAACGAGAAAAACTTAACAATGATAATTAGGAAGAGTGGAATTATAGGCAGAATCAATAGAACCTCGCGCGATCCGTGATATTCAAGGATGGTGGATGACAACAAAATATAGTTGCTCATATGTAAACGCAAATAGCCAATCTGTGGATGAAATTGTAGCGAACTCCCCCCCAACAATACGTCGGTGAAGGTTGAGAAAAAGATAGATGATTTCGTGTTAGATGCAAAAAGGCTGCAACCACTGGGAATAATGATCAACGAGCTTTTAATGAACATCATGAAGTATGCCTTTACGGGTAGAGACAATGGCTCCATTAACGTATCAGCAACACTTGCTGGTAATAGTGTTTCTCTTGTCGTTGAGGATAATAGCAACGGTATGCCGGAATCGATTGATTTTGAAAAACACAACAGGTTTAGGGCTTAAAGTTGTCCATTTGCTCACCAAACAGATTGGTGGCACGATACGAATTGAACGTGAAAATGGAACAAGGATTATTCTGGAATTTGAGATATAAATATGTCCCTGTAACAACTACCTTCCTACTCGCTTTTATGTGGTAATCAGTACTTTGTAGCATTTACGAGGTTGCGCATTGGTGGGTGCACACAATAAAAGTAATTCCGTTACCTCTATTGCTTAACCGACAAGCATATCTGTCTGAATTTTCTTTATCATTAGGGGAAAATTAGAGTATCTTAAATGCCTATGGCTGATTGTAAACGATGTGGAAGAGATATCGAAGATCCAAAAACAATCACCTGCTCAAAAAACCTTGTCGCTTATGAAGATAGCGAATATCTGCCGAGGCTTCCCTATGGCGATGATGAAACAGGCCGTTGTAATGTCTGTAATATTATGCCCGGTGGTTTTCACCATGAGGGTTGCTACATGGAAAGGTGCCCCAGGTGTGGGAAGAGGCTCGTCTCATGTGGTTGTCTTATTAAAAATAGAGGTATGTAGTGTATAAGGCATCCCAATTGATCGAACCTGTTTCTATGATTGTTCTTACAGGAGGTCCCTGTTCCGGTAAAAGCTCCTCCCTGGCATACTTTACAGAGAAGTTATCAGACCATGGGTTCATGGTATTTGTCATCCCTGAAACAGCGACCTTAATCACCAACAGTGGTATAGACCGGCGCAAGATGAATAAATCAAAACAGGTGGTGATGTATGAAGAGGCCATCCTTGATATGCAGCTTGCTTTTGAAGAGACCTATCAGCAAACAGTGACACGCATCTTCCCGGAAAGGAAAAAAGTTATCCTCCTCGACAGGGGGATCATGGACATCAAGGCGTTCATTTCCGATGATGATTTCAAAGAGATACTGAAAAGAAAGAAATTAACGGAGGTCAAACTCAGAGACAGGTACAACGGGGTGATCCATCTCGTTACCGCAGCAGAGGGAGCGCTTACATTCTATACAGGAGAGAATAACCTTGCAAGAATAGAAACACCTGAAGAGGCACTCACCATTGACCAGAAGATACGTGAAAGCTGGCTGGGTCATCCGCATTTCAAAATCATTGATAACTCAACTGATTTTGAAGGGAAGATCAGCAGGGCATTTTCAGCAATTTCTCATTTTCTCGGACTCCCGGCGCCTCTTCAGATCACAGAGAAGTTCCTTGTGAAAAGTGTTCAATATGACAAAATACCCGCTCACCAGATAATCCACATAGAACAGATGTATCTACGCTCAAAAAATAAAAATGAAGAGATAAGGATAAGGAAACGCGGGCAAAACGGGGCTTACCTGTACTTCCTTTCAAGGAAAACAGTGATTGAGGAAGAAGAGCTTATCACTGAGCAGGAATACCTGAACCTGACAAAGCTCATAGACCCTAAAACTGATGGTATGGGAAAGGAGCGTATTTGCTTCTTATGGAGCAACCAGTATTGTGAACTCGACAGTTACAAAGGGAAGCGTGAGGGGATTACCATATTAAAAGTAGAGCCTGTTGAAACGGCAAGAGATATAGCCAAAATACATATACCGCCTTTTATTGCCGTTGAAGGTAATATCACCGGTAACCAACAGTACAATGAGCGGTATATGGCAATGAAACAGAAAAGGAAAACATGAAAATCCCCTTAGTGTTCCATTGGATTTGAAACCCCGTTAAGTGAATAACTTTCCAATGTTTACTCAACCGCGCTCGACGTAACCTCCAAGAAGTCACAGAAACGGCTACGGGGAGGTTCAATTGGCCCTATCGCCAGGTGATTTTCGGCCGCCTTCGTTGTGGTAGCCGGAGGTAATGGGGGACCGGGTAGCCTAACATCATGGGATAGTGGTACGGGCGGTCATCTGAAAGTCCCAGCGCTTCTCGGGCTGGCGGCCAATTCAGAAGCGCTCCTTCAAGAAGTCCGGCCCAACAGGTACCGAGACCCAGCATAGGAGCCATCAGTTCCAGATAGGAGAGAGCAAGGGACAAGTCAACCATACCAAACCCGGACTCTTTGGGAGCAGAGGTAATTATGAGCGCAGGCGCGTCTCTCAATATCATATCATTCCCGGCATCCCAGGCAGCTACGATGAGTGGAAAATAGGGGGCACGAGGATGCTCCGGGTCCTTTTTAAGATCGTCACGGACCCAGTCTACGGCCAATTTGGCCAGCGCCCTGAGTTGGGCCTTATCGGTGAGAACTACCCATTCCAAAAGCTGAGCATTCCTCGCAGTCGGAGCGTAACGGGCAATCTCTATAAGCTGTTGAATCTTTTCCTTTTCAACAGGTTTGTCTTCAAATCGCCTGATGGATCGTCTGGAGCGGAGAAACTGGACTGCCTGCGCTTCGGTGATTGCAAGACCTTTTTCGATGGTTGGAGATTCTTCTATCGGGACATATCTATGGTTCAGCGCATCATGGGGGCAGACGGCGACACAGTGGCCGCAAGCGTTGCAGATCATCTCCCCGCCTGGAATAAGCTGCGGATAGCCCTTTGTCTTATTCATCTCCAAAATGCCGAATGGACACTCGTTCACACAAATCTTATCTTTTTTGCATTTTGTCTCATCTACGACCAGCAATTCCATAACAGACGCTCCTGTTTTTTTACCTTTTTCTGTTCCTTTTGTCCTCACAGCGCGTTGGACATCTCGCGCCGGCCTCGGTTTACGGCAGTAGGTTTGCCTCTGAGGACAGGCACAGTTAAAGATATTACACGGCGGTGAAGGATCTCTTTATTACTATTTTACTTTTAAGCTTTTCCTGCACAACCAAGCACATTAATTAACTTGTCCTTAACAACTTCCTTGATTGCCGCTCGAGCGGGTGACAAATACTGTCTTGGGTCAAAATGATCCGGATGTTCTGCAAAATACTTTCTGATTGAAGCAGTTAACGCAAGTCTTAAGTCGGAATCAATATTGATTTTGCATACAGACATTGCAGCCGCTTTCCTGAGCATTTCTGCCGGTACACCTTTAGCTCCGGGCATTTTTCCACCAAATGCGTTAATCATATCAACATATTCCGGCAGGACCGAGGATGCACCATGAAGGACAATGGGGAATCCGGGAAGTCTTTTTTGAACTTCTTCCAAAATATCAAATCTAAGCTGTGCGTCTCCCTTAAATTTAAAAGCACCATGGCTTGTTCCAATCGCAATTGCAAGTGAATCGACGCCAGTCCTGGATACAAATTCTTCAACCTGTTCAGGCTTAGTATATGAAGCATCTTCAGCTGAAACATTTACTGCATCTTCGATACCGGCAAGTTTTCCAAGCTCTCCCTCAACAGTAACCCCTTTAGAATGTGCGTATTCAACAACCTGTTTTGTAAGCTTGATGTTTTCTTCGAAGGAATGGTGTGAACCATCAATCATAACAGAGGTAAATCCACCATCAATGCATGATTTACAAACTTCAAAAGTATCACCATGATCCAGGTGGACACAAATGGGAAGCCCCGTATCTTCTAAGGCTGCTTCAATCAATTTCATCAGGTAAACATGCTTAGCGTATTTTCTAGCGCCTGCTGAAACCTGAAGTATAAGGGGTGCATTCACTTCTTGTGCGGCTTCTGTGATTCCCTGGATGATCTCCATGTTGTTGACGTTGAAAGCGCCGATGGCATATCCGCCTTCGTATGCCTTTTTAAACATTTCTTTCGAGGTAACGAGTGGCATAATATCAGCTCCTTTCATAAAACTGACAGGAATTTGCTTTTCAGCATGGAATATGAATAACACAAGAAAAACAATTTCTCAAATTATTGAATGCCATTTGCAACATTGCACATCGAAAGGATATAGCAAAAACATATTTCAAGAAGGAAAACTAATTTTCCCTTACACAAGGATATGGCATAAAGACCTTTATCTTGTTGCAGAAATTAATGAATCTTTTCAGTAAATTATGGGAATTATTTATTGATAATGGTTCGTTTTCCGTGTTTGAGGGTAATTATAATTCTTTGTCGATCTTCATCTATAGATTCAACATCGGGGTATTTGGTGAGATATTCGAAAATACTATATTCGGCCCTGACAAAATCTTCGACATTAAGCGCAGAACAACCGCATCTTTCTGACAGGACAAGATTGCGTAACTGATTAGCATTGGTAATGATGTTTTCGGTAATAATTTTTGTGCCCACATCAGGAAAACTTGAGCGGATCAGATCATTTCTACCAGCAATATCGCCCCAGCTTCTTGTTTCAGAAATTGCATTACATATGCGCTGAACATTGCTAAAATCAAATATTATTTCTTTCTTCATATCCGGTGAAATTCCACGTGGTCTTCCCTGTCCCTTATATATCAGTGATCTACTATCTTTTTCCATTATTCTTTCCCCTTCCCCTTTTCAAACCAATAAGCACAGATTTTTATTTCTTTGAAAGGTTCCTTCCTTTTGCTATGGAAGATTTTCATTCGCCGTTTTATCTATCTCCTTCTTCGCCTGTTCTATCCTGTATTCAAGGTTCGGGTGAGAATCGAATAAGCCCCCACCCGCATTGTCTTTTGCGCTTGGGTGATTCCTTAATTTCTCCAATGCGCTGATGTATACTTGCGGGTCGATACCGGACGATCTCGCCAGTTCCATTGCCATTTTGTCTGCATCCATTTCTTGAGGACGACTGAAAGAATTAGTCACTAACGGATTAGCTAAATGGTTTATCAATCCTACACCGGGAACAAATACATTCCCTACGACAAACGCAGCGGTTGTAACGACGGATGCGGTAGCCCTCTTTCTTGAGTGGTTCAGAATGATATGAGCATTTTCGTGAAGAAGTACCGCGGCCACTTCAGCGGCTGTAAGTAAATCCAAGAGTGGTGCGGTGATATAAACTGTCCGGCTTGCGGGTATTATCCATGCGTTAGGAACTTTGCCGTCTGTTATTATGTATCTGTAGCTTTTTATGGGTTGTGTTATGTCTATCATGCCGTATGCAACGGCGGCTGTTTTACTTTGAAAGTTTGTGGGAGAATAAAGCGGTTGCTGTTTCGTGGTTGCACACCCAAATATCGTAAGGCAGACGAAAAGAACTATTAGCTTCTTCATTATTCCCCTTTATTTTTCCATTGTACCAAATAGTTCGTAGAAATAAAAGGAAATGAGATTAGTGTGACCAGCTTTCCCAGATTAAGGAAAGGGTTGAGAGGGATAGGAATTTTACCTACACATAAACAGAAAAGGAGGGGAGACGCTTGCCCCAATTCCCACTATACTTTAAGCGCGAAATCCGGTATATTGTTCAACATGCGGCCTCAAGACCGGGATGTTCAAAACGGCAATCTCATAACAGGCAACCATAAAGATTGAAAAAATCCCCGATATAAGGCAATAAGGAGGATATACCATGGCGAATGCGATTGAAAGATGGGTAGAAGAACAGGCGGCTTTGACAAAGCCGGACAAGATACACTGGGTCCAGGGTACTGAAGACGAGATCCGCCGTCTTATTGATATCGGCATCAAAGAGGAAAAAACAGGCGGCAATCAGACCTTCCGGGAGCTGAACCCCCAGGTCTATGCCAATTCATATTACCATCGGAGCCACCCCACCGATGTGTCACGGACAGAACATTTAACCTTTGTCTGTCATCCCAACAAGGAAGATGCTGGGCCAAACAATAACTGGATGGAGCCCAATGAAGCCAAAACCATGGTTTCCAAACTCTTTGACGGCTGTATGAAAGGGCGCACGCTCTATGTAATCCCCTACATGATGGGACACCCAGATTCTCCCTACGCGAAACCCTGCATTCAGATTACTGATTCCATTTATGTTGTCGTCAGCATGTGTATCATGACAAGGGTAGGCAAAAAGACTCTCGAACGGATAGGCTCATCTGAAAAATTCGTCAGAGGTCTCCACTCCATCGGCGACCTTGACCCCGAAAGACGCTACATTATGCACTTTCCCCAGGAAGACCTCGTCATGAGCATCGGCTCCGGTTACGGAGGAAACGCTCTTCTCGGCAAGAAATGTTTCTCACTGAGAATAGCTTCCAACCAGGGCTTTAAGGAAGGCTGGCTGGCAGAGCACATGATTATTATGGGTATCGAAGACAAGGAAGGCAGGATAACCTATATGCTCGGTGCATTCCCCTCGGCCTGCGGCAAGACAAACCTTGCCATGATCGACCCCGTCATGGAAGGCTACAAAGTGACGACCCTGGGAGACGACATCGCCTGGATCAACGTGGGGGCCGATGGCAGGCTCTACGCCATAAACCCGGAAAACGGCTTTTTCGGCGTGGCCCCGGGAACATCGGACAAAACGAATTACAACATGATGCGAACCCTGAGGGCCGGAAAAGTCTATCCTACCCTTTTTACGAATACCGGCCTTGACCTTGATACCAATTCTCCCTGGTGGGAAGGACTTAGCAAAGAACCGCCCAAAAACATGCTGGACTGGCAGGGAAACATGTACGATCCTGCAAGCGGTAAAGTCGCAGCTCACCCGAATGCCCGCTTCACCGTCGGGGCCTATAATTGTCCCACTCTTTCAAAAGAGTTCGATAACCCCCAAGGGGTGCCCATATCGGGCATTATCTTCGGCGGCAGACGGTCTGATACTGTGCCTCTCGTCTGTGAAAGTTTCAGCTGGGAACACGGCGTCTTCAAGGCGTCATCGCTCGGTTCGGAAACAACAACGGCGGCGGCAGGAGCGGTCGGCGTAGTCCGGCGGGACCCCATGGCCATGCTTCCTTTCTGCGGATACAACATGGCTGATTATTTCGGCCACTGGCTCCACGGGCTGAAGCTCAAGAATCCTCCCAGAATATTCTTCGTCAACTGGTTCAAGAAGGACGCCCAGGGCAATTTTGCCTGGCCGGGGTTTAGTGACAATTCACGGATCATTAAATGGATGCTTGACAGGATTAAAGGAAGCGTATCAGCAAAAGAAACGCCAGTGGGGCTCATGCCCAATATCTCCGATCTTATGCTTGACGGCCTCGATATCAGCAGAGATACCATGGAAAAACTCCTCGAAATCAAGCCCGAGGAATGGAAAAAAGAGATTGCCGGCATTGAGGAGTTCTACGGGCAATTCGGTGAGAGACTGCCGAAGGAACTCTTAAAACACCTTGCTGAACTGAAGGAAAACTTTAAATAGCAGACTTAAATATTACGTTTATGATAATTAAGGGGTGCCCGAGAGCACCCCTTCAACAATCCTTTTATACTCTCTTTAAATCTATGCCGTAAATGAACCTCCCCGCAGCAAGCTACGGGGAATCGTTAGATTGAATGAAGACAGAAGACAATCTTGTAAACATTAGACACTGCAACATATGATTTTTCCTACTCCTTATAGTTTACAAATAGCACGGGGGAAGTCCAATCAGGGTTTCCCGGATTTTACGTATCGAAAGATATGAGAAGCCGGGGTAAGTAATGGTTTAATCGGGGAATCCCTGATATTTTACTTCGAAAAGTATGAGAAGCCGGGTATAATAACCTGACTTTACCCGATATTACCCTTGACAGCTCTCAAATATTTAATATAGGATAAAGCACTTCTATGAACGCAAACGCTATTTTCATCTTTCTACAAAAATAAGGGATGGGAAATGAAAGAACTAACCTTGACAAAAACACTGGGTGACATTACAAACGAACTGACTGAAAGAGTACTCGCTCCGGCAAAGTCAGAATCTGAACAAATCCTTCGAGAGGCTCAGATTAAAGCCAAGAAGATTATTGCGGATGCCGAAAGAGAGGCTTTGAATGCGAAAGATATGGCGCGACAGGAGGCAGAACAGGTCTTTAAACAGATGGAAGTTGATCTGAGGACTGCTGCCAGGGATTTTATTCTCCTCTTGCAGGAACGGTTGGAGGAGACGATCGCAAATCAAACGGTCGAAGAGGAGATTCGGGGGGCATTAAAGGATGGGGAATTTCTGAAGAAGACCATCGAAATTGTCATCCAGGAGTTTACCAAGCTTGGCGGTGCAGAAAGCAAGATTGAGCTACTGCTGCCAACTGAAGAAAGGGAAGAGTTGGGAGTGTGGTTTATTAAAAAGTTTCACCAGAAGGGGCTCCACAGCGTCAACGTCAATTTCACCGATAAGGTGTCCTTTGGGTTCAAGATCGGCTTTGAAGAGACCGGAACCCATTTTAACTTTGGCGAAGGTTTGGTCGAGGCCTTTGCGGACTTTTGTGCTCCCCGCTTCCGAAAATATTTTTTTACTGAAAAAGAGGGTTGAAAAAAGATGGGGAAGTACTATTTTTTAGCCAGCGTACTCCCCGCAATGCCGGTTTCCCTTGGCGACAAATTATACCTCTCTTTTTCTGACATTGCCGGCATCGTCCTGCGAAATATGGAGCCCATGGACATTCCCTTAACAAAGGCGCTGCTCATGGCGATCGATGTATCCAACTTTGAAACCATCTACCAAGACCGCGATGTTTTTATAGAAGGCGGGACGCTTACCCGTGAAGAGATCGAACACAAACAAAATCTCCCGCTTTTCGTTCAGGCCTTCCTCGACGAGAAGGAAAGGGGAGTACAGCGCGCTTATCTTTTCGATGCCCTCTGGGAGCGTTATTATATGTATGCCTACTCCCTCGGCCAGGAGATGGAGTGCCGGTTTCTGATTGATTATATCTCCTGGGACATCAGCTTGAGAAACCGGCTCGTCATGATCAGAGCCAAGGAAAGCGCCCGGGGGGCAGAGGATTATACCCTTTTGCCTCATATCGGCGGCCATGATCTTTCAGCTATTATTGCCCAGTTAAAGAATCAAAGAAACCCTCTTCTGGCAGAGCGTTTACTCGATGAAGCACGGTTGAAGCAAGCCTTTCATTGTGAGGGGGGCGACCCGTTTTCTGTCGATGCGATACTTGCTACCATGGAAAAGGCCCGCATCTTCGAGAAATGGGAGAAGATGAATTTGTCATTTAAGATTGACGATATTATGAAGGGAGGAACATTTGACAAGCACGATGGATAGCCGGATTGTTGCGGTCAATGGGCCGTTGGTCACCGTGGAGATCGTCAAGGCTCAAGAGGTCATGATGAACGAAGTGGCCTATGTGCTTTGGAATCGTGTGCCTTTGAAATCTGAAGTTATCAGGATTCGGGGAAGGCTTGTGGACATGCAGGTCTTTGAGAGTACCGTCGGTTTGAAGGTGGGAGATAGGGTTGATTTCGCCGGCAGTCTGCTATCCGCCACATTAGGGCCCGGTATGTTGGGGCAGATTTACGATGGGCTTCAGAACCCTCTGAGCGAACTCGACAATGACCAAGGGTATTTTCTCAGAAGGGGACAATATATCAGCTCTTTGAATCAGGAGAAGAGGTGGGAATTCACCCCTTCCGTCAAGACAGGAGACACCGTGAAGGCCGGATATTATCTCGGAAGCGTTCCTGAGGGCATTTTCAAACACCATATCATTGTGCCCCTTGCTCTCCAGGGAACCTGGGAGGTAGTGGATCTGATCGGGCAAGGTTCCTACACCGTCACTGACCGGATTGCTACCCTGAAAAATCATGAAGGCCTGGAGGTTCCCGTAACAATGGCTCAGCCATGGCCGGTTAAACTGCCTGTCAAGGCCTACAAAGAGAGATTGCTACCCAACCGTCAGTTGCTCACCCAATGCCGCCTGATCGATATCTTCTTTCCCCTGGCTGAGGGTGGAACTGCCTGTATCCCCGGACCTTTTGGCGCCGGGAAAACCGTACTGCAGCAGATCGTTTCCCGATACGCAGAGGCAGATATTGTAATCATTGTAGCCTGCGGTGAGCGCGCAGGGGAGGTAGTGGAAACGATCAGGGAACTGCCTTTACTGGAAGATCCTCAAACAGGCAAGTCCCTTATGGATCGTACGGTGATCATCTGCAACACCTCCTCCATGCCCGTGGCGGCCAGGGAAGCATCTATCTACACCGGCGTTACCCTGGGCGAGTATTACCGCCAAATCGGACTCAAAGTCCTTCTCCTTGCAGACAGCACCTCGCGATGGGCGCAGGCCCTGCGGGAGTCATCAGCCAGAATGGAGGAAATACCGGGAGAAGAAGCTTTCCCGGCTTATCTTGAAAGCAGGCTTGCTGCTCTCTATGAGAGAGCAGGCATGGTAAGGCTTTACAATGATTCTACAGGTTCTCTGACCCTTATTGGCAACGTCTCTCCGGCAGGAGGAAATTTTGAGGAGCCTGTGACTCAAAACACCCTCAAGGTCGTGGGTGCATTTTATGGTCTTTCCCGGAGCCGGTCTGACCAGAGACGCTATCCCGCCATTGATCCCCTCATCTCATGGAGTCTCTATTTGAAACAGATGAGAGGGTCTCTGGGTGAACGACACCCGGAATGGGTTTCGTGGGTGGAAGAAGCCCAGAATTTATTCATTCAGGGAAATGAGATCCATCAGATGATGCTCGTTGTTGGAGAAGAAGGTATAGGCATTGAGGATCTTGTAACCTATCTGAAAGCAGAAATGGTGGATACCGTTTGTCTGCAGCAGGACTCTTATGATACGGTAGACCGGGCGACAGACAGGGATAGACAGATAAGCGATTTCACATTACTTATTCGTATGGTGCACTACCGCTTTAATTTTGAAACCAAAAGGGAGGCAAGGCAGCGGATGACACATCTCCAAAACCTATTTTTTCAGATGAAATATTGCCAGTTCCAGGGGGAGGCATACCAGAAATACCGTATAGAAATTGAATCCATCCTAGTGAAGGGGTAACGGCGCTATGATTATCGAATATACCCGCATTACGCAAATCCAGGGGGATATCATCTCCGTTGTTGCTTCAGGAATTCAGTATAGCGAACTGGCTGTGGTCAAGAGCCGCATGAGAACCTCCCTTGCTCAGGTGATACGCTTGAGGGGAGACGAGGTGTTTCTGCAGGTTTTTGCAGGCACCCGCGGAGTTGCTACCGGAGATCAGGTGCGTTTCCTCGGACACCCCATGCGGGTACCCTTTGGCGATGCTCTATTAGGAAGGATTTTCAATGGTTCCGGAGACCCCATTGACGGCGGTCCTGAGCTGAAAGCCCTGCCCCGTCTCGACATTGGCGGCCCCTCGGTTAACCCGGTAATGCGTGTCATTCCCAGAGGATTTATTGAGACACGGGTGCCCATGATTGATGTGTTTAACCCTCTCGTGGAGAGCCAGAAGCTGCCTATCTTTGCTGCAGCCGGGGAACCATATAATAAATTGCTTGCCCGAATTGGTATGAGGGCAAATGCGGATGTAGTTATTCTCGGGGGCATTGGACTAAAATATGATGAATATCTGAAGTTCCGGCGTGCCTTTGAGGAGGCCGGGGTTTTACCCCGGACCATCATGTTTGTGCATACAGCATCTGATCCTGTTGTGGAACGACTTCTCGTTCCTGATCTGGCCCTTGCCGTGGCGGAACAGTTTGGAGTAAACGGCAAAAGGGTCCTCGTCCTCCTCACTGATATGACTGCTTTTGCAGATGCCATGAAAGAGATTGCAATTTCCATGGATCAGGTCCCGTCGAACCTTGGCTACCCGGGATCACTTTACAGCGACCTTGCTTCAAGGTATGAGAAAGCAGTTGATTTTGAGGGAGCTGGCAGCATCACCATTCTCGCGGTAACAACCATGCCTGGTGATGACGTGACCCATCCCGTGCCCGATAATACCGGTTATATTACAGAGGGGCAGTTTTATCTGAGAAAAGGGGTGATAGAACCCTTTGGCTCGCTGTCCCGGCTCAAACAGCTCGTCATAGGCAAGGTAACCCGACTGGACCATGGACATATCATGAATAGTATGATACGACTTTTTGCAAAGAGCAGGGAAGTAGAACAAAAGCTGGCCATGGGGTTTGACAGGACAGCGGATGACGAGCGGTACCTGCGATACGGGACACTCTTTTATGACCGGTTTATGGACATGAAGGTCGATATGGGACTCAATGAAGCACTTGATCTCGGATGGTACACCCTTGCTGAGTGTTTTCACCCCGACGAGGTAGGCATTAAACAGGAGCTCATCGACAAGCATTGGCCCAGGGGATAAAAAACGGTTCAAGTTTATGACAGAACGGATTAAACTCAATAAGGTATTTCTCAGGGAGCAAAAACAAAAGCTGGCAATGTATGAACGTTTTCTTCCGGCACTTGAAGCACGGAAACAGCAATTCCTTATGCATCTTGCAATAATCCGGAAAACCATCGAAGATCAGCAATCCATCATGGACATGCGGCTGGATGAGATCACCGGGTGGTCTCCTCTCTACTGGGATATGCAGAAAATCCTCCCTTTTTATGTCACCATCCGCGAGGTTCGGGTCAAATTAAAAAACGTTGCGGGATTGAAAGTGCCAGAATACCAGGAGGTAATTTTTGATGAACCCCCTTATAGCTTGTTTGCTACATCCTATAGCTTTGATATAGTCCTGTTAAGCACTAGAGAGGTTATCTCTCTCCGGGAACACATGAGGGTATTGAGGGAGCAGGAAAAGGTACTCTCCGATGGGTTCAGGAAGACAAGCCAACGGATCAACCTGTATGAACAGAGATTAATTCCTGATTGCAGGGAAGCAATCCGTAAGATCACGGTATATCTTCAGGACCAGCAGGCAGCGGCTGTGGGAGTGGCCAAGGTTGCAAAAAGGCTTAAAGAGGAGGCATTATATTGATGATGCCGCAAGTGAGAGGTGCATATACGTGATGTTTCCTGATATTGACAGCGGGAGGTTATTGTGGCTCTTGCTAAAATGAGAAGGGTTTACCTGGTAGGACCTGCAGACCAGAAGGAAGAAACCATGAAACTCCTTCAAGAGAGCGGGATTGTTCACATCGAACCAGTCGTGAAGCTGGCAGGTGAATCAGAGAAGAAACATGCGGTAATCCAACAGCAGGTCAGGAAGATCGGGCAGGTTTGTGAGGGGATGAGCCAATTCAAAATGGGAAAAGAAAAATTACCCGTCCATGTACCTGACAATGAGCTGATATTCTTCTGCGAGTCGAGACTACTGGAACTCCAGGAGCTGCAGAGTCGCAGACAAGCCCTCCGGAAATTGATCAAGGAGTTGCATGTCTGGGGAGATTTTGATCCTCAAAAGCTACGCAATCTTGAAAATGAAGGGGTATTCATTCAGCGTTTCCATGTAGAAGGAAAAATCCCAACAGATTTTACGGTACCAGAAAACATATATATGGAAGTGGTTTCCGAGAAACCTGTCCTCAACTTTTTTACTGTCCATATGGGAGGCCCGGTTCAGATTCACCAGACTATTCCGCTCAAGCATCCAGAGATGGGATTAAAACAGGCGCAAGAAGAATACAACGAGCTTCAGGAGAAGGAGACCATACTTATAAAGGAATGCGACAGCGTATCTGACAGGGTTGAAGTACTGAAAGGGCTCTACAATATCGCCTTCAATGAAGCGAACTATATTCAGCATTGCGGCACGATTCACACTGAAGACCACCTCTTTGGACTCCAGGGCTGGATTCCAGCAGATACGGAAAATAGCTTTATCAAGGAGATCAAATCATCAACGTTACCTCTCAGGACTATAATGAGGGACCCTCTTGAGGACGAGACCCCTCCAACACTCTTTAAAAATAACTGGTTTGTCCGTCAGATTGAACCACTCCTCAAGCTTTACGGCCTACCTGCTTACCGGAGTATTGATCCTTCCTATTTCTTTGCCCCTTTCATGATCCTTTTCTTTGGCATCTGTCTGGGGGATGCTGGCTATGGCCTGGTTTTTTTGCTGGCATCTATCTGGATCAAGAAGAAATGGGGGCATCTTGCTAAAGAGTTGCCACTTATCATGAAGCTCTGCCAGGCATTTTCAATCTCTGCAATTTTATTTGGCCTTGTGACAGGTTCGGTCTTCGGTCACGACTTCAATAGCCGGGATTGGGTCCTTGTAGACCTTGACATAGATAAAGGAAACCCCATGATTCTTTTTTATGCCAGTCTTGGGCTGGGGCTACTTCATCTTTCATTCTCGTACTTTCTTGGAATGCTCGATGCCAAATCGAGAAATGACCTGCTACAGAAACTTGGTATCATGCTTGTCCTGTGGGGGGGGTCATTCCTGATCAGCCGGAATATATGGTTCTCTGATCCTTCTTCAACATTGAACATACCCTTCAATTATACAGGGTGGGGTGTTTTGACGCTTGGTGTGTTGTTGACTTTCTTTTCTGCCTCTGACAGCAAGAGCTGGGGGATACGCATTGGTTTGGGTTTCTGGGGCATCTATGGGTTGACCGGACTCATAGGGGACCTGCTCTCATATGCACGCCTTTTTGGACTGGGAATTGCCACCTCTGCAATTGCCGAGGTAATGAATCAACTGGCCGGAAGAGTATATGATGATGCAGGCCCTGTTGTAGGAGGAGTTCTGGCCGTTCTTCTCCTGGTTGTGGGCCATACATTCAACCTAGTCCTTTCCATCCTGGGAAGCACGGTTCACTCGGCCCGTCTCCACTTCGTTGAAGCTTTCAGGAGTTTCTTCCAAGGTGGTGGCATTGAATATAAACCATTCAAAATTAAAAGGGGTTAACCACATGAAAACAAAAGGCATCATCCTTGCAAATCTCCTCATCGTCACACTCATTGTTTTTGCCGCCTCATCGGCCTTTGCGCAAACTGGGCCTGGAGATAAGTCGTCAGCTACCCTTGTGGCAAAGATTATAATGGGTTTTAGTCTATCCCTCGGCCTTGCAGGTTCGGCAGTAGGTCTCGGGATCGCCTTTTCCGCTTTGCTGGGAGGAGGTCAAGAAAATTTTTTCAAGAATATTGCAGTAGCTCTGATGCCATCCACTCAGGGAATCTATTCTATCGTCTGCCTCTTCGCCAACATGGGTAACTTTGACACAGATCCCATTACTGTTGCAGGGAAGGCAGCAACCTTCGGATTCGCCATGTTTTTCAGCGCCTGGTATCAGGGTGTAGTATGCGCAGCGGGAATCAGAAGTATTCTGGAGGGAAAAAACACGCTGGCCAACGCCATGGTGTCCGGCGCCATGCCCGAAACGTATGCAGTGTTCGCCCTCGTGATGACCTTCATTATGAAATAATATCCTTGCAGGAATGAACTAGATCTTGACTTCACGGGTACTGTCGGAGACAGCAATACCTATAGGATGCTTTCGTGAGTGGCGTCTTCTATTTCAGTTTTTTAATCCACTTCACCAACTCAACAACAAGTTCTTTTACTTTTTCCCTCGTCATTTCATCGATAAGTCTGCCGGTTTCATCAAATTTCTTGTCAGCAAAGGGCACCATGATTTCCGGTCGGTTCAGGGGGAAGGCATTGAAAAATACCATCGTCTGCCGAAGATGATACTGTGCCCTTGCCGTACCAAGCATGCCGATTGAGGCACCCATAATGGCAACAGGTTTTCCCTCAAAGGGACTTGTACCATACGGCCTCGATGCAGCGTCAAGGGCATTTTTCAGGACGCCGGGAACAGAATAATTATATTCCGGTGTCACAATGAGAAGACCATCGGCCGCCTTCACTTTTGTCTTAAATTCCTTTACCTTTTCATGGGGATTATTCTCCAGGTCCTGGTTAAAAGGAGGAATACCTTCAAGGTCAAACACTTCCAACTCCACTTCTTCCGGAGAAAGCTCTACGGCAGCTCTCAAAAGCATTTTGTTAAAAGATCCTTTTCTGAGACTCCCGGCAAAACCGAGTATCTTAATCTTTCCGATGTCTTTGTCTGCCATAGAATACCTCCTTTTTTATATTTCATAAATATTCTGAAGGAACATTCTGTAATTTCCCGACTCTATTAGTCTATAAAACCAGAATAAGACCCCTGCAGGGTAATGTCAATGGTATCACCCTGCCCGTATTCGCTTTGTATCTGTGCCAGTGTGTGATTGAAACCATCACTCGGCAGAGATCGATTTTACATCACAATCAGTTGTGAGCTTTTCCGAAACCGCCCTTAGTAACCTGAAAACATATATTGGCGCTATATTGCTCATCTCACTGCAATCGAACAGAGATTGTGACGTCCCTATCTTCCATCTTCCATGCGGTATATCAAGGGTAAATGTTAAACAAGTTGACAGGCACTCCCATATTTTGTATCTTAATACAGCAAAGGGGAGTAGCTTACATCGTCATTATCGTCAATACGTCGGCAGGCTGCCGGCCGGTATGTCGGTTAGTATGGGCTAACAAGCGAGACCTTTACCAAAACGATGATTTGGTAAAGGTTTTTTATTACCGGCACATCGTACAACCGCAAAGGAGAAGGTAATGACACAACCGCACTGGCATCAGGAACAAATCGAAAACATCTTTAAACGGATAGACTCCGGCAGAGATGGCCTCACTGCCGGCGAGGCGGCAAAGCGTCTTCATCAATACGGTCCCAATGAACTGCAGGCAAAGAAAAAGAAGACGCCGGCCATGATGCTCCTTGACCAATTCAAGGACTTCATGATTATCATCCTTATCGCCGCTGCGGTTATTGCCGGGGTCATCGGAGAGATGACAGATACCTTTGTGATTATCGCCATCGTTATTGCCAACGCCATCATCGGATTCGTCCAGGAATACCGCGCGGAGCGAGCCATGGAAGCCCTCAAACGGATGGCATCGTCAGCCGCGACAGTGATCCGGGAAGGCACTCCCAAAAAAATCAGCTCCGGCGAGATTGTGCCCGGCGACCTTGTAGCCATTGAGGCCGGTGTCATTGTGCCTGCCGATATGCGGCTTGTGGAAGCTTTCCAGGTACGGGCAGAAGAGGCTGCGCTGACAGGCGAATCAGTACCCACAGAAAAAACGGAAAAAGCCCTTCAAGACCCGACGCTCTCTATCGGGGACCGTAAAAATATGCTCTACAAAGGCACCATAATCGTGAACGGACGGGGTCTTGGTGTTGTTATCGGAACAGGGATGTCTACAGAACTGGGAAAGATCGCTTCCATGCTCCAGGACGAGGAAGAAACCAGGACTCCCCTCCAGAAAAGACTGACCGTGTTTGGAAAAAAGATGGCCATTGCAGTCCTCATCATCTGTGCCATCGTCTTCGGTATGGGCCTTTTGCGCGGTGAACAGCCGCTTCTCATGCTCCTCACTGCAATTTCTCTTGCTGTAGCAGCTATTCCCGAGGCGCTCCCGGCGGTCATTACTGTCTCCCTAGCTCTGGGGGCAAAGAAGATGGTGAAAAAAAACGCCCTCATGCGGAAACTCCCTGCTGTAGAAACACTGGGCTCCGTCACCTATATCTGTTCCGATAAGACAGGCACTCTTACCTATAACCGTATGACCGTTGAAGAAATATACGGGAATGAAAAACTCCTCAAAAGCAACGACAAGGCTGTTGCAGAGTATGTGAACCTCATGGCAGGCATTGCGCTCAACAATGACTCGCAAGAGGATGCGGAAGGCGCCGAGATTGGCGACCCCACGGAAATTGCTCTTTATCGTATCGCGAAAGAACACGGCTTCGATAAAAAGAAGCTGGAGAGCGAATTCCCGAGAGTCGCCGAGATCCCCTTTGATTCAGACCGGAAGAGCATGACTACTTTCCATAAATGGAGCGATGGCGCATTCATCGCATTCACAAAAGGCGCTCCCGAAATGGTCATCGAAAAGGCCAATAGAGCGTGGGCCGATGACGGTCCGGTATCTCTCGATAAAGCGGAGTTATTAAGAGTAAATGAAGAAATGGCCTCCCGGGGCTTGCGCGTCCTCTGTATAGCATTGAAAAGGTGGGAAGAACTGCCCGGTTCCTACGATCCCGAGACTGTTGAACAGGACCTCATTGTACTTGGACTTGTGGGCATGATGGACCCTCCCAGAGATGAAGCAAAGGACGCAGTGGCCTTGTGTAAAGCTGCCGGCATCATACCGGTGATGATTACCGGCGATCACCCCATAACCGCTGCGGCAGTTGCCCGGCGTATCGGCATACTCGACGAAAACGATAGTGATACTGTTTTAAGCGGAAGAGAGCTGGAAGACCTTTCTCTGGAGGAATTTGAGAAAAGGGTTGAGCATATCCGCGTCTATGCCCGTGTGGCCCCGGAACAAAAATTGAAGATCATAAAGGCCCTTCAGGACAAAGGCCAGTTTGTAGCAATGACCGGTGATGGCGTCAACGACGCACCGGCTCTGAAAAGGGCAAATATCGGTATTGCCATGGGGATTACCGGTACTGATGTTTCAAAGGAAGCGGCCCATATGATACTCCTTGACGATAATTTTTCTACTATCATCAAGGCGGTCCGGGAAGGCCGTAAAATTTACGACAACATCAGAAAATTCATAAAATATCTCCTTACCACCAACTCCGGCGAGATTTGGACACTCTTTCTAGCCCAGCTTGTAGGGCTTCCCGTGCCCCTTCTTCCCATCCACATCCTCTGGGTAAATCTTGTAACCGACAGTCTCCCCGCGCTGGCCCTTTCAGTCGAACCCGCCGAGGGAGACGTAATGCGCAGACCGCCCAGAAACCCGAAAGAGAGTATCTTCGCGCAGGGCCTCGGAATCCAGGCCTTATGGGTCGGTCTTTTTATGGCATTCCTCGTTCTTGGCGTACAATTCTGGGGAGTGCGGAGTGCCCTGCCGGAGTGGCAAACAATGGTTTTTACAGTGCTCTGCCTTACACAGCTTGGAAATGCCCTTGCAGTGCGTTCTGAAAAGGAATCCTTTTTTCGCCAGGGGCCATTCTCGAATAAGCCCCTCCTCGGAGCGGTAGTACTCTCTTTTGTCCTCCAGCTTGCAACCATCTATGTGCCCTTCCTCAACCCAATTTTTAAGACACAGCCGCTGAGTATGATCCAATTGGTCCTCTGTATCGGCATCTCGTCACTGGTATTCTTTGCTGTTGAAGCTGAGAAATGGGTACGACGTCATTGGTAGCGGTAAATGATACCGGTTCGGAACCGATAGTCTCTCATCCTTAAGTTTCCGGATGGGAGACTATCTACATCTCTTCGCCGTCATTCCAGGCTTGACCCGGGATATAGTGTCTTTTTCTGAACTCTGGCTGGAGCCCGTCCTCGAATACGTTTATCGGGGGCCGGAGTAACAACAAGCGGCGGGGAACACAACCTGAGAGAGATTCAATCATGAATGATAGGATTTAAAAGATAATGCAAGGATGTGCCTGAATCAATATTTCAACCGGCACTCGATAACCAGCGTGAATGTTTCAGCTTAAAATTGAACCGCAATTTCAAACGAGAGATTTAATACAATCATGGTAAGAATTACGTGATTCTTTTCGCCGATGGTACTGCTTTCTTTTATGGCCTCTATCGTTCCTGTAAATGATAAACTTTAAAATTTGTAATAGCATCCCATACCTCATAGATATTACGCGGTGTTATCCTCGTAAGTTTATTATTTTAAGAACATTATTATGATTGACAATACCATCTGTTAAGCATAATACTTTAGAAATTATAGGTAGCAGCATATTAATTGTTAGACCACAATGCATAAAGATAACACGATGAATCAGAAAGAAGTCGAAATATCAGAAAAGCTTTTTCGCACGAAATATGAGCAACTTGGTAAACAAGAAAAGCACGTTGCTCATCATCTCGCCGAGAGAACTCACATTGCGAGAAATGTCGCTCAAGATTTTTCCGAGCAACAGACTTTTGGCCAGAGGCTGGCTGACAAAGTCGCTACCTTTGGCGGCTCCTGGACATTTATATCAATCTTTGCGGTTGTCCTTTTTATTTGGGTTCTCCTTAATTCATTTGTTCTCATCAGTTACAGTAAGTCATTTGATCCATATCCGTACATTCTGCTGAATCTGTTTTTATCTATGCTTGCCGCTATTCAAGCTCCGATAATTTTGATGTCTCAAAACCGCCAGGCTTATAAGGACCGCTTGAGCGCAGAGCATGATTACGAGGTCAACTTGAAGGCGGAGCTTGAAATAATGACGCTTCATGAGAAAATAGATTTACTGAGGGATAAACAATGGAGTGAACTCATTTTAATGCAACAGGAACAGCTCAGGCTTCTAAGTCAATTAGCTGAAGGCTTAAAGAGAAACCTGTGAACCGGGCGGAGCCCTACTCGCAATTCTCTGTAATTACAGATTAAATAGAGCTAGCAAAGAATGGCAAACTGTGAAGGAGGCATCTATGAAAAAGAAGAGTCTTGTGATTATCATTGTTGTCCTTATAGGCATTTCGCTTGCGCTTCCTGCTACCAGCCAGGCAAGATGGTACGGGCACAGGGGCGGCAGGGGGTGGTACGGAGCTGGAGCATTCACGGGTGGGGTCCTTCTCGGCGCTGCCATTGCCCGGCCATGGTATTATACACCAGCGCCTGTCTATGTCTATCCCTATTCATATCCCCCACCTACCGTTGTCTATACCACACCTCCGCCCGGCTATTTTTCGAATCAGGGTTACGCCTATCCTGATCCAGCCGTTACTTCCAGATTGGACGGTAACCCTTCACCAGGGCAATGGGTCGAGGTGCCGGGTCAATCCATAAATGGCAAATGGGTTCCACCCCACAGAGCGTGGGTACTTGATAATCCCTGATCTTTCAGGTTTTAGTGCAGTCGAACAAATGGAGTTCTGGCCGCTGCAGGACGGGTGGAACTATATCCTTGCTCCTTAAGATGCTTCAGGGTGCGGGGATCAGGTTCGGCAGTGCAAGGAAAATATGCATGTGTAGGAATATGGGTTGGGGAGGTTCTTTAAGCCTTTATAACCAATATTTATCAATAATTGATGGTTCATTGTTCAATTTGCTAATATCTTTTTTTTTCGTTATAATCAGCCCAAAGATATGCTTGATGAAAAAGAAATAGTGGAAGCAAGCAGCATCTGCAACGGATGGATCCACCGGTTACTATAAAAAAACAAATCTATCAGGAAAGGAAAATACCTAACTATGACATCTGCCCGGAAAGGTTTCAAAAAACGCGTTGATATCGTTGTTGAAAAAGGGGCAGAGGAATTGTTCCCGGAAGTACTTTACAAAGCTCTTTCACCTGGGGGGATATGGATTGAGGAAAAGGGAAATGATGCTGTCATAAAATGCTATCCCGACAATGTCGATGCCTTCCTTCATATACTGCAGACATCAAAGATGGAGACAAAAGATACCCTCGTTGTAGATGAACCGGAGCAGGATTATGCGGAAATGACAAAAAAATATTTTCGCCCGATACAGGTTGAGGGAATAACAATCCTGGCGCCCTGGAACAAGACAAAACGCAAGGGTATCCGCATTCTTATCGAGCCCGGAATGGCCTTCGGCACAGGCAGACATGAATCAACGAGGATTATGGTAAAACTCATGGGCGGCATGGACATGAAGGACAAGAGCATCCTCGACATCGGCTGCGGTTCGGCTATCCTTTCTCTCTATGCCACCGTTCTCGGAGCTCAAAAGGTTGTTGCTGTGGACAACGACGAAGATACGGTACTCTCGGCTCATAAGAACATAGACCTGAACAATGTATCCAATATAGCGCTCACCTGTTCCGATCTGCAACAAGTGCGCGGGGCTTATGACATTGTCCTCGCGAATATCGATATCAGGACATTCAAGGCAACTTCAGCCCATGTTATGACTCTTGTTAAAGAGAGTGGATACCTCGTCGTTTCCGGTATCCTGGGGCGGGACAGAAAAGAACTTCTCTCACTCTTCAACTCTTTTTCCCTGATACGTATGGAACAAAAGAACGCCTGGCGGGGATTCGTCTTGCAAAAGAAGAACGCTTAAAAAACATTCTCATCGTTTACAGGGTAAGGCACCATCCGAACAAATCAGGTTTCTCGCCGTAGTGCATTCCGGTAATCTCATCGTAAAATTTCTGCGATAAAGGTCCTATCTCTCCATTATGGATCGTAATCATCTCTCCTGCATGCTGGATCCATCCCACGGGAGAGATGACAGCAGCGGTGCCTGTTCCGAAAACTTCCTGCAAGGAGCCGTCTTTTGCTTTCGCAAAGACTTCCTCAATGCTGATTTGTCGTTCTTCAACGGGAATACCCCAGTGATTTGCGAGGGAAATAACGGAATCGCGGGTGACTCCCGGAAGAATAGAGCCTTCGAGAGGCGGCGTCACGAGTTTGCCGTCGATGATGAATGCGATATTCATGGTGCCCACTTCTTCGATATACCTGTTTTCTGCGGCGTCAAGCCACAGGACTTGCGTAAAACCCTTCTTTTTTGCTTCTTCGCCCGGCAACAGAGAAGCGGCATAGTTGGCAGGTGTTTTTACAGCACCCAGACCACCCTTGGCTGCCCGGACATATTCTCCAGAGGTAATGAGCCTGACAGGATTCAAACCTTCCTTATAATAAGCGCCCACAGGGGAGGTGATAATCGTGAAATTGTAAGTATAGGAAACCCTGACTCCAAGGAAATTATCCGTTGCGAATATAAAAGGCCGTATATAGAGAGAACAACCCTTCTTTTCGGGAATCCAGGCTTGATCCAGAAGCACAAGCTCTTTAATGCCATTGATAAAAAGTTCGTACGGAATAAAGGGGATACAGAGCCGTTCATTAGACCTGTTGAACCGTTCATGGTACTTATCGGGACGAAAGAGGTTAATCTTCCCCGTTACAGTCCGGAAGGCCTTGAGACCCTCGAAAACAACCTGACCGTAATGGAGTGAGCATAAACTGGGTTCTATCTTGATTGTGCCATAGGGTTCTATCTTGGGGGCACCCCATTTTCCCTCTCCATAACGAACGGAAAACATGTGGTCAGAAAAATCCACCCCGAATTCAAGATTATTAAAATCGACCTTTTTGATCCTGCTTCTCTTTCTTTTTGTCACTTCTATGTTCACGATATATCCCCTTAATAAAATCAGCCCGTTGTACTACGAGTAAGGGCTGTCTACAGCTCGAATATTTTCTATGACCTGCCCTTTATTTTTCTTTTGTGCAGGGGCCGATATATTTACCGGTCATTTTACCGGTCATCAGTATATCGGGTTGACCCTTGGCTTTCATTGTTGTATTGGTAGTACCGTTATAAGAATCTCCCTTATAGGTGATCGTGCCAGTGCTCGTCATGGTGCTTTCGGCGGTTTTACACTCCATAGTATAGGTTACGGTATCGCCGCTTACTTTCTGGTCTTGCATCTTGCATTCCTGACCCTTTTCCTGTTTCTCCGGCTTTGGCACCAGATCCTTCTTGGTGATGCACTGCTTCATTGTTGTTGGCGGTATCTGCACGGGCATTCCTTTCATTTCTGCTTTTGTTGTAATTTCCCAAAGACCCTCTTTCATTTCAGCTGATGCCCCCGCAACCAGTACCAGCGTGATAACAATGGCTAATGCAATAAATACATTCCGTAACATTACAACCTCCATAATATATATTATGATCAGAAATGCATGTCAGTGCAAAAAATTATCACTAATTACCCTGCGGGTCAAATAAAATGTGCTGTATTTATGATCAGATGTCTCGTCCTTAAAGCTTCCCCGTGCGCCAGGATTGGCATCGGGCATTGTATCACGGATATGTGGGATTATCTCATTTTTCCGTTATTACAGCATTATGCATAGTACCTGGCATGGTCAAAATAGCAGATTAATAAGCTCTTGATAAAAGCGCGCCCGCCGGGAATCGAACCCAGAACCTACGGATTAGAAGAACTTACTGGTAAAGCCTATTTACAAGTAATATCAATAACTTACAAATTTGTTTCTGCGGTATCTGCTGTCTGTAGATGGTTGATTTACCACCACCGATATTTAGAGTTCCCACCTAAGCCACCACCCAAGTTTCAGAGAAGATTATTTAAAAAAGAATTGTTAAAGAAGCCACCGGGAAAACAGTCGGGGGGGATGGCAATCCCGGTGGCAGACGATAACTCTCAAACACGCTTTGATCATGAAGGAGAGCTATGTCTATTATAGCACCTTCACCTGATACGTCAACAAAGAAAAGATATGCATTGCGCGGCGGAGGGCATAGGCAGGGCAGCCCTACCGGCGCTGCCGCCGAAGCCCAAAGCCGCGCCAACCGACCATATGAGTCAACCCCGTCAGTAGTGAACGTTGAAACGGATGGCTCCCGCTTGTTAAAGAGCCATATTTGGAAAAGTATTGATACGCAACCCTTTATACATCCCCAATTGATCGTTTATCCCGGTATGACTGAAATAAAGCGTCCTGTTTCCTGTTTAAGGGGTAGTAAACATGAATCAAATGCAAAGAGGGGAAAGATCACACGGTTTTCCAGAAAATCAAGGGTAGCTATGAAAAAGTTTCAATGTAAGATTGCAACCCCTTGGCAATTCAGATTTGAACTTACATACCCTGATGACACAATGGAGGAAAGAACCATAGAAGAAAGGGCGTTAAAGTTTTCTCATGATATTAATCTACTCAAGAAATACATTGAACGTCATTACCCCGGCATGTGGGTACTATGGAAGAAGGAATATGAAAGCCGTAAAACCGGCACCCTTAAAGATCAATATTGTCCTCATGGTCATTTTGTCGTTCAGTGCCCGGAATGGTTGTCTGATGATGCTCGTTATTATTCAGTCTTCTATGACATAGGCAATCACTGGATAAAGATAACAGGAACCAAAAGAGATAAAATGAAAGCTATTGCAGTCCTTTTCAATAGAAATAGTTACGGATATCTTGCTGGTGATGGTTATAACGCCTATATGTCAAAGTGGTCTTCCTATATCTCAAAAGAGGCATCCGAGATAGTTGGTGAAAACTCTTCTTCAATCGGTCGCGTCTGGGGCCATATGGGCAAAATAGAGCTTTCACCAGGAGAAGAAATAGATATTACAGATCATCAAATCCTTCTTACTCAGCGCACCCTTAGAAGATACCTTAGGAGCACACAAAGGAGGACAAAGAAACTCTCCGATGGAACAAAAATCAGAGTCAAGCCGAAGTATCCCTATGAGAAGCGGCTTCGGGATAAGTGGTTTAATGGGTTCGTAATCATCAAAGATGAAACGGTTCATAGAATACTGGGGGCAATCATTGAGAGTTCGGGCTAAACTGCACGTTCTTGCCTGTTCATGAATGGTGGTCGTTGTTTGTGCTATCAACCCTTCAGGATTAATATCCTGGCCCCTGTTTCTATTTAACGCAAAGATCCTGGTTGTTATATATTGTGTAGCTATATCCAGGGTTGCACATGATACACAATTCTTGATTATTATATATTGTGTATCTATAGTCTGGGTCGCATTTAATGCACTGCATCTTTCCATGGTATGACTGAAGTGAGTACCCAGGATTGCACTTACCATCGATCGGTCCTTGCGTGTAAGGTCCACGGGTGTTAGGTCCTTGGGTTAATACCGAGCTTGCTGGGGTGGCACATAAAACGACATAGAGCGTTGCGAGAAGTAAAGCGAAAGCAATTAAAAATAGCGAACGTTTCATTGAGCATCTCCTGTAAAAGGTTGCGGGTCAAGTCTTGTATTTGTTCGTTTTCTTTTCACCGCCCCAAACTGTATTCCTATTTTCTCTTGAATCCTTGTTGTTTAGCAATAGAAATTCCATCGATTGCCAGTTTAAATCTTCAATATTGCCAAGATCATCGATCTTACTGCTTCTAGGAAGTTGTCGAGACTCATCTTTGCTTATCTTTTATGTGTATTCAAGACAAACTAACTCCTTGAACTTTATTTCCCAAAAAACTTCTTGACAGAATACTTGAATACTGTTATTAATTCTTATTAAGTTTTAATAACTGTTACTAAGGAGCGATAAACATGGCTAAGAAAGTAAAATCATTTGCAGTAGATGAAGAGATATATGAAGCGGTTTCTGGTATGTTCAAGCAAAACTATGTTGATGTGAACATTTCATACTGTCTCAACAAATATCTGAAAGAGTTACTTACCTACCTCCGAGCTATAGAGAACGAGTTGAACAGGACTCCTGAACTTGATGTAACCATGTCGTTCATTATTGATTCCATAACTAGGAATCCGCTCTTTGAGGTGCTTGATTCAACACCAGCACCAGGAATGGCGGAATCACCGTTGCGCGCAAGAGTATTGGAGTTTCAGGGAAAGTATGACACAAACGTCAAGAAATATCCCGATCAGGTTGCGAAATACGACGTAGGTGCAATCGACGACAATGTCCCATCTGCGAAAGTGATCAAATACATTGTGAAAGCCGTCATTGAAGAGCTGACAACCAAAGGCCCCGTGCCAGATGATAGGCATACGGAACTGGCGAGAGAGACAGGTGGTAAGAGTCTCCAAAAGAAATTTAGAGAGAAGATTGTCCCTGTCCTCAACAAGATTGACCCCGTGATCGAAAAAAGAAAAAAAGAGCCTGGAATCAAAGGAACATAATATTGCGCGCCATGAATACTGAACTGGAATCGGTAGGCACAAATGCTTGAAGAGTACGTGACCGCTCCAGATATATCAAGGGCTTTAAAGATAAGCAAGGAGTACGTTTATAAAAACCCTGAGGAATTCGGAGGAATAAAAATAGGAAAGAAGATGTGGCGTTACCCCGTGAGCGTTATAAAAAACAAACTGGAGGCGAAACAAAATGGCGGTTTACAGACACAAGGGGAAATGGATGTACGACTTTTGGAAGAACAAAGTGAGATACAGGCAGGGAGGGTTTCAGGACAAACAAGACGCGATAGAAAAGGAAGCAATAGCCAGAAGTACAGCCAGTCTGATAAATATGGACTTCGTGAAGCTGTGCGAAAGCAGATTGGCTGATATCGAAATAAGGAGAAGCAAGCAATATTTTGGCGAAATGAAGTCATTTTTTAAATCAGTGGCGCCGGTTTTTGCCAATAAGAAGAAAATTGGGAAAGATGATATCGTGGAATATCTCAACATAGTCGCAAAGGAAAGCTTTGCACTCGCTAATAAACATCTTAGATGGTTAAAGGCACTTTTCAATTATCAAGATGGGATTATCAATCCCTGTAAGGGTATAGCTCCTTACCCGTTAAGACCAAAAAAAAGATATGTCCCGCCGATGGAAGATGTCAAAAAGGTATTGAACATAGCTAACAAAGAGCAAGAAAACTATCTCTTAACCATTATTCATACCGCAGGCAGGGTACGGGAAATTAACCGGCTCAAGCCAGACGACATAGACCCGAAGTTTAAATACGTTATTCTCAGAACCCGCAAAGCAAAGAACTCTGATGAAGTCGAAAGGGAGATACCTGTAAATAAAATACTTAAAGGGGTATTAAAGCAATTACCTCTTACAGGAGAATATATTTTCACGAATAAGAGGACAAAAACCAAATTTGATTACAGGGATAAATTTTTGATTACTTTATGCGATAAAGCAAAAGTAAAAGCTTTTACCTTTCATTGCCTGCGACACCTTTCAGCGTCTATTATGGCTGACGCCGGGGTGCCACTTCCTGAGATTCAGAAGATACTGGGACACCAACGGGCTACCACTACCGATATTTACTTAAGAAGTATACGGGCAAACCATCAAAGGGGAACAAACGCGCTGGAGGTAATTTCTTGAATCTCCCACCCAAAATCACCACCCATCTTGTAAAAGCGCGCCCGCCGGGAATCGAACCCAGAACCTACGGATTAGAAGTTCTAAAAAGGCTTTTTGTAAATCCTACTATATTACGCTAAGTTATCGAAACCGTTAAATAATCTGTTAAGACAATTTAGTACTATTTTCTATCAAAAAGCCTATTTAGGACAGTTTTTTCAGCCCGAATTCAGCCGAGGGAAAGAATATTATCGCATCTAATTTGTTATTGAGACTGAATATTTAAAGGCGCCTTCCCTTGAAGGATTTATTTCGTGACCATACATTGGCATATTGTTATACATTTCAAAATATCGAGCAAATTTAGTTTCAGATTTGGGCAACCACTGAATATCCATAATTTGCCAATTATTTGGCGCACAATTTCTCTCAAATATTGTCCAGTCGTTGGCATTTATGGCAATTTTCTTGATCATATTGGTATGTAAAGAATCTACCGCTAACTCGAAATAGGTTTGATTCAAGTTCCGTACTGTTAAATTCTCCGGTTTGTCTTTTAAGAAAAACCATAAATCAAAGATCATAAACGGACTTTCTGCACGAAAGTCAGAAAAAAATGCTTTTGATGGATTACTATTCCAATCAGATTGATAGACAGATGTCAGATTAAGAGATATATATTTCTTACTGGTTGATGGATTAACTGCATTTGTTATTGTGAATTTATATAATCTATCTGTGCTATATAATTTTAAGAAGCATTGGAAATTATTCAGTTGCTCTGCACTATAGGACTTGTCAAAATCTATCAATAAAAAACACTTCTTTAGTTTGTTATCGAATTCTCCAAAAAAAGTTGTCATATCGACGAGAATTCTATTGCTTTTTTCTATTGCCACATCCCGCTCTCTTTCAATTTTTGAAGTCTTTTCTTTTTCCCTAGATTCAATTTTATGGGAGTAAATTCCAGTCACTATGGTGCCAAGAGCAACCAATACCATGCCAATATAAGTTATCCACATGAAAAAAAGTTTTATGCTCTCTAAGTTCATATATAGCCCGTTGAAATGTGTTTCAACTTTACAGAGTATATCAGTATGCTACTATAAAAATGTAGTCCATTCAACAAGTTAAATTATTAATTTTAACAATTATGTAAAAACAAAACTTTAGCAATACTATTTATAACAAGGCCAGCCATTAGGCTGGTTTTTTTGTCTATTTGACATATTATATAATAGGTGTAAAATAAAAATATACTCAAATCCGCTGAAACTTATCCACAACCTTAAAGAATAAACGCCGATTATCCGCAAAAATCGGCTAAATCTCGCCAAATTATATGTTGCTTCTTCCACTCCCACAGGGAGTATGAAAAAGCAACACCTCGACCGCCTAATTTAATTAATAAAATATAAATATAGTCGCCCGAGGTGTTGCTTTTCCGGCAACAATAATTTGGCATTATATATATGAAACTACCAAGTTACATCTTTTATGCAAAAAGTAAAAACAACAAAACAATACTGGATAACACCACCAGAAATATACACTAAGTTGGATCAAGAATTTCATTTTGATTTTGATCCTTGCCCATATCCATATCAAGGTTTTGATGGCACTGAAATTGAGTGGGGCAAAAGCACATATTTAAATCCTCCATTTAGAAAATCTGACGGACAAAACGGTAAAGGTCCGACAGCATTTATCCGTAAAGCTATAGAAGAAAACAAGAAGGGAAAAGATGTTGCGGTGATAATAAATACAAATACCTTTATTAATATGCTTATTGAAGCTGGTGCAGAGATGAGATCAATGGGTAGAGTAAAATGGTTAGATGGTAGAACCGGAGAACCTTGGAAATCTCCAAGTTGTACTACTTTATTTATATTAAAAGGAAAAAATACTGAATTATTAAAATAAATATGAAATCAGACCAAACCCTTATATACCTGGCACACATAGGATATTCAAACGCCCTGGCGCTTTCAATCCTACTTAGGAAAACTGCCAAGACTGCCAAGACAGCTAATAGCGAATGTGAGAGAATATTTAAAAGACTTCTCAAAAGCCATCTCATAGTTATCATACCTGACAAATACGGAAACCAAGGCTATAGTAGAAAAGCTTTTGTTCAACCTACTAAGAGAGGTTTTGAATATTGTAATATCGTGAAGAAACGCAAAGCTTTTAAATACCCGAAAGATGAAGAACATGAGCAGATGAGAATAGACGTACTGACGGCTTTTTACAAAGCCTATAGTGAAGATTGCGAGATAAAGATAACCTACCCGGATATAGGAGGATATAAACCAGACGCTTTAATAAAACTGACTTTTTTAAATTACAGTGGTCAAAAAACTATAATCCTTGAAGTCGAAACAGGAACCCGAAGCATAGGAACTATAGTAAAAGAAAAATTGGAAAAGATGAAAACCGTGGATCTAAAAACTCACGGCTACAAAGACGCTATTTTTTTAATCGTTCTATCCTGCAAAGAATTTAATAAGTTTGACAGGGATATGGAATTTAAACCGCACCTGGTTAAAAAGGTTAAAGAGAATTTGGGGAAGCTTTTGAAAGCCAGTGATTTACCGGGAAATTTTCTTTTTATGGCTCATTCCGATTATCCGTTGATATATAGAAAACCCTACAAGGCTTATACGGTGGATAGTAAAGGGCAACCTAAGTCAATTATTCATAATTAAAATATATGACAAACAAGGAAAAAGTCGAGAAGTTAAAAGAACTTTTCGCGCAGGCTGATGCAATCGACAAACAAATACTTGATCTAGTCGAAACTAAAACAGGCGTTGCGACAGTCAAGGATAAACAAAAAGTAATTAAAAAATCACCGGTTAAATCTCAGCCCACGCGCAACCAGGAACAAGAATACTATTGCGCCGATTGCAAAACATTCTTTAAATCGAAAGACAGCAAATTAGACGCTGTATGCCCTAGATGTAAATCAATTAATATCTTCTATTTTAGATAAACTTTGCAAAAGGATTAATTTTTATCAACTGGAACATAGTTATTTTTTTAGAATACAAAACGGTTATTACAACGACCTTGTCCAATCAGCCGACAAGAAAGCCGCCGAATTAAAAAATCTATTAAGCTAATATGTTTTGTAAAATCTGCAACAAAAAATTTTTCTATCCTAAATTATCTGCTTGTTGTCCGATACATACCGTAAAACCAATAAGAAAGAAGCAAGTTAAAAAAGAACCAAAACAAGAAAGAGAATTTAAACCACGCAAGACAAACAAGAAATCAAAATACCACTGCGAGAACTGCAACCATAATTTTACTTCTTATTATCGGAAATTAGACGTTGTTTGTCCGCAGTGTGGGGATATTCATATAAGTTAATTGTTTTTTAACGCCAAACCATTATTCTAGATAAAAATATATTGGTTAGCTCAGTTGGTAGAGCGACTTCCGAAAGAGGGACGGTCGCAGGTTCGAATCCTGCATCGATATATGTGGTTTGGCGTTAGCACGCGATAGCCCTTTAAAAATCCAATTACAAGCGAGGCATAGAATGTGGACAATAATAATTTGCTGGAAAGACGAAACAATTACAAAAATGGAAATGGAATTTAACTCTAACTTTCCCGATCAGGTAGCTAAAGCTATTCTTAGAAATCTTGTTAAAAAATTATCAGACAAGAACCAATTCCCCGGCAAGACATCAGGCGACATCAAACAGGTGGAAGTAGAAAAAGGAATGTTTGCTTAGGAGGTGATAAAAATTGTATTCGCCTAGAATAAAAGAAGACTTAATACACAGAATTTATCAACTTGGTCGGCACACAGGCAAAAATATGGTTGAAATTGTTGATGACATTATCCGCCCAGCTCTTGAACGCTTTAATGAAACAGGACTTTTCCGAGATATTGAAAACGAAGAAAAAACCCTCGCAGATCTGACAGACTACTTTCAGAACATCATCACCAACAGGAAGAAAAAAACCGCCGACGTTATCGAACTGCTAAGAAAAATCGCTTAATCCTTTCCGCTTCTATTAATGGTAGCAACAGCCCAAAGCCAGTAAAGGGTAGTATTTTGACTTTTTATTTATAGGACTTTTCAAAATCTCCACCCTTGACAGACTTCGGGCTCCCGTTGCTTTCCGACCGATAAGCGGAAAAGGTAAGGTTGACCGCCGCCGTTTTAAAATCAGCCAGGAGGTTTGATATGTTAAACGCTAAACAGACATTAGATTTAGTTTTGGAGAAGTTTAAAGAGCCGGAAAGTCTACCAAAGGCAATAAGTTATATGGCTTTCCCGGTCCCGAACATTCCGGTTTATACATGGAGCTTTCTTAATCGCCTAATCGTTCTTTGGTCCGGCACGGAAGACGCGCGAGGCTATCGCCAGTGGGAAAAGGTAAACAGGCACGTCAAAAAAGGATCGCACGCTATCGCTATTTTTGCACCCTTGATCTTTAAAAAGAAAGACGAGGATGAATTTCTTTTAAAGGGCTTTAAATCTGTTCCAGTGTTTCGTTATGAGGACACCGAGGGACAAGAAGTTAATTACGGCAGACATTTAACGCCTAATTTCCCTTTAATGGACAGAGCCAAAGAATTTGGTTTGACAGTAAACACCGCACCGAAACAAGGCGGATATTGGGGAGCATACCAACAGAGTACAGGAGAGATTAAACTTTGCACGCCTGAATTAAAGGTATTCCTGCACGAACTATCGCACCACGCCCATAAACTTGTATTAGGAGAACTAAAGAACGGTCAGGACTGGACACAGGAGATCGTAGCCGAGCTTTCAGCTCAAACCTTGACTTATATGCTTGGAGTAGAGCCGGAACGCTCTATCGGGAACTCATACGAGTATATCGCCCATTACGCCGAACAAGCCAAACTATCACCTGCCAGCGCTTGTTTACATGTTCTTTCAGATGTTGAGAAAGTTTTGAACCTTATAATGAAAGGGGGTGAAAATGGAAAAGAAAATCCTAACCACTGAAGATTTGCAAGTTTTGCTATCAGGGCAAAAAATAAAGCTTGATTGCGGACATTTTGCCACCATAGGGCATAATTTCAGCAACACCGTGCGTATTCCGACCCAAAGCGGCCACCGAATATGATCGAATCCGGCCACCCATTATGACGGGTCCGGCCACCCCCGAAAGAGCCTCACAGA
>PNOF01000022.1 GCA_013824645.1 Syntrophus sp. (in: bacteria) | reverse complement strand
CAATATTTCAAGAAATCGGCAATAAAGAAGGTGAAGGCACAACGCTCAACAATATCAGTCAGATCTACGATGCCCGGGGCGACTATGACACTGCCCTGGACTATCTCAAGCAATCATTCGCAATTTGCCAGGAAATCGGCGATAAAAGCGGTGAAGGCGCGACGCTCAATAATATCGGTGGAATCTACCGTGCCCGGGGCGACTATGACACTGCCCTGGGCTATCTCAAGCAATCACTCGCAATTTGTCAGGAAATCGGCAATAAAGAAGGTGAAGGCGCGACGCTCAACAATATCAGTCAGATCTACCATGCCCGGGGCGACTATGACACTGCTTTGGTCTATCTCAAGCAATCATTCGCAATTCGCCAGGAAATCGGCGATAAAAGCGGTGAAGGCGCGACGCTCAACAATATCAGTCAGATCTACCATGCCCTGGGCGACTATGACACTGCCCTGGACTATCTCAAGCAATCATTCGCAATTTGCCAGGAAATCGGCAATAAAGAAGGTGAAGGCGCGACGCTCAATAATATCGGTGGAATCTATGATGCCCTGGGCGACTATGACACTGCCCTGGACTATCTCAAGCAATCACTCGCAATTTGTCAGGAAATCGGCGATAAAAGCGGTGAAGGCACGACGCTCAACAATATCAGTCAGATCTACCATGCCCGGGGCGACCAGGACACTGCCCTGGACTATCTCAAGCAATCACTCGCAATTTGTCAGGAAATCGGCGATAAGAAGGGTGAAGGCACAACGCTCAACAATATCAGTCAGATCTACCATGCCTGGGGCGACTATGACACTGCCCTCAAATATCTTGAAGAATCCTTACAGATCAGAAAGAAATCCGGGGACAAGGAAGGGTTAATTTTCACACTTCACGATATGGCTATGATCGATCTTAAAAGAGAGAATGGCAAAAGCTACTGCAAACATGAATTCGAAGCATATAAAATTGCAGTGGAGACAAACAATGCAGAAGGACTATTCAATGTGGGCTGTGTGCTTGGAAAATTTCTCATTGATACCGGAGAGAAGGAAAAAGGCGAGGCAATATTGCGGCGAGCCTATGAAATCGGCCTTTCAGCAAATCTTCCAGGAACGGAAGAGATAGGGGCTATCGTAACCAAATTACAGGGGGAAAAGCTATCGCAATAATCAAATCCCGATAGATATGCGTAGCCACTAACATACTATCGGGTTGCTGCAAAACATAAAGCTTCGCGCCGCGAAGCGCAAACACATTGAATGCTCCTCGACTATTGCCGTTGGCCTGACACAAAAACCAAGTATCAGGAATTTCATAGTTGATCCGCAGTCGTACTAAGTATTGTTGGAGTCTTGCTGAGCCATGAATCACGCTTTGTCTTGAAAAATGATCCATTTTCGTTGATAATATAGGATATGAAGAACTGGTATGTAGTGACTACGAAACCGAAAAATGAAGAAAGGGCTGCCGTCAACCTCCTTGCAGGCAATATCGAGGCCCTTGCGCCGAAAATAAAGCTGAGGAAATATAAAGAGGGTAAGTTTGTTCAAGTTGTTGAGCCTATGTTTCCCGGTTATATCTTTGTGAAGTTCCATCCTGTCGATGAATTCCGTCTGGTCAAATACACGCGGGGCATAAGGGCCATTGTCAATTTTAACGGGCGGATTATACCTCTCCAGGAAAATTTGATTCAATTTATCAAAAATAATCTCGAAAATGGTGTTGCGACAATACAGAAAAAGGAATTCCAGAAGGGCGAGAAGATTGTCATTCAGGAAGGTCCCTTTAAGGGTTTTAGCGGTATTTTCGAGAAGGAACTGGACGGACGGGAGCGCGTTGCCATACTGCTCGACGGTGTAGATTATTGTGCCCGCATGGAGATAGACCGGGCATTAGTTGTAAGCTCATAGGAGCTCATATTCACATACACGGTAATATTCAGGGTCTCAACCACCTCATAAAAAGAAGGCTTCAGAACCTTTACACAAAACGTGTCGAGGCTTCTTCGATCATTTCTTTTGATCTGGCAAGTCAGATCATGGAGCTTTCAAAGGAAATATCGCGGCAGATCGGTCTTATCATCAACCGTAGAGGGGTTGTCGAATACGTCATTGTCGGAGACAATCATGCCCTTGCCATCCCTCGCCTTGCAACGGAACGTCTCGGCAGGGCACGGTTCAGAGGTGTCCGCTTTATCCATACCCATTTAAACGGTGAACTTCTCTCAAAAGAAGATTTGTCCGATCTCGCCATGCTTCAGCTTGATCTCATTGTCTGCATTACAAAGCGCCCCGCAGAGCGCTACGATACGATCCATACAGGCTACCTTGTTCCTGAGAATAATGAAGGGAAAATATGGGACTTTATGGAGCCCATTGCTCTTCAGGATCTTGATGTTGATTTCACAGAGTTCATTACAGAGCTGGAAAACGAATTCGTCAAAGAACGGGGGCGGTTCTATGTACTCAACAAGGATTCCGATCAGTGCCTCCTTGTCGTTGTTGTCATGCCCCGCAGGGAGAAACACGTTGGAGACAGGACAGCGGAGATGAAAGATCTCTGTTATTCTGCGGGGATCTCTGTTCTTGATACTGTTGTCCAGAAGCCCAGAGACCTCCATCCCAAGTATCTTGTGGGGAAGGGTAAAATTGAGGAGATCGTCACGAAATGCCAACAGTTAGGAGCTTCCCTCCTTGTTTTTGATGAGGAGCTTACTCCGGGCCAGATGAACAATATTTCAGAACTGACGGAATTGAAGGTTATCGATAGAAATCAACTTATACTTGATATTTTTGCAGGACGGGCCAATACGAGAGAGGCGATTATACAGGTCGAGCTTGCCCAGCTCAAATATATCCTGCCCCGGCTCGTCGGAAGAAATACCGCCTTTTCAAGGCTTGCCGGCGGCATAGGCGGGCGGGGCCCCGGAGAAATGAAGCTTGAGGTGGACAGAAGGCGTACCAGGGAGAAAATCACCTTTCTTGAAAAGAAGCTCGAAGAAATCAGGAAAATACGGGAAAAAAAGCGGGAGAGAAGAAAATACTCTCAGATCCCCATTGTTTCCATTGTGGGTTATACCAATTCAGGGAAATCAACGCTCTTAAATCTCCTCACGAAAAGCACCGTGGAAGTTGAGGATAAGCCATTCAGCACTCTCAATCCCACCACGAGGATGATCAAATATCCCGAGCGGAAAGAGATTATCCTTACCGATACCGTCGGATTCATCAATGAGCTTCCGCAGGTTCTCCTCAGGGCCTTTACGGCAACCCTTGAAGAGCTTGAAGACGCCCACTTGTTTTTGCACCTTGTCGATATCAGCGCCCCTGACTTTGAAGACAGGATAGACGCTGTGGAAGATATCCTGAAAACGCTTAATCTGGGGCAAAAAAAGAAGATCATCGTCTTCAACAAGATCGACAGGGTTGATAAAACTATCCTCGAAAATATTGAAACACGATATGATGCTATTTCCATATCGTGCCTGAAAAAAGAAGGGATCGTGGAGTTGGTCCTGAAAATCCAGGCGTCCCTTGCCGTCGATCATACTTAGGCCAGGAATATACCATCCGTTAGCTCTCCGGTATTTGATTTTTTTTGTCATCTTCTTTACAATCATAAGACCTTAATTGTAAAAGATGAGGTATTCAGGAGGTATTTTCATGGAAACAGACAATGAAAAGCAAACGAAAAAGGTAAAAGTCCTCGGCCAATTGACAGCGCCGGGACATGTAGACTCTATTCAAAAACTTATTGGTTTTGTGTCGGATCTTGCGAGGAAGCAGGAATATGGTGCGGAGAGAATTATCGAGATAGAGCGCGCCTTTGCAGAGGTTTTTACTAATATTGTCACCTATGCTTTTCGGGAAGTGAGCGGAGACATAGCAATAGCATGTACTCTTGACAGAGCGGATAGGATGGTTTTTAAGATTATCGATTGGGGTAGTTCTTTTAATATGCTCCTTGCCGGTGATCCTTTATTTAAAGATGAGTTTGTGGAACAGGGCATACCGCAACCATCGGCGCGTCTTGTTAAAAAACTTACCGACACCGTCGAATATCAAAGGCTGGAAAACATGAATTATTTGTTCCTTACTTTCTCCTCCGTTGTCAGGGGCGGATAATTCATATTTGCGTTCAAATTGACATGGAAGCGGGAAGCGGGTTTCTTTTGCTCCCACTCCGGGCGCCTTACCCTGCATACGATTCACCTACGCTCAATTTCTGAACTAGCTCTGTCGCTCAGACAACGAAAATTGGCCTAAACGCGGCCTGGCCGCAGGCCCGCTACGGCTCATCGGCAGGGGCCCAAGGCGTCCTCAATGTCCGCTGCAAGTACGGTTTCATTGCGAGTGAAAGCGAACAACAACCCGCTTCCCCCTTTCGTGTAGAATAATCCTGATGGCAAATTGATATTAAGCCTTTTTTTGCTGATATTGCCAAGGGAGAAAAATCTCTGGAGGCATTTCTCGATATGCTTGGCAACGGTCTTAAAGCGGCATCGAAGTAAAACTTATCGAAGAACAAAAGGACAAATAGAGTATATAATCGGCCGATGACGATACAGACAAAGGTCGTTGATGAACCACTCAAAATATATGCCTGATGTTGCTATCCCCATGATGAAGCTGACCTCGCATAAAATAACTTACTTGCTCTATATTCTATACATGAGGGAGAGGTACGTCAAAAATATGGGGTAAAACGTTTCGGACTTGGCGCCGTAGTAAGTAAAGGCGAATCGTAGTCAGACTTGGTTGAAATTATTCACGGGACCGGCAAAGTCCATGGTATTATGACAAGGAAAAGGTCAGGACTTTTGCAAGAGGCCCTGGTTATTGGGATTTGTATTTTGGCATGGTTTACTTTACCCCCTCTTTTATGTTACTAAATGAAGGTATAAAGAGCTTTTTTTGGAGAAAGTATGGAAAAGATTAAGACCCTGAGAGGGTTCAAGGATATCTTCGGCGAGGAAATAGAAAAATTTAAACATATTGAAGCCGTCGCACGGAAATATTTCCGGCTCCTCGGTTTCCGGGAAATTGAAATCCCTATCCTTGAAAAGACTGACCTTTTCGTGCGCAGCATCGGCGATACAACGGATATCGTGGAGAAAGAGATGTTTACCTTTCAGGACCTCGGAGGTGACTCTCTGACACTTCGGCCTGAAGCCACTGCCGGGATGGTACGGTCATATCTCCAGGAGAGCCTCTATGCAAAAGAAAGGGTGACGAAACTCTTCACCATCGGCCCCATGTTCCGCCATGAAAGGCCCCAGAAGGGCAGGTTCAGGGAATTCCATCAGATAGATGTGGAAGTCTTCAACGTGAAAGAGCCCCTCCTTGACGCGGAACTTATCTGGATGATTTTTTTGATGTTGGGTGAGCTTGGTGTAACGAACTATAAAATCGAGGTTAACAGTGTCGGCTGCAGAGAGTGCAGGGAGTCTTTCAGGGATGTCCTCGTTGAATACTTTGAGACGAAAAAAGATGAACTCTGCGAAGACTGCTTGAGGCGCCTCAGCCGGAACCCCTTAAGGATATTTGACTGCAAAAATGCACAATGTATTCAGGTAACGGCCCATTCGCCATTTCTCTATGACCACCTCTGTGGAGATTGCAGTGAACATTTTCATGCATTTCTTATGCATGTAAATGATTTCGGTGTTGTCGTCGACATCAACAAACGGCTTGTGAGGGGGCTCGATTATTATACAAAGACGGTTTTTGAAATAACTTCCGATGATTTGGGCGCTCAGAAGGCGTTCATTGCAGGTGGCAGATATGACAACCTTGTCGAAGAGATGGGTGGTCCGGCGACCCCTGGTATCGGTTTTGCAATCGGCATGGAGAGGCTGGCCATGATTGGCCGCTTTCAGGCATCGCCGGAGACACCGACATGTTTCTTTGCGTATCTTGGCGACCGGGCTAAGGGGCTTATGGTCCCTATCTTGAGGGCCTTTGCGGCCGAAGGGATAACGCTTGGTTATTCCTATGACGGTAAATCATTAAAGTCACAGATGAGATATGCCGATAGCACGAAGGCTGATTTTGTCCTCATTCTCGGAGATGATGAGATGGGAAAAGGGATTATTGTCCTCAGAGATATGCAAAACAAAAATCAACACGAACTTCCACTTGACCCGCAAGAAATGCTCCAGGAGTTCAAAAAACTAATTATCCAATAATTTCTTCTGTAGAAAACCAAGAGATTTATTATTCCCATTTTTTTTGTAGCCATTTTGAGATATATTTAATACAATACAGGTAACCTCATGGTTTACACTATCACACTGGACCCTCTCCTTGACAGAATTGTTGAAGTAGAAGAACTCATATATGATGATGTCAACACGATTGTAGCAGAAAGAAAATATCCCGGTGGAAAGGGGATTGATGTTTCAAGGGTGATAAAAGAATTAGGCGGGCAGAGTATCGCCATGGGTTTTGCAGGCGGCTACAATGGTCTTGAACTGGTGGGAAGGCTTGTCAACGAAGGTATTATATGCGATTTTACGAAGATTCACAGCGAGACAAGGGCCCATATCACTATTAACCAGAGAAAAAAGAAACTCCAGACGCTCCTCAGTACCCTTTGTCCTCCCATAAGTCAGATTGAAGTAGATGAGTTTTACAGAAAGATTCAGGAAATCCCCGAAAAAAGCTACGTCGTAATCAGCGGTAACCCCCCTCAAGGGATGAACGATAATTTTTATGCCCAGCTTATTTCAACATTAAAAGAACAGGATACCAAGGTATTTCTTGATACCGATGGAGAGGCATTAAAGCAAGGCGCTCATGCAAGCCCTTTTCTCATAAAGCCCAATATCCATGAGTTTAACAGGCTTGTTGATGTGAATGTAAGTGAAGTAGGCAAAATCCTTGAATATGCAAAACCATATCAAGACAGAATAGAATATATTGTTGTTTCCTTGGGAGCCAGGGGAGTTGTCGGTATCTCAAAAAATGGTTCTTATTATGTCTCGCCCCCGAAAGTAAATGTCCGCAGTTCCATTGGGGCAGGCGATTCTCTTGTTGCCGGTGTTGTCTTTGCCTTTAGCGAAGGAGCTTCCTTTGACCATGCTTTGAAGCTTGGTGTAGCTTGTGGTACAGCCGCTGCTCTCAATGCGGGAAACGATCTTTGCACAATGAATGACATTGAAATGATAAAAAAAGATGTACTTATTAAAAAAATTTGATTTACATAGTACAATTGTTGTTATATAACTATTTAATAAAGGTAAAGATTCATAAAAAAAGGAGGTGAAATAATAATGAAGAAACTTGTTGTGTTATTTATCGCTATTACTTTTTTTGCAGGTGTTTCATTGATGGGTTGCAGCCCAGCGGAACCGCCAAAACCAGCACCAGCAGCAGAGAAAGCAGCAGCAGAGAAAGCAGCACCAGCAGCAGCAGAGAAAGCAGCACCAGCAGCAGCAGAGAAAGCAGCACCAGCAGCAGCAGAGAAAGCGGCAGGACCAGCAGCAGAGAAAGCAGCACCAGCAGCAGCAGAGAAAGCAGCAGCACCAGCGAAAAAGTAGTTCTCGCATATGAGGGTATATCCTTTTAACGAAGGATATACCCTAACCAACGAAAAGAAGGGGTGGAATATGAAAATGAAATCATTTGGATTTATACTATTGGTTGCCTTGATCGCCGTAGCACTGGGTGGTTGTGGATGTTTCCAGCAACAGATGAAGGGTGAGACCGAAGCTCCTAAAGGGGCAGCGGGTGTCGTAGCCCCTGAAGCAAAACCTGTGGTCCCCGTTGTCCAGGGATCATCACCAGGGTCTGTTGTTATATTGAAAGGTATTAATTTTGATTTTGATAAATATAATATTAGAAAAAATGATGCAGCTATCCTTAATGAAAATGCAGCCTGGTTTGCTGCCAATGCAGGAAAAAAAGTCAGAGTTGAAGGGCATTGTGATGAAAGAGGAACAGTGGAGTATAACCTTGCTCTCGGCCAGAAGAGGGCAGATTCTGCAAAGAATTTCCTTGTTAATCTCGGTATTGATGGCAGATCTATTGATACGGTAAGCTATGGGAAGGAAAAACCTCTCGATCCAGGGCACAACGAAGCAGCATGGGCGAAGAACAGAAGAGCCCAGTTCGTTCTACCGTAGTAAATTGTCGACGAGCGAGGAGGGTATTTCTAATACCCTCCCTTTTTTTCTTCATTCATTAGAAGCATTATCGCGCCACATTCCATTTGATTCTAAAACAGAAAGAATATTAAAAGAGGTTGTCCACTTCCATCGTATGAAGGTTCCCCTCTTTTATCTTAACCTCATGGATGGGAACAATCCCTCCTGTCCTATACGGCAACAGGCTGTACCGTCTCCCTTAGAGATGGATAACGATGGGGAAGAAGACCCTCTTGGTGAAAATGGTGTTTCTGTGACACCAGCTCTTTTGAAAAGGCATTTGAACAGAGGTGTCTTTCTGGTGACTTCTCAGTGTGCCATGTATTGCAGATTTTGCAACAGGAAAAGACTTGTAGGAAAAGCCTGGCACCCCGAGATATACCGTGAGGAATCCATTCGGTATATTAAAGAAGATCCCCATATAAGGGAGATTATTCTCTCCGGCGGGGATCCTTTTATGCTTGCCCCTGATGAACTTGGTTACATTCTATCGGAACTGAGAGGTATGCCGAAAATAGGGATAATCCGGATCAGCACAAGAATGCCTGTTGTATGGCCGGAAGGTTTTACAAGAGAACATTTGAAAGAGATAAAGAAGTATGCTCCCCTATGGATCGTTATTCACATCAATCACCCGAAAGAAATATCCCCCGAATTTCTTGAACTGGTCAGGAAAATCCGTGAAACAGGAAATATGCTCATAAGTCAGACAGTGCTCTTACGAAATATCAATGATTGTCCCCATGTGCTTTCAAAACTCTTCCACATGCTCGTTGCTGCAGGCATTAAACCGTATTATCTGTTCCAACTTGATGAAGTCATAGGCGCTGCTCATTTCAAGGTACGCCTGGAGAAGGGCATTGAGATCATGAGGGCTTTGAGGGAAAATGCTTCAGGCCTTGCAATGCCCCAATATGCGCTGGACATTACCGGGGGATTGGGAAAAATTCCCCTCGATTATGTATATGTAAAAGGAAGAGATAAGGGCAGCAGGGTGCATGTAGAGAACCCCTCCGGCAAAGCCGGCATCTATTGTGACGACGGAGAAGAGAGCTCCTGCATGAACTGCGGGATATGCCGGAAATAATCGCCAACAACCAAGTACCAATAACCAAAAGAAATACATAAACATAACTGGATATTGAAAAGATCCTCGTTTCCCCAGAAGAATTTTGTTCTATTCCTCCGGTGATTATATTTGATTATTGTTTGTTACTGTTTGTATGTGGTTTAAAGATCGCAGCGATATAATTCCAGGCTGAAAATATGCTGAAAAAGAGGGCGCCATAGAGTATGTAGAGTCCTACTTTATCAAGGGGTGTGTTGCGAAGATAGTCGTTTCCTGAGTCAAAAAGGATGAATGCTATACCGACAATCTGGAGCATGGTCTTCAATTTCCCGGCAAAGGACGGATAAACGGCAATACCCTCCACTGCATAAAAGGACCTCAGGCCGTTAATAAGGAATTCCCTGCAGACGAGTATGATGGTAATCCAGAGAGGAACGAGTTTGAAATATGTGAGGGTGATCAGAACCGATGAGACAAGGAGCTTATCCGCAATGGGGTCCAGATAGAGGCCAAGCTTCGTGGTCATATTGAGTTTTCTGGCAATAAAGCCATCGAGACCATCTGTAATACCTGCAATGATAAAAAGGAAGAAGGCTGCAAAGAAAAACCCTTTTTCCATGCAAAAAATGATAATAGGAATAAAAAGTATTCTGATAATGCTTAATCTGTTCGGGAGCGTCCAGATCTGCAGCTTTTCATCTTTAGCTATCATGTGGCTTCTTTAATTTATTGTAGTAGGATTTTACTCTTTGGATATATGTTTTTGTTTCTTCGTAAGGCGGGACATTCATTTTATTTTCTATGACTCTTCCCGGGCCCGCGTTGTACCCTGCAAGTATCAGTTCAATGTTGCCCCCGAAAATATCATCAAGATATTTCAGATACCTGGCGCCGCCTTTAATATTGTCGTCAGGGTCGAAGGGGTTTTCTACTTTCATGAGCCTTGCCGTGTCCGGCATGAGCTGCATAAGTCCCTGAGCGCCCTTGTGAGATAAGGCCCTGGGGTTAAAATTGGATTCAGCTTTCATAACAGCCTTGATAAGTTGCGGATCAATACCGTGGTTGGCCGCATGCACCGCAATCATATTGTCATAATCAGTGTTATTGATACTTTTTGTGGCTATCGATTTGATTCTGTCTGAAATAATAATGCGAAATTTTTTGCCCACAGGGATCATATTGGTAAAATGGTATGTGCCGTTTTCGTCCACAAAACCATATACAGCAGGATGCCCGATGCACGGAAAAAGTGATATAGCAATACTAAGGAGAATGATTTTAAACATCATAGGTTTATTGTCTTAAACTTTTTTGTGCTTGTCAAGTCTTTTACAGTGTATTATGCTTTGAGGGATATGGATTCAGACGGTATTTTATATGTTGTTGCCACCCCTATAGGGAATCTCAAGGATATTACACTCAGGGCTATAGAGATTTTACGGGAGGTAGACTTTGTTGTTGCCGAGAGCAGTGCAAGGGCAATGAAGCTTTTTAACCATCTCGCAATAAAAAAATCAATTATCTCTATCAACAGTTATAACGAAGAAAGAAAGGCAAAAAGTATTGCCGAACAATTGTGGAGAGGAAAGACATGCGCCCTCATAACCGGCGCTGGTACACCATGCATCTCTGATCCGGGAAATTTTATCGTCAGGGCATGTTATGAGATGGGGGTTACAGTAAAGGCCGTACCGGGCCCCTCGGCGGCAGTAAGCGCTGTTTCGATCTCAGGTCTCTTTGCCGCCCATTTTATGTTTTTTGGTTTTTTACCACTTAAAAAAGGGAAACAGAAGAAGATATTGAGAGAGTTTTCTACCTTGCCATACCCGATTGTCTTTTATGAGTCACCGAGAAGGGTTGCGGAAACACTGAAAACTATTTATGAAGTATTGGGCAATAGGCAGACAGTGGTCTTGAAAGAGATCACAAAGGTTTACGAAAGTGTTCTGAGAGGAGAATTAGAGGAGCTGCTCAGGGTTTTTCCTGAGGGAGAGATAAAGGGGGAATTTGTTATTATTGTTGATGGCAAATCGAAAAATACGCTGTGAGGTCTTCAATTTCTGTTGATTATTAACACTGATATGTTGATAATGTATATATAATCTTATGAGACCAAGAATTATACATAATGTTGTTGCCTTTGTCCTTGCCGGAGGAGTCGGGGTCCGCCTGCATCCATTGACGAAAGACAGGGCAAAACCCGCTGTTCCCTTTGGTGGGAAGTACAGGGTTATCGATTTTACCTTGAGCAATTGCGTTAATTCAGGAATACGACAAATCTTTGTGCTTCCGCAGTATAAGTCTCACTCACTTATAGAGCATACAAGGGATGCCTGGAGTATCCTCAATCCTGAGCTGGGTGAATTTGTATCGCATCTTTCCCCGCAGATGAGGGTCGGCGAGGATTGGTATAGGGGAACTGCTGATGCGGTATACCAGAATTTATACCACCTCGAACAGATCGATGCCGATTATGTCGTGATTCTATCCGGTGATCACATATACAAGATGGATTATAGCCATTTTATCCGATACCACCACCTCAAGAAAGCCGACCTGACCATTTCATCTGTCGAGGTAGATATTCACGAAGCATCGCGGTTCGGGGTAATTGAAGCAATGGCTGACGGGAGAGTGACCGGGTTTGAGGAGAAGCCGAAAAACCCGCATGCAATCCCCGGTAAGCCAGAGAAAGCTTTTGTCTCCATGGGTGTATATGTTTTTAACAGGAATGTCCTCATCGATGTCCTCAATAAGAACGCAAAAAATAGCAACTCCCATGATTTCGGAAAGGATATTATACCCATGCTGTACCCCCGGCAAAGGGTCTTTGTATACAGGTTCGGTGCAGCGGACGGGGGAAAAGATGCAAACTACTGGAGAGACATAGGAACGATTGATGCTTACTGGCAGGCAAATATGGATCTTGCTTCCGTAAGTCCGGTTTTTAACCTGTATAACAAAAACTGGCCGATCAGGACATACGAGGGTCAGTATCCACCGGCCAAGACTGTTTTTGCCGATGAAGGGTCGGGGAGGGCAGGTAAGGCTTTAGATTCAATCATCTGTAGTGGTGTCATTATCAGCGGCGGCAGGGTGACAAAATCGATTCTTTCTCCGGGCGTTCGGGTCAATAGTTACGCAGAGGTCGATGAGTCGATCCTTTTCCATAATGTTGTCATAGGAATGCGGGCAAAGGTGAAAAGGGCCATTATCGATAAAGGTGTCAGAATACCGGATGGCATGAAAATCGGATACGATCTTGAAAAAGACCGGAAACGGTTCTATGTGTCCGAAGACGGTATTGTTGTCATTCCTAAAGGAGAAATTCTTTAGACAGGTCTTTTTCTTACTTTTCCCTTTTAAGCATATAGTCTGCAAGTGACAGAAGGCCTTCCTTGTAACGGGAGGAAGGAAAAATATTGAGGTGTTTTTTTGCGTCCTGAAGGTACTTTTTCGTCGCCGACGATGTGTAGATTATCCCGTCATGCGTTTCGATGAACTTACTTACCCTGTCAAAATCTTTTTGTGAAATGATCTGCTTCTTGAGGATTTTTGCAACAATACTCGTTTCTTTTTCGCTCGCAGATTGCAGGGCATGGATAAGCGGAAGGGTCACTTTTTTTTCTTTGAGGTCGGTGCCTACACGTTTTCCAAGCACCTCATCATAGGATGTATAGTCGAGTATGTCATCACGGAGCTGAAATGCAATACCGAGCTTATATCCAAAGTTCTTCAGGGCATTCCTTTGCGTTGTTGTTACTTTACCGAGTATTGCCCCTATTTCGCATGCAGCAGAAAAAAGGACCGCTGTTTTGTTGCCGATAACTTCAAAATATTCTTCCTCTGTGGTTTTGATATCGGCTGTCTTAATAATTTCCAGGATTTCTCCTTCTGAAAGGGACGTAGTGGCCCGTGAAATGGTTTTAAGAATTTCAGGGTTGCCTTCCTGAGACATCAGTTCAAACGATTTGGAATAGAGAAAATCTCCTACGAGGACACTGGGTTCGTTTCCCCAGACGGTGTTGACGGTCGAGAAGCCCCTCCTTGTTTTTGCGTTATCAACGACATCATCATGAAGTAACGTTGCTGTATGAATAAATTCTATGATAGCGGCAAAGGGGATATGTTTTTCTCCCTTATACCCACAGAGCTTTGATGAGAGTGTTACGAGCACGGGCCTTACCCGCTTGCCGCCTGATTTTATAATGTAACTTACGATTTCTTTAATAAAGCTTATTTTAGTAGTGATCAGCTTATCAATAGCAAGTTCGAGTTTTTTTAAATCCTTATCCACGAGTACGAAAAAATCTTCCATAATCAACCCTTCAGTGTGTAGTATTTTTTTACTTCTTCTGTGTTGCAACCATTTTCATAGATGTAGAGAGGTTCTTCTATTTTTACTCCGATGCCGCCTTCTTTGAGAAATTCTGCAAGGAAAAGATTTGCCTCTTCACTTTTTTTAGGATAGACGAGGCGCAGCCGTTTGAGTTCCAGCTTATTCAATCCGGCCGTATATATGAGTTCCCCCAACCTTTTCGATGGGTATATAACACAGAAACGACCTTTCTTATTGAGAAGGGATGCCGTGGTGGATAAAAGTTCAGAGAGATCAAGAAAAGATTCGTAACGGGCGATATATCTCGAATCCCCGGGACTTATTCTGCCGGAATTTTTTTTTGTGTATGGCGGGTTGGAGACGATAACATTGAAAGGTTCTTTCTTGAGTTTCGAAACGTGATTTCTGATGTCTCCCTTGAGAAATTGAATATGATCGGAGACGTTATTCAATGCTTTATTTTTCATTGCCAGATGGAAAAGATCATCCTGAATCTCAATGCCGAGCATATGGTTCGTATATCCCCTCTTTGCAAGATAGATAGGTATAATACCACACCCTGTGCCAATATCCAATAACCTTTCGCCCCTCTTAAGGGCAACAAAGTTTGCAATAAGAAAGGCATCGATGGAGAACCGGTATCCGTCCTTTTTCTGAAAGAACTTCAGTTTTTCCTCGCAGAGAATATCGAGGGTTTCTGAACTGCAGAGATTCCCATGGGTATGCTCGAGGGAATCTATTTTGTTATGCATACTGGTAGAAGACGAGACCTGTGAGTATCTTGGGATAAAAGAAGGTTGATTTGGGGGGCATGTAGAGACTATTATCGGCGATATCCTTCACTTCTTCGACGCTTGTGGGCGGCAGGAAGAAGGCGAGGTCATAAGAGCCGTTACGGACAGAGTCGACTGATTCGTAATGGTCCTGAGTGAAAGAAATCTCTTCGTCTTCTATCTTCAGAAGATTTTTGATGATACCGCTATGGATGATATTGACTTTCAATCTTTTCAGTGATTCGTGGATATTCTGATCATTATAAGCGGGAAAGGGTTTATTCTCCTTCACAATGTATAAATGCTGCGGATCATCTTTTGGGTATAGCACGAAGGCAGTTTTTGCCCCTTCGTTGATTCTCGATAGCGCTTCCTTGACGGAATCTTTTCCTGCATAGGGTATTTGCACGATATCCGTGTAATCCTTCAGGAGGCCCATTATTTCACTGAGTGGACGTGGTTTTTCAAAGTTGATGATCCTGTGGTAGGGGAGTATGACAATCCCCGGTGAATACATGTTGGTTAGGTAGATGGGAATATAGGGAACATTGAGTTTGTATGATACGCCAAGCCTGTGGTGTCCGTCCGCTATGTAGATGTTTTTTGTATCCATGATCGATACCAGTTTGGCAATTGCAGCTGTATCAGTCATCCTGTAAAACCTGTTGTGGACAGATTGTTCATCGGTGAAATCGTATATCTTTTCTTTTGGCGATCCTGCAAGGATGTCTTCAATCTTTTCATCTTTGTCTTCATAGAGACCGAAAATGAGGCTTGTATATGTTTTCAAGGTACTGATCAATTGCTCGCGATCTGCTTTTGCTTTTTTTCTCGTCTCTTCGTGTGTGAGGATCCTTTCTTGACTAAGTTTATGGAGCGCAATAAAGCCCCGTCTGAAAAAGGATATGTTTTCGATTTCGAATTCCTGCTCGTAGACGTAAACTGTATTTTCTTTGTCGGGTAATAAAATACCCTTTTTCAGCCAATCATCCATGGTCTGTTTTGCTGCTGCATATTGGTCCATGGTGGGAAGGGCCCTGGGAAGCTCCAACCGGATTGCGTTAACGTCGCTTTTCTTATAATAGACTTCATTATCGGAGATAACATCGTAGGGAGGGCACACTATTGAAGAGATGTTATCAGTGTTTTCTTTATTATAGAGGATTCCCTTGAATGGTTTCGTAAAAGTTTCTGCCATGAGAATGTGTTAACATATGACAATATATTCTGTCAAAGGGTTTATGAAGAACATGTTCAACTGGCTCTAGACTATAGGATAAAATGAGGTTATCTAAATAATGCTTAAGAGCCCCGACTATTCGTTGATCCGGTCACCTGTTGCACAAGCCTCTTAATTGCCTACCGCTGTTTTTCTGCTCATTGTAAGCAAGAAGATATAAGATATATAGAGAGTTAAGCGAATATATCCAATCTTTTTTTACTGCCTCTATTGACATCGGTTTATTTGTCTATCACCTATCACCTATGGCCTGTTTTATATTGACATAAGGTTGGCAGTTATGTTTTAAATAAACATCAAATGCCGAGGTAGCTCAGTCGGTAGAGCAGGGGACTGAAAATCCCCGTGTCGGCGGTTCAATTCCGTCCCTCGGCATTTCCATTCCATGTGCTCAGCGCCCCTCCACCAGCAAAAGCTGTCGGAGCCACCCCTCTCGTTCACAGAAGTTCGTTTCCAGATCGCTTTGTCTTATGTTTACTATGCTGGGCTTACGCCTTCCCTTGGTAGTGACAACGTAAGTAGATCGTTCCCCCCCTCCATAGACAAAAGCCTGCGGAGCCTTTCCTCCCCGCTCGTGAACTTGCTAAGGGTTTATGCCCTGCATTTTGTGTATTTCTCCCAATAAGCATTCCCTGTAAGTTATTCGACAAAAATGTCTGCGCTAAAGTCTTAAATGACAGATATTGTCGAAGGGGATCTGAACTCCTTCAGTAGAAAGACTGTGAACAAAGGTTCTATGGGTAACCAGGGAGTGGCATAGTGATTGCAAAAAGAGTGTATAGTGTTTAATATATTATATGAAAAAACATATTGAAATTGTTTCAATTATTTTGCCGGAATGTTTTTTGACTTATATCCACATTTTACATGATATTGGTTTTGCAGGAGGAAGGATTATGCATATAAGAAAGATGCCCGACCAGGCATCTCGGGCCCGGTGGTTTCAATCGGTAGCAGGAAGAATGTGGGAGTTTTATCAGAAGTTGCCAGTGATGTTGATGGCATCTGTATTGTTCTGTTTTCTTGCACCTTTTCCGGCATTGGCTGAAGGCATCACTGCTGGTGAAGAGCTTACCCTCCAACGTGCAGTGGATATTGCACTCAAGAATCAACCGAGTATACTGGCATCGCAGTCGAGCATAAGAGCGAATGAAGCAAGGGTTGGCCAGGCAAGGGCGAGCTACTATCCGCAACTTGATGCATCAGGTTCTTACAGCAAGGTTTCTCCAGCCACGTCTTCCACATCAACGGGAACTTCTTCGGGGAACATAGATAGGTATGACCAGTACACGAGCAGCGTTGGTTTGAAACAAATGATCTTTGATTTCGGTAAAACGCCAACGCAGGTAAATATTAGTAAGTTGAACGCCGAGTCGTCCCGTTTTGACCTGAGCAATACCCGGGATGTAGCGATCCTCAACGTAAAACAGGCATACCATAACGTGCTGCAGGCCCGGCGGCTCAGAGATGTTGCCCGTGAATCCGTTAAGCAGTTCCAGGAGCATTTGGAGCAGGCCCGTGGTTTTTACAGGGTTGGAACAAAGTCAAAAATAGATGTGACCAAGGCAGAAGTTGATTTAAGCAATGCGCAACTGAATCTTATCAAGGCTGAGAATCAGGTGAAACTTTCGTTGGTTACCCTGAACAGCGCCATGGGTATTGCCGATGCCCCTCAGTATAGTCTCCAGGACAATCTATTTTATGTGAAGTACGATCTTAGCCTCGAGGAAGCCGCCTCAAAGGCTTATAATCAGAGGCCTGATCTCCAGTCGTTGATCAAGAAAAAAGAGGCCTCCAAAGCGTCCGTCGATCTTGCACGTAAGGGATATTTTCCAATACTGAGCGGTAGTGCAAACTACAATTACACGAACACGAGCTTTCCCCTCAATGAGGGCTGGAATTATGGACTCAACCTTTCCATTCCATTATTTTCCGGGTTTCAGACGAAATACCAGGTTGCTGAAGCGCAGGCAAACCATGATACGGTGAGCGCCAATGAACAATCGCTGCGCCTTGATATCTATTCTCAGATTCAGCAGGCATATCTCTCTCTTCGTGAGGCCGATGAGAGGATAGGCACATCGGAACTTACCGTGAGGCAGGCAAAAGAAAATGTCGAGCTTGCCACCGGCAGATACCGGGCTGGTGTAGGAAGCCCCCTGGAGGTAACAGATGCCCTGGTAGGTCTCAACAACGCCCAGGTGGCCTATACGCAGGCACTCACAGACTATAAAAACTCTCAGGCAAGTATCGAGAAGGCGATAGGGGTAAAAGAATGAAGAAGATAATCATTGCCGCAATAATCGTTGTGCTCATTGGAGCCGGGGCCTTCATATTTTTCAAAAGCAGAAACGGCGCCGTCAAATTCAAAACAACCCCTGTGACGAGCGGACCCTTGCGATCAACGGTTACGGCAACAGGCACCATGAATGCCGTAACGACCGTTCTTGTCGGTACTCAGGTATCGGGGACACTGAAAAAGCTTTATGTGGATTTTAATTCCAAAGTAAAAAAAGGGCAGATTATAGCGGAAATAGACCCTGCAATCTTACAGGCCCAGGTAGATCAGGCGAGGGCCAACGTGCTCGGTGCACAGGCTAATGTGGAAAAGGCAAAGGCAACGATGGAGGACTCCAGGAGAACAAAAGAGCGGAACCGCCAGCTTTTTTCAGAGAATCTGATCGCCAGGAGCGACGTCGATACGGCTGAAACGAATTACGAAACAAGCAATGCCTTGTTGGGAACCGCCAGGGCACAGGTGGCGCAGACAGAGGCGGCATTACGATTTGCAGAGACGAATCTCAGGTACACAAAGATTGTATCGCCCGTAGATGGTGTTGTAGTATCGAGGAGTGTTGATGTGGGACAGACGGTAGCCGCGAGTTTCCAGACCCCTACGCTCTTTACGATAGCCCAGGATTTGACCAAGATGCAGATTGACACGAGTATTGATGAAGCGGATATCGGAAAGATCAAAGTTGGCCAGGACGTGGAGTTTACCGTTGATGCCTATCCGGAAAACACCTTCCGTGGAATAGTAGACCAGATACGTATCGCCCCAATTACGGTACAAAACGTAGTTACCTATGACGTAGTTATTAAAGTGGACAACGCTGATCTGCGACTGAAACCCGGTATGACAGCCAATGTCATTGTAGTTGTCGTAAGCAAGGATTCAGTTTTCAAAATCCCCAACGCTGCTTTACGTTTCAGACCCTCTGAAAAAGATGGTGTTGCAGTTTCGAAAGGACCTGCTGATAAAGCCGGAAAAGGTCCCTCAGTGCCTGCTGCTGATAAAACAGATAGCCGCCCGTCAGGGAAAGGAGGCGGCACATCAGGCCAAAAGGGGTATACGGTCTGGATATTGGAGAACGATAAACCGAAACAGGTCCAGGTGACCATAGGCATTAGCGACGGATCGTTTACGGAAGTGACTTCAGGAGATGTGAAAGAAGGACAAGAGGTGATCGTTGAATCCCTGGCAAAAAATACAAAGGCCAATAATAACCAGCAACAGTCTGCGCCGAGGTTGCCAAGATAATGGTCCTCATAGAAGCTAGGGACATCTCCAAAATTTACCAGTTGGGCGACACGGAGCTCAGGGCACTCGACAGAGTCTCTGTAATCATTGAAAAAGGGGAGTTCCTCGCGATCATGGGACCTTCAGGGTCCGGTAAGTCGACTTTTATGAATATTGTCGGTTGCCTCGATATACCGACGAGCGGTCAGTATCTCCTCGAAGAGGTTGATGTGGGTAAGCTCACGAGGGATGAACTGGCCCATATCAGAAATCAGAAACTCGGTTTTGTTTTTCAGGGATTTAATCTCTTACCGAGGACGTCAGCACTGGAAAATGTGCAATTGCCAATGCTCTATAACAGTGTTCCTCTCAAGGAAAGAAACGAAAAGGCCATTGCGGCCCTGAAAACAGTGGGTCTGGAAGGCAGGGAGCACCACCATCCGAATCAGCTTTCGGGAGGCCAGCAGCAGCGGGTGGCCATTGCGCGGGCGATTGTCAACCAGGTTCCTGTTATCCTGGCCGATGAGCCGACGGGAAACCTGGATACTCATACAAGCATTGAGATAATGGAGCTTTTTCAGAAACTTAATGTTGAAGCCGGCATTACCATCATACTGGTGACGCACGAGCCGGACATTGCTACCTATAGCAGAAGGATCATACGATTTCTCGACGGACATTTGGTGAGCGATAAACCGACCATTGAAGATCAAAAGGGTTTGAGAAAGGGGTGAGAAATTGATAAGTATTCCATGGACAGTCCAGATAGCGTTGCGTGCTCTGAGAGTAAACAAGATGCGTTCGGCCCTTACCATGCTCGGCATCATTATCGGCGTTGGGGCAGTAATTGCCATGCTAGCCGTTGGGACGGGAGCAAGCCGCAAGATAGCCGAACAGACGGCAAGTATGGGCAGTAATCTCCTCATTGTGCTTCCCGGCAGTCAGACCTCCGGTGGTATAAGAACGGGTTTTGGAGGTCAGCCTACCCTCACATTGAATGATGCTGAGGCAATCGAGAAAGAATGCCCAGCAGTACAGGATGTGGCGCCCATATTGAACGGAACGGCCCAGATCGTTTACGGAAACCTGAACTGGTCCACCAGGGTTTCCGGAACTACGCTTGGCATTATAAGGGTACGCGACTGGCCCATAGCCACAGGACGTTCCTTAACGGACGAAGACGTGAGAAGCGCCACGAAAGTAGCCCTTCTTGGCCAAACTGTGGTGGATAACCTCTTTGGAGGCATCGATCCTGTTGACCAGATCGTTAGAATCAAGAAGATTCCCTTCAGGGTGATCGGTGTTATGGAAAAGAAAGGACAATCGGTCATGGGGGATGACCAGGACGATGCAGTCTTTGTGCCTGTCACAACTGCACAGAAAAAACTTTTTGGGACGACTTTTCCCGGTATGGTGCGGCAGATCATGGTGAAAGCAAGAAGCGCTGAAGACTTAGATAGCGCCGAAAGGCAGGTGACTTCATTACTCAAACAGAGGCACCGCATTGGCCCGAAAAAGGATGACGACTTTTCCGTGCGTAACTTGACACAGATGATGCAGGCAGCAGAAGAGCAGACGCAGATTATGACCATACTCCTCGGCGCCATTGCTTCTGTTTCACTTCTTGTCGGAGGGATCGGAATCATGAACATAATGCTTGTTTCCGTTACCGAGCGGACCAGGGAGATCGGCATACGGATGGCTATCGGGGCAAAGACCTGGGATATCAGGCTACAGTTCATTATGGAAGCAGTTATACTCTCGCTTATAGGTGGAGTGATCGGTCTCACTGCCGGCATTACCGGATCATCTGTGATTTCAATGATGGCGGGTTGGCCAACTGAAGTCTCGCTGATGTCGGCCCTGCTTGCCTTTGTTTTTTCTGGGGTAGTAGGTATTTTCTTCGGCTTTTATCCGGCCTACAAAGCGTCCCTCCTGAACCCTATAGATGCCCTGAGATATGAATAAGAAACCGGGTGATAGGTGGATAAACCGCAGGACGATCATTTGCCCTGCTTATAGCGGGACTCATTAGGACGAGGGACGATGTTTTCCGTCCCAGTGAGCGTAACGGTGGGTCAGCTACATTTTTATTAATATGTGGCGTGAAAGGAATTGTGTTGTGTTACTTTTTTTCGATATGTTGAATGGCTTTTTCGGCTAATGCTTTCAGTGTCGCGCTTGAAGTGCTGCCCATGACTTCCTGATACATTTTTTTCGCGTCTTCGCTTTTCCCGCGGGTGTAATTTATCTTTGCCTGGTAAAGTTTTGCGATGTAGGATAATTCCCCTTTTTTCTTTTGTGCAACTTCGTTAAAAATAGTTTCTGCTTTATCGATATCTTCCTTTTTTCCACTCGCATTGTATTCATTGAAAGATTGTATACCCTGCGAAAGGCGGTATTGGGTTTTATCATACTGATTTTTCGCATTAAACCCATAGGCAGCTACAGCGGCAACGACAATGAGGAAAACAACAAGCCCGATACTGCACTGCTTTGCATTATTCTGTACAAATTGCATAGCTGATTTAATTGTCTTAAGGATTATATCGGGTTTACGTAGGATCTCTTTTTCTTTCTTTTTTACCATGGTTGCTATTTCACCATATAATTATGAGGTCTGTCAATAAATAGATTCCCACGGGCAATACGCCGAGGGACGAAGGACGTCCGCGGAGATCATTACATCAGGTTGTAGGGGCTACGCGGGCTCACCGGAAAGACACCTCGGAGTTAATCGTTGCTTTAGGTGCTTCCTCAAAAGAACCGCTCTTTACCCTTGTGGCGCCGGTATATACTTTTGAGTAGTAATCTGATGAGAGTGAATCTATTTTGACTCCAATCCTTCCATGTCCTGAGGATGAATGAATAAAATTGCCTTCACCGATGTAGATACCGACATGGGTTGGATGCTTCACATACCGTTTTGTTTTAAAGAATACCAAGTCGCCAACGCCAAGCTCTTCTTTTCCTATTATTGAACCGACCTTGAATTGATCCCGGGCACTTCTCGGAAGCTGTGTATCAAATATTTCATATATTTTCTTTACATATGCAGAACAATCAAGGCCCTTCACGGTATTGCCGCCGTATTTATACGGTGCTCCCATAAAGCTTTTCGCAACCTTAACGAGCATATACCGTTCATCGCTGTTTTTCCATGGTTTTAATGATTTGCCGGTTAGAGTAATGATCTCTTCTTCGCCCTCTTCAATAACTTTTGGAATAAGAATGGTCCTGCCCGGTGACAGTTTGTTGCCCTTCAGATTCTGGAGGTTATTTGATTCGATGAGATCTTCTTTTTCGACATTAAAGAGCGCTGCTACTTTATCAAGAGTGTCGCCTCTTTTGATTTTATACTCAATAAATTCGCCGTCATTTTCTTCGACAGGCGCTTCAATTTCCTGGATCTTTTTCTTTTTACCGTTGTTCCTTGTAGTCGACTCGTTTCTTGCAGTTCTCTCTGAATTGCCTTTGATAATCAGGCTTTGTCCGGAGGAAAGTTTGATTGATCTCAGATTGTTCTGACTTTTTAACTGATCAACGGATACGTGATATTTCTTTGCTATACTATATAAATTATCGCCTTGCTTCACTTTATGCGTAGTCTGTGCGGCGCCTGAAAGACTTGGTGTGATGATACACATTAATAGAAGCAGTACTGAGGTGATCATTTCTTTTGTCATAACGCCCCTTAAGCTTATTGTAACAACTACCTTATCAGAGAAAAGAAAAATCTGTCAAGTAAAATTTATTATTTATTTTTCGCATCATATTTATCCTTGTTGCGTGTCCAGTCAAGATCCCCGTGGATATTGGGTTTCATGCAATATGTGAAATCTGTCACATTTTTATTGATTTTATTGCTTTTATATAGATAAAATATGTCAAAAAAGCTTGGAGGCTGGAAATGGAGATGGAGATCGGGAGAGAGATTCTTTGGAATGCAGGCCCGGGTGCCAGGATAATCACCTACATACTTGCCGCTATAACGATTATTGTTTTCGTTATGGGAATACTGAAGCGAATGAAGATGTGGAAGATCGGCAAACCCGTGGAGATGGATTTTAAGAAGCTGTTAGGTGAGCGGATAGGATATTTCATATCCAATGGGATATTTCACAAATCAATACTCAGGGAATCCTTTCCCGGTACGATGCACTTCTTCATATTCTGGGGATTTTTGGTTCTTGCTGTCGGTACAGCCCTGGTAGCCCTCCAGGATGATTTTTTTGAACCTCTTTTCAAGGTAAAATACCTTGTGGGGAATTTTTATCTTACCTTTTCGTTCATCCTCGAAGTGGCCGGATTAATGGCAATTATCGGTATACTGTTGGCCCTGTATAGAAGATATGTAACGAAACCGACAAGACTTGACAGTAAACCCGAAGATATGATTACACTCCTCTGGATTCTTGCCGTTCTTGTTACGGGTTTTCTTGTAGAAGGCGCAAGGATAGCGGTAACACGACCCGAATATGAAGTGTGGAGTTTTGTCGGCTGGGGCGTGGCAAGTCTCTTTGGAGACTCAAAAGAGAGCGCCATGATTATGCACCGGGTACTCTGGTACCTCCACATGGTCCTCTCCTTTGGTTTGATTGTCTATATCGTTTATTCGAAACTGCTCCACATCATTACATCATCGATAAATATGCTGTTTAGAGGTGTCGAGGATGTGCCGGGAGGCGAGACGGCGAGAGGCGCAATTCAACCGATTGCAGATTTCGAGACTGCCGAAGAATTCGGAATCAACACTATCGAAGGCTTTACCTGGCGTCAAAACTTCGATCTTGATGCCTGTACGCGATGCGGAAGATGTCAGGACCTCTGTCCGGCTTATAATACAGATAAACCACTTTCACCGAAACAATTCATACAGGATTTGAAGGCTGAATGGGAGAGAACGGCAAACGGCGTTAAGAACGAAGATGGTCTTATTGACAAAGTGATCCAGGAAGAAACGCTTTGGTCATGTACCGCCTGTCTTGCCTGTCAGGTCAACTGCCCGATTTCAATACCTACATTTGATAAAAATATTGAAATGAGACGGTATTTAACACTCACACTGAGTAAAACGACCCCTGAAACAAGGCTCCTTTTCAAGAATTTACAGCAGAAAGGCGACCCATACGGCATGGGTAAAAGGCAGAGGACCGAATGGACTGAAGGCCTGGATATCAAAAACGTTGCCGAGCATGAAGTTGAATACCTTTATTGGGCAGGGTGTGTTGCGTCCCTTGATGACAGGAACAGAAAGGTCGCCAGGTCCTTTGCAACTATTCTCAATCAAGCCGGAGTGTCATTCGGCATGCTCGGTCAGGATGAAACCTGCTGCGGTGATCCTGCACGGAGATGCGGAAATGAAGAACTCTATCTCGGCATTGCGCAGGGGAATGTCGAACTGCTCAATGAGCTTGGCATTAAAAAGATCATAACAACCTGCCCCCACTGCCTGCATACTTTGAAGAACGAATATTCCCAGATAGGCGGCAAATTTGAGGTCTACCATCAGTCGGAATTCATATGGAAACTTGTCAAGGAGGGCAAGCTCTCACTGAACCCGTCAATCGAAGGAAATATTACCTTCCATGACCCCTGTTACCTTGGGAGGGTGAATGGTGTATTCGAAGAACCGAGAAGTATTCTTGATAAGGTGAGAAAAGGTTCCTACAGTGAAATGGAAAGAAACCATGACAGAAGCTTCTGCTGTGGCGGAGGAGGAGGCAGGATATGGATGGAAGAGCATCATAAAAGAATTAACCATGCACGGATTGATGAAGCTATTGCCATTACGGCCAATACGGTTGTTACGGCCTGTCCTTATTGCCTTATTATGATGGAAGATGCGGTCAAAGACAAAGAAAAGGGCGAAACAATGAAAGTCCTTGATCTTTCTGAGATTGTTACAAAAAGTATTTAACAGGAAAAATATAAAGTGAGTATATAAAAGGATGGGTTACCCCATCCTTTTATATTTTAAAACGCTTTACTTATAATTACCCTTCTAAGGTAATTGCTTCTACCGGGCATTCTTCTACGCAGGCTCCACACTCTGTGCAGAGTTCAGAATCAACCTTTGCTACGTCATCAACAGCGATAGCGTCGGCAGGGCAAATCTCAGCGCAGGCTCCACATCCAGTGCAGGCATCTTGATCAATTTTTGCAGGCATGTACATTCCTCCTTTCTTTTTTTACAATTTCCTATAATTTCCTAAACGAAATAAGGGGATAATGTCAACAAAAAAATAAACTGGGTGATTTCCATTGACATATATAGCAACATTGAATAATATTTTCCCATGCAAGACATACTAAAGTTTTTCCAGGATATGTTTTTAGACCTCTATGACAATTTTCAGGAGGTTTTTCTCAATATTCTTGTCATGGTCATTGTGATGATCGGCGGATTTATTATCAGTTGGCTTGTCAAGAAACTTCTGAGTAAGATTCTGCTCCTTTTCCGTTTTGATAAATGGGCCCAGGAAGCGGGGATCATAGGCTTTTTGGAAAAAGGCGGCATCAAAACACCCCCTTCCCTGGTATTCAGTAAGATTGTCTATTGGATCTTCATTGTTTTATTCTTGTCATTTGGTCTGAATTATATTGGTTTATCTCAGTTTTCCGAGTATGCTTCACGGATTTCGACAACGCTGCCGAATATCATAGTTTCCCTTGTCATTGTTATCATAGGTATTATCTTTAGCAATTTTATCAGCAGGGTAATCTATCTGACCTGCGAAAACGCAAAGATAACATACGGTGATTTCATTGCAAAAGGGGTACGGATTCTTTTAATCGTCATTACCTTCGGCATTTGTTTTGAATATATCGGCATTGGCAATACAATTGTTACGGTAAGCTTCCTCATAGTCTTCGGCGGGATTGTTTTGACACTTTCTCTTGCGCTTGGTATTGGTTTGAGCAATGTTGTCGGCGACCTCATCCGCGAACGGGTCAAACTATTTGGTGATAAAAAGAAAGATAGTCACCAATAGCCCGGCGAAGATAATAAACAATAACCAAATTACAAATTCCAAAATAAAGTCAATAACAGCGCTGCGTGCAAATATATCATCAAATAATTCATGAATTATTTGATGATTGAGATTTGAGTATTGGTGATTGCCTTAAAAGAGGTATTTGCAGAACCAATCTATCGCAAGATTGATTGCTCTGTCTCTGTGGACAGGGTCAGAGAAAACGTGGTCTCCCCCCTCTATTATTTCGATACCCTTGGGCTGCTGTAAGTTATCATAGATTGTTTTTCCCTCAATGCAGGGGACGGTTTCATCGGCTTCACCGTGAATGACTAATGCGTGAGAGACCTTCCTGGCTTCTGCGAGTATATTATAAGCCGCAAAATCAGTGTAAATATGATCTTTAAAGACTATACCGTCAATACTGCCATCGCCCTCTTTTTCCAGAAAACAGGGGGTAGCCCAGAGGGATGCGCATTGTATCCGTTTATCCCGTGCTGCTTTTATGAGGCCTGTTGTGCCGCCGAAACTGCCCCCTATGATACCTATTTTATCGGCATTGACATGTTGATGCCGGAGTATATAATCGACGATGGTGTTGAGGTTATCGAGACGTATGGTCAGGGTTGTTTCTTCGATCCAGCCGCCACTTTCACCACACCCATGGTAATCGAACCTGCATGAAGCAATACCAGCATCTGCAAGGCGTTCCGAAAGCAATGTGTATTTGGAGCTCTCCTTAGAACTGATAAGGCCATGAGAAAGGACAGCGCAGGGAAACTTCTTGTCCCCCTCCGGCAGGATCATTAATCCGCTTATTTTATTAAATGTCGAGACGATTTCAAAAGCTTCAATCACGATTATTCCTCTCTCAGACTTTCCAAGATTTCTTCGAGGGGTATGAGGTTTACAACATCTTCTTTATTGTATTCGAGGAGAAGATTGAGGGCATCCATGTTGCCATGCAGTTTGTATTTTTCCCACAAAAACATTGCCTTATATCCATTCATCCCTTCTGTTTTTCTCTCAATGCCGAACATCTTTTCAAGGTCTTTGAGTCCGCCTTTAATGCCCAGTTTCTTTTTTTCCTTAAAGAGGTCCCGGGAGACACATTGTGCTTTGAGATCTATATTAAAAGATTCTTTTAATCTGGGAAGGTCAAAGAGATCACCATTGAAAGTGACAATAGTCTTCACATTGCTCAATTCCCGTTCAATGCTGCTCGTATTTATGTCCTCACCATACCACTGGATAAAGCCATTGTTTTCTACCGAGATTCCAACTACACAGATTTTGCCTGCACGATCGGTTTCTATATCAAGATATGCTCTCACGAGACTGCTCCTTTCTGAGAACGCTGACAAGATTTATCATTAATATTGTTTCCATTTATGTCCTCAGGGTCACAATACCGATGACCCCTGAAGCGACGAAGAGAAAGTTGGAGAACCATGCGGCGAAGAGAGGGGGAAAGGTATCGCCATAACCATATGCGAGTGAGAGAAAATGAACGCCCCAGTAACATGCACCGAGTAGAATACCGGAGAGAATTCCTGATGAGATATGCTTTGTCTTTGCATATCTGAGACCAACAGAAAAGGCAGCGAATACCATAATAAGATTAGCAAAGGGTAAAGCTACCTTGTTATAAAGGTCAACACGGTATCTTCGAATGTCGTGGCCGTTACTTTTCAGCTTCTCTATATATCGTGAAAGCTCTCTATATCCCATATTTTCAGGATCTTTATTGGCAACCTTGAAAAACGATGGAGGTTCCTGAAGAAGATCTTTAAATTGTCCGTATGTTTTTTTGGCCACTATCCCATTAGCATCGAAGGTCCATTCAGTAACATCGGTAATGTACCATGAGTCGTCTTTGAATATCCCTTCTTTTGCGTCATACCTTTTGTTGATAGAAAACGTATCCGAAAGTTCCAAAATGGTCAGCCCTTTTATGGTATCTTTTTTTGCGTCAAAAAAATCTATATTGCAGATTATGTTATTGCTCTTGAACCATATTCTGTCGTTCTTAAAGAATACCTGCGCTTCTTCCCCCTTCATTCTCACCCTGTATAAATAATCTGAAGCGTTGGAAGTGAAAGGAATTATCCACTCTGCAAGAAGGAATGAGAATACTACAAGCACCATAGAAAAAGCAAGGAGAGGTTTCATGAGCGATATTGTGCTGATACCGGATGTCCGTGTAATGATCATTTCGTTCCCTCTCACCATAAGGATGAGGAGTATCAGCATTGACACCAGAAACGAGAAGGGGAGAATGAGGTGGATGTAGGATGGGGACATAAGAATAAGATAGATCATACTGAAAACGAAATTCTTCAAAGAGGAGGTGAATACATCCATATGTTCAAAAAACTCAATGGTAAGGAACATAACGAGCCCTGCCAGCTCTGTAATCAACAAAAGTTTTATCACGCTGGTGATTAAATATTTATTTAGTCTTTTCAAGGCAATAGGTCCAAAAGTAGCGTAATTTTTGTGATACTGTTGCATGTTCTTCTTCGTTCAGATTTTTCAGCAAATAAAATCCCATCGTTGCAATAATAACATTTGGGAGGAAAGATGTAAGAAAGGCGGGCAAATGGATTGCCATGCCAAAATTTTCCGTGAAGGCCATCAGGATGTAATAAAATATAAAGAGCAGGAGGCTGTACAGCATGCCGGAAAATTTACCCTCAATTGATCTCTTGACACCAAGAGGTATGGTTAGGAATATAAATGCCAGAGATGAAAAGGGGATGGCTGCCTTAATATTGTAAATATCGAGCATTATGCTGTATCTGTCGTTGTCGCTCGTTGCGTCCTTAAGCGCTTTCGCGAGTTCGTCGCTGTTCATCTCGTAAGGTTTTTTCCTGAGTCCGCCAATATTAGGGACCATCGCAGAAAGGTTCATAGAAAAGGTATAGTTGTTAAAACGTATGTTCCGGTATGTGTTATTTGCTTTTTCCCACCGGTGAAGGGTCCCGTTTTCAAGCGCAAAGTAAAGATCAAGGGTATTGGGATCGACATTGATATATCCTTTTTGCGCAGATATGGTCTGTTTTATTTCTTTGTCTCTGTCATCGGATATGACAACGCCGGAAAGAAACTTTTTATCCGGGTCTACTTTGTTGATATAGATAACGATTCCCCGGACGGTGTCATTGAATATCCCTTCTTTATCATCAACGGATATCCCTTTTTTCACGACATTAATGAGCGTATTCCTGAACAGCTCGCTGCTTTTCGGCAAAAGCAGGTTGGCGTTCAAGAGCCCACAAAGAGTTATGAGTATGCCAAGGACCGTAATCGGTATGAAAAGACGTTTTAGATTCACGCCGCTTGCCTTTAATATGAGAATCTCATTTTCTGTTGAAAGCCTCCCGAGGACAACGATGACGGAGAGGAGGAAGGCCATGGGCAAAGTAAATGTGAGGTAGGGAGAGGCGGAATAAACGATTAAGAGAAAAATATCGCGAAATCCAACCCCTTTATTGATGACGAGATCGACCATTTTACCGAGTCGGCCAAGGACAAGAATAAATGTAAGTATTCCCATGGAAAGAAGAAGAATAATGGTCAGTTCTTTCAAGAGATATTTGTTGAATTTATCACTTAATTTCTTCAATATTTCCATCACTTAGTGTAACATCGCGAAGCTTGATATGTCAATAAAGACGGGCAATAGGCAGTGGGTAGACCCATCGCCTGGTTTTATTGACATCCATTTTAATTTTGTATAGAGTATCTTCACTGCTATGAAAATAGGGATACTCTCCGATACCCATCTGGCCAATATTACTGAACTTTTTGAGACAACAATGAAGACGGTTTTTGGGGATGTCGATATGATTATTCATGCAGGTGATATGACCGGGATTGCTGTTTATTATTACCTCTCGCACTGGGAACTGAAAGCGGTGAGGGGTAACATGGATGATTTTGACCTCTGCAGCCTGCTCCCCGAAAAAAGGATAGAAGAAGTAATGGGCAGGAGAATAGGGGTGATCCATGGCAGGGGCTCACCGCAGTGTATTGAAGATGTGGTACTGAGGGAATTTCAAGGAGTTGATGTGGTTATATTTGGTCACTCCCATGTTCCCCTCAAAGCAAAAAAAGGAAATGTGCTGCTTTTTAACCCGGGAAGCTTTCGCGGGACCCATTCACACCGCGGGACTGTCGGGATTATGGAGATAGATGACAAGATAACCTTCCGGCATATTGAAGTCTGAAAGAATATAATTATAAATGACCAAACAACAAGGACCTAACTTGGGAACTGATGTAATTAATGAAAATATGATATCTGCCGATAATCATGTTGGAATGATAAAATTGTCTGAAGATTATTGTGTTTTTCCTTCCTTGAATGTGTTGACACTTTTTTTCATTACTGGAATCTAATGATCGGATATTGGATGGAATGATGGAACCACTTAATATTTCATTTCTCTGGCACATGCATCAGCCCTATTATAAAAACCTCTTGTCCGGGGAATACCTTCTCCCCTGGGTTTTACTCCATGGGACGAAAGATTATTATGATATGGCGGCCATTGTTGAAGAATTTACCGGCATGAAGCAGAATTTCAACCTCGTCCCCTCCCTTATTGCGCAGCTCCTTGATTATGAGGACCTTGAAGCAAAGGATACCTATCTGACGGTATTCAAGAAACAACCAAAAGACCTCACGGATTCGGATAAGATATTTATACTTACCAATTTTTTCAATGCCAACTGGGACAATATGATACGGCCCTTTCCCCGATACTATGAACTCCTCGCCAAGCGTGGTTTTTATTATCCAAAAGACGCAGTAGGCAAAATAAAGGACTACTTCACCGATGAAGACATGCGGGATATACAGGTGTTTTTTTTCCTTGCCTGGATAGATCCCACATTTTTTGAGATCTATGATGAGTTGAAATATCTGAAGTCAAAAGGACGCCAGTTCAATGAGGATGATAAAAGGCTGCTTGAGGGTGTGCAGAAGAAGATCCTGAAAGGTATCATTCCTCTCCACCGGGAACTTGCGGCGAAAGGCCTCATCGAGCTTTCCACATCTCCCTTTTATCATCCCATCATACCCCTTCTCATCGATAGCAGGGTTGCCAGAGAATCCATGCCGAATGTGAATCTGCCCGAGAAACTTTTTGCCAGACCGGAGGACGCTTCTCATCAAATAGGTGAGGCCATAAAGCTCTTCAAAGAGGTTTTCCAGAATACGCCGCAGGGTATGTGGCCGCCCGAAGGTTCGGTAAGCGACGATGCCATCCAGCGTTATATGGACTACGATGTGAAATGGCTTGCCACTGATGAGGACATTCTTTTTGAGAGTCTTAAATGGGATTCGAGGCGCGATGGGAGCGGTTTCCTGACGCACCCTGAGATCCTCTATAAACCTTACCGGTATGAAAGAAAAGAGAAACGGATTGATATAATTTTCCGGGACCAATCACTTTCGGACCTCATATCGTTTCACTATTCACGGATGGATGCTAAAGACGCGGCGCAGGATTGCCTGAGAAGATTGCGCAGGATTCGGGATTCCGTGCGGGGCAAGATCAAAAAACCGCTCGTTACCATTGCAATGGATGGCGAGAATGCCTGGGAGAGTTTCAAAAACGATGGAAGGGATTTTTTGAAGTATCTCTACGAAGGGATTGTTACTGATGACAGTATTGTACCTGTCACCATATCAGAGTATCTGAAAGAGGCCGAAGAATTTGGTAGCCTCCATCATTGTTTTGCCGGTTCCTGGATTGGCCATAATTTTGCCATATGGATAGGCCATGGCGAGGACAACAATGGTTGGTCTCAGCTTTCGCAAGCACGGGATGTGTTGGAAACGGAAGACCCGAACCATACAAACAAAGAAGCCTGGGAATCAATCTATATTGCAGAAGGGAGTGATTGGTTCTGGTGGTATGGTGATGATCACTCCTCCGAAAACGATGAGGTATTTGATTTACTTTTCCGGGAAAACCTGGCCAATGTCTATAAATATCTTCACAAGGAACCTCCGGAGATATTGAGTATCCCCATCATTGTTCAAGATCGTGAAGCCCGACCAACAAGAGAACCCATAAATTTCATTCGTCCGCAGATTGATGGAAGAGTCACCAATTACTTTGAATGGATAGGCGCCGGATATGTAGAAGGAAGAGGGCATGGAACAGCTATGCACGAATCTGTATCGCTCATCAAGGGCGCTTATTATGGTTTTGACGATGAGAGCCTTTTTCTGCGACTTGACATTGATAGGACCTTTATCGGCAATATTGAAGATATTTCGTTTGAAATTAATATTATGGCAAAGAAAGATTATAAGATTCTCTATCATATAAAGAACAAATTAGTCGAAAGCGAGCTGCCTATTTCTGCGGACTTTTTGGAAATCCTTGAAATGGAGATACCCTTCGATGCGCTGGGGGTTGTAAAAAATGAAAAGATTAGCCTCTGGCTGTCATTGAAAATCAAAGATATGATTGTTGATAGGGTCCCCAAGAGAGGATATCTTACCGTAAACGTACCGTCGGAGACCTTTGAGGCGGAGATGTGGTATGTTTAAAAAAACAGGTTCAAGACTAAAGGTTAAAGGTGAAGGATGATAGACGGATAAGCCGAGGGACGATCACCGGTGCCCCAGCACCTATTGCTCATTATCTGATGTGTTGACGACAGTTGATGCTATCCAGCCCTCTCTGCCTCCGTAGAGAGTGATCTTATACCACCTGAGATTACCCTGATCGGTTTGTTCCCCAATAACCTTGATAATTTCCCCTTTCATAATGGTGCCGATTCTCGTGGAGTTGATATCAGGGGCCATTCTCACATTGGCTGCTTCTTTGTCGACGACCACTTTTTTCAGGGGAATCGCTATTTTGCTTGGGTCCGATGGTATGTTTTGCTGTGATTTTTCTGTTGGAACGTGAGACATAACAGAGAAATGACCATACATCGGGGCAAAAAGAAAGTAGTAGCTGATGATGCCTGCAACAACCAGCAATACTATTCCCGAAATTATGGGAAGAAGACGGATATTTCTGCTTTCCGCTGTGCTATTTACAGACGAAAGGGGAATACTCTCTTCTGTTATCACCTTCGATACGACAGAACCATCGACGGTATGTGTTGATTGGGCATAAAGCACGAGCAAACAACGGTCGCAGATATAGTTAATAAGACGGGGATACCCTTTCGATGCGGTGTGTATCAGCTTAACTGCCTTGTCCTGAAATTCAAGGGGCCCCCTCGAACCTGCCTTAAAGAGCCGGTAGTGGATATACGATTTTATTTCATTGTTGGAAAGGGGTTTAATGCCATATGACACGGTGATTCTCTGCGCGAGATGCCGCAATCGCGGATCTTTCAGTTTTTGAAGGAACTCATGCTGGGCGAAAAAGACGGTATGGAGGATCTTTTGCTTGTCGGTCTCAATATTCGAGAGGAGCCTGATAAATTCAAGCATTTCGTATGAAAGAAGCTGCGCCTCGTCGATAATGAGCACATTCTCTTTCCCTTTTTGAAATTCTTCCAGCAGGAAGAGCTTCAAGGTGTCGTAGAGTTCTTTCCGGGTATCCGGTATGTCCTGAATATAAAATTCCTTGAGCACCTCCTTCATGAATTCAGTTTCATCCGTAACAGGGTTCAGAATGAGCGCGGTGTTGTATATTCCCTTATCAAGAGAGTTGAGGAAGATCCGCGAAATTGTTGTCTTACCGGAGCCTACATCACCGTAGATCAAGGCGAAACTCTCTTGCTGGGCGATGAAGAATGTCAGGTAATCAAAGGCCTGTTTGTGTTCCTTAGATTCAAAATAGAAATCCGGGTCCGGGGACATCCCGAAGGGTTTTTCGGTAAAACCGAAGTACTCAAGGTATGGAATTTCCATGTAATTACCAATATGACACATTTTATTGTAATTTTCGATACTATTTTTTCGAGCGGGTAACAAGAATAAAGGATAGATTGCTCCTCCTGTTGCAGCGCGCAGCGGGAGGGATTTCTATTTGGCAGGGGCATGGTAGAAATTGGCAGAAGTGTGGATTCCACTGCGGTGATAATGAATTCAATAAAAGAGGCGCTGCCCTTATCATTCTTGTTATTGTTATAACAATAACGGGTCTCATTGGTGCAGGTATTGTATCAATGATGGGTGCAAAACAGCGAAGCTACGCATATCAGCTGCAATCCTATCAGGCACACATGCTGGCACATGCGGGAGTTGAGTTTGCGATCCGGTATGTAAAAGACAATAAGGATGGTTTTAAAAATAGTCAGAGCACATATATTTTGCCCTATAACGCATCAAATCAATGTACCTCAGCTATACTTACATCAGCTTATTGGAAGCAGATTACCTTGCCTTCCGATTTTGGACCCGGAACTCTTCATATTGGCATAGAGGGCAATTGTTCCTCGTCGTGTATCCTCCATTCCTGCGGGAAAAACGGTGCTGCAGTTCGTGAAATAAAACTGTACAATTTTCAAAATTATTATCAATAAGGACATACAGAGTCTTTGTGCGGTTAATCCCACACGTGAGAGAGAGGACATCAGGAATGCTCTCTATTATATTTACATTTGATTCCCCCAGTCCCTCCGGTAGAATTTAATCTTTCCCATTCACCATTCACCATTCACCATTCACGGCCTCTATGCCATTCACCATTCACCATTCACCATTCACCATTCACCATTCACCATTCACCATTCACGAGAACTCTTCCCGTATGGCATGGAGCTTAATTTTAAGATGTTTTTTATAAAGATCGAAATCCCTATCCAGAGTGAAGATGGAACATTCGTTCTTAACACCGAAAGCGCACAACAGAAAATCCGTATGTGACCCCTGGATGCCATGCCTGCGGCATCGGTTTGAAAGTTCAGCGGCAAGCTCGTAGGTTTCAGTATCTAATGGCGCATCATCAAAAGCCCCAAGTTTTTGACGTAACTGGTTAAACATTTTTTCATTGGAGATGCCTGTAAGTAATTCCTGCCTCACGGGACCGACAATAACAACCCGGAGCTCCCGGATGAGCTCGACAAGCTCCTTGATAATCTGTTCTTCTGCTTTGTTCTTTGGTGTTTTTCGCAATGCAAGAGACCAGACTGTTGTATCAATGAGGACCTTCATCTCCGTTTTCTCAACTCTTTGTGGTTATAAGCCGGATCATATTCGATGTCGCCGAAGAGGGTTATTATTTCTTCTTGTTTTCTCCGTTGTATGAATTCCTTGAGGGCCATATTAACGGTTTCTCTCTTTGTTTTAATCTTCCCGACTCTCTGGGCAAGCAAAAGCAAATTGTCATCTAAAGCTAAATTGGTTGCCATTTTACACCTCCTTTTTAAAAAAGTATACACATACATTTGTGTAGAGTCAACACGAATATGATTTATGGAGGTGAGGGTGTCATATGCCCTTGGGATGGGAGCCCATGGAAATTAATTATCTTTTTAAAAGCATTGCGCCGCTGGAGTAACCGCCGCCGAATACGGTGATAACGATCAGTTCATCGCTTTGGAATTTCTCCCAGTTTTGTGAAAGTGCGATAATGGTACTCGCGCAGCCTGTATTACCGAGTTCTTCAATATTTGTAATCATCTTTCCGTTTAACAAATCGAGGCTCGCGGCAACACTGCTCATAATCCTTGAATTGGCCTGGTGCGGGATAAGATGGTCGATATCTTTTAACGTTAAATGGTTCTTTCTCAGGATATCTTCGACCTCAAAAATCATGTATTTGCATGCATTCACAAAGATATCTTTCCCGTAAGGCATTTTAAGGCCCCCTTCGTTGGGTCTTAAATAGACCCCCTCGATACCTTTTCCGATATGGGCAAGCCCTGTTGTATTGAGGTCAACGACCCTGATATCACTTGGGGAAAGCCGTTCTTTTGAGATGAAGACAGCCCCTGCAGCGTCGCCCCACAAGTGGCCGGATTGCCCGTCACTGTCGTCACTGTAAGCGGTATTGTGTTCCGAAGCAACGACAATAGCCTTCTGTGATTTGTTTGTGGCAAAATATCCTTCGACAATCTCCACGGCGTTAACAAAAGATGAGCACGCAGACGAGACAGAAATGACCCTGGCATTGGGAATGTCGAAATAGCTCTGCACCGCGTGGGCAAGGGTTCCAATAGTGTCATAGGGCGTGTATGTGGCGCCCACGATAAGGTCAACTTCCTTGATCGAATACGGGAGCTTGTCGATGGCTGGTTTAATAGCGTCTATGGACATAGTATTCGTATTTTCGTTGGTTCCAGCCTTCGCTCTTCGTTTGATTCCAGACCGTTTGTAAATCCATTCATCGGTGAGACCGATAAGGTTTGTGTAATATTCGTTGGAAACGATTAGCTCAGGTAAGTAATATGACGCAGTATTTATGTACATAAGGCAGTTATGGGAGCGTGTTCCTCCGTGTTATCTCGGTATCCTGAATCTGCAATCCATTTTCATTGTCCCGGAAATATTATTCAGAAAGGTCCAAATAAAAAACTTGCTGTATAATAATATTACCAAGATTCCCTATTTTAGTATAGCAGTAATACCCTTCTGTGTCAAAGGAAAGTCATAGGCCATGGTGTATGCCGGTATTATATACGCAGGGTTTTCTTCCAATACGGTCCTTTAGTGTTCCCAGGCAGTTATAGGGACAATGAGACCACCTGCCGGGAATATGGCAACATCGGCCTTGGTGTAAGTTTTCTTAAGGAGTTTCAAGCCTTCCCCGATGGAGGATGCATACTCGAAACCCATGATCCGGGCTTCATTCTCCAAAATCAGCGGCGACACAAGGACCACCCGTATGTTAGGTCTGACGAAGGGTGTTGACATAGCCATATTAAAATCTATCGATTTGTCGGGTAGATAGGCCAGTCCCCTTGATAAATGGTCTTTTATATATGCCGCTGAATTGTTATGAGATTTTTCCTTTATCACCTGAAAGGAATTGATGAATTCCATCGGTATTGGCGTTACAATGGGAGCTACAAGCAGAATAGCTCCCCTGTCTTTTGTGACCGTGTCGGGAGCGCTCAAGCCTTTAAAGAACTGGTGGCCATGGTTATGCGGGTATGCTGAAGTAATCGTTACATCAACTTTTTCCGCAAACTGATGCCCCAGTTTTTCAAGACATATCTCAACAGCTTTCTTAAAGGCCATCTCCAGACTGCCGGCTATTATGCGGATGATTTGTCCCTTCTGATCGTAAACACAGTTTATCGAGAAATCAAGCCCGACTGCCAGAGCAGCTTTCATGCAGTCTTCGTGGAAGGGATTTCCTTTTGTGAGCCCTGCAGTTGAGCGAGGGTTTATGAGATGTTTCATATGATGATCTCGGACGAATTCGTAATTGGCCACTCCGGGCATTACTATTTTAGGACCACCCCCGTAACCAGCCATAGGGTGTGGGAGAATAGAACTGATACCTATTCGAAGGTCTGCATGGGCAACCTCAGGATTAATTTTTAATACTCTCATATCGCCGGGTATTTCAACGGTTACGAGATCACTCTGCCGGGCGTTGTGCTGGACAACTTTGTACTTCGATGATATGTCTCTCCCCAGTCTTGTTTCAAGGGCTTTCTTTTCCATGGCTTCATGGGTCCCGAGTGCAATAACAATGGTGATTTTATCCCCTGGGAAACCGCTGGCTTCGATATGAGAAAACAGGGCTTTCAGTATGGAGTTTACCGGTGTGGGGCGAGTGGCGTCATCGACTATGACGGCAATGCGCTGGGCCTTTGATACCAGATGTGCCAGAGGATCTGTACCTGCCGGTTGCGACAAAGCATCGAGGGTCATCTGCTCAACAGAAGATAGTGATGCCTCTTCTACTGCTTCTACAAAATGTGATGCCACCCATTTTTCTGGAAGCGAAAAATATTCTTTTTTGTCCTGGCTGAGATAGAGATAAAAATTGTGTCCCACAATAACTCCAGATATGGGTAATGGTTTCGGATACTCTATATCGTACAATGTTCTTATATGTCAAGAAGATACATTGCCTATGGGATATGTGCTTTTTTCTCAATGATTTTTTTATCTTTTTCTGGTAAACTCAATAATACTTTCAATATGGGAGGGTTCTATGGCTGAGAAGAGCAAACAAAAGAAGGAAAACAAAAAGGCTCCACAAAAAAGCATGAAAGAAAAGAAGAAAGAAAAACTGGAGAAGAAAGCAGGCAAGTAGTCCAGTCAATCATTCGGATGACGATACCGTGAGAGAAAATTACGTCATACCGGAATTATGCTTAGAATCAATAATATGAGGAGGATACACGATGAGAGTTGTTCTATTAGGGGCTCCTGGCGCCGGCAAAGGCACAGTGGCAAAACAGTTGACTGAATATGACGGGTCAATACAGATTTCAACAGGTGATATTTTAAGAAATGCAGTGAAGGCAGGAAATGAGCTTGGAAAAAAGGCCCAGGGTTTTATGGAGCGTGGTGAGCTTGTTACCGATGACCTTATCATGGATATTATGGAGGCGCGACTAAAGGAACCTGATTGCGCGAAGGGCTTTCTGCTCGATGGGTTTCCGAGGACCATTCCCCAGGCAGAGGCATTAAAGAAACTCCTGGCGAAATTGAATATTAAACTGGACCTGGTTGTCAATCTTGATGTGCCCACAGATGTTATTCTCGACAGGCTTACAACGAGAAGGACCTGCTCCAACTCAGACTGTCAGGAAATCTATAACATTAAAAGCAAGCCGCCAAAACCCGATGGAACCTGCGCAAAATGTGGTTCCCCTGCGGTGCAGCGCGCCGATGAAACAGAAGAGGCTATCAAAAAGCGCCTTTCAACTTACAATGAAAAGACGATGCCCCTTATCGATTTCTACCAGAAAGAAGGCCTTGTAAAATCGATATTCTCTTTAAGCAGCGAAGAAATTGTCAATCAGGTAAAAGCAGCGGTGAAAAAGTAATAATTGTATTAACTATCGACAACCGGAACCGGCTATCGGTTGTCGAATATAATCTCCCCGGTTAGATGTTAATGGCGAATCACAATTATGAAATCTGTGAAATCAGGATAAATCCTTTCAAAGCATTCCACGGAGTGTATACTTTTGTTCTTCATGTTTTGGGAATTCTGATTGCTTGACAAAAAGAAGGATTACAAGATATAAGCATAGAGAATTTGAAGTGACAAAATTAAAAAATGGGGG
>PNOF01000021.1 GCA_013824645.1 Syntrophus sp. (in: bacteria) | reverse complement strand
TTTTTTCTTGTTTCATCCATGTGTGTTGTATCCTAATCTTTCAATTTTTAAACTTGAGGTGACAATACCGTTAAGAAACGGTTAACCTTATCGACACTCCGCGCTTATCAAAAAGAGTTTTCTTTTTTGCCTTTCCATAACGGTTTCCGTTATAATGTCTATCCTGTTCATGAGCACCATTTATTTTCCCAGATCATCTGCCTTTCTACCCGCATCAGGAAAGAAAAGTGGGGAACCGAATTTGTCAACTCCGAATACCTTTATAATTGCCTGCGTTTCTTTGGAAACCATGAAATCAGCAAATGCCTTTGCCCCGGCGGCATTGATTTTAGGCCACTTAGCAGGGTTCACTTCAATGACATGATAGATATTGAGCAGTACGGCATCACCCTGGGCAAGGATATCGAGCGCGAGCCTCTTCGTAAGAGACAGGTATGTCCCCCTGTCGGCAAGCGTATATCCATTTTTCTCTGATGCGACATTTAATGTCTGCCCCATACCGAGACCTGTCTCCTGATACCATTTTTCGCCGGTGTATCTGACATTGGCCACTTTCCAGATAGACTTCTCTTTTGAATGAGTGCCTGAATTATCGCCCCGTGAGACAAAAAGGCTCTTTGAGGCGGCAATTTTTTTGAATGTTTCTACTGTCGATTTTGATCCTTTAATCTTCGCCGGGTCCGAAGCGGGTCCCACGATAATATAGTCATTATGCATAACAAGCCTGCGGTTTATCCCGTGTTTTTCAGCAATAAATTTCTGTTCCGCCTCCGGTGAATGGACAAGTAGCACATCAGCCTCACCTTTTTGTCCCATAGCCATAGCCTGACCGGAACCAACAGCGATGGTCTTCACAAAGTACCCTGTCTTTTTTTCAAAAAAAGGGATGAGCACCTCAAGGAGACCCGAATCCTGGGTGCTTGTCGTTGTGGCAAGAATGATATTCTTTTCGGTCGGAGGTGCAGAAAAACCTGGTATTGCACAGAACCCCGCAAAAGCTAATACTAATACCAGTATACAGATAATACGTTTCATAATAGTGCTCCTTTAATTAAGACTGTATTTGTTTGATCATTTTAATTATTCGATCCCTGTTTCTGTTTCCACTCTTTTGAATTGGGAAAGAAGAGGGGGCTCACGTAAATCTCTTTGCCAAAGTCTCTGATAACCATCTGTCCTTTCGCAGGATCTGTCAGCCAGGCAACAAATGCCATTACCCCTTCGTAATTGACACCTGGAAACTTTTTCGGATTTACCGGGATGAGACTGATGTAATTGAGCAGCGCTTCGTCCTTTTCAACCAGAATGACGAGCTTAATTTCTTTCTGCAGAGTAAGAAAAGTAGCCCTGTCCATAACCGTATACGCTCCCCGTTTATCAGCCTCACGCAACGTTGGCACATTCCCTTCGGAGCCTTTTACATAGACGCTATACCAGGCGCCTGCAGGTTTGATAACGGCCTGTTCCCAGAGCGACATTTCGGCAATATGTGTCCCCGATTTGTCACCACGACTCAGGAAAAGGGCGCCTTTTTCAGAAATCTTTTTCAACGCATCGGTTGCCTTCTGCATGCCCTTAATGCCTGCCGGGTCGCTGGAAGGACCTGCAATAACAAAATCATTGTACATGAGATCAATTCTTTCTGTCCCGTATCCTTCTTTGACAAATACTTCTTCCAGCTTTTTCGCATGTACCATAACAACGTCTATATTCCCCTTTCGCGCGATATCCATAGCAGCGCCTGTTCCGGCGCCCACGTGACGCACCCGTATGCCTGATTCTTTTTCAAACCCGCTTTCAAAAACATCGACAATCCCCGAATCGATAGGACCGATCGTGCTTGCAATGAGAATGAACTTATTTTCTTCTGCATTACCCGACATGGGAACAGATAAGATCAAACAAAGAACCCAGCAATATAACCATCTTTTCATACCGTCATCTCCAGTCTGAATTGTGAAAAATACACTATAAAATAATCCAGTATTACGGAAAAATCAAGTATTATTAATCATATTAATTACTAATAATTACCAATTATAACTATTGATTACTTATTAATCAATTTGCTAATATCTTTTTTTTTCGTTATAATCAGCCCATGGAGTTACTCTCTGCAAAAGAATTATCTAAATACCTGAAGATTAATGAGAAGAAGATTTATAAACTTGCCCAGGACGGGACAATACCCCATGTAAAAATCGGCGGCAAGATAGCTTTCGCGAAAGAACTCATTGATAAATGGATACTGGAAAACACTGAACGGGAAAAGCGGATACTGATAGCCGGTAGCGATGACCCATTGTTAAGACGGGTTATCGATCTTTTTAATGGGGAACATCAAGGTGTCATCTACTATGCGCCGGTAGGGAGCATCAATGGTCTTAAGCTTCTCCAGGCACATGCGGCAAATATGTCCTGTGTGCACATCCTTGATATGGAAAAGAAATCCTATACCTTAACTTACATAAACCGTTATCTTCCGAAAGATGACTACAAGGCAATCCAGTTGTTCCATCGAAACCAGGGCCTTTTCCTTAAAAAAAATAATCCCAAGGGGGTTCATTCTATCAAGGATCTTGCTGACAGAAATGTGGCCTTCATGAACAGAAATGAGGGTTCAGGGACACGACTGCTTTTTGATTTTCTCCTCAGGGAAGATAATATCGACCGGACTGCAATTAACGGTTACGGTAAAGAAGCGGAATCACATATGGAGGCTGGCATTGCCGTGCTGAAAGGGGAGGCAGATGCAGCCTTTGGCATAGAACATACGGCGCATATTCTTGATCTCGATTTCATACCACTCTTTCAGGAACGATTCGATCTGGTCATTCCCGCAGATTGCTTTCATGCGCCCCAGGTAAAATATTTTTTAACCTTCTTTGAACAACCGGCGCTTCTGCACTACATAAAGGACTTTACCGGCTATGATTTGAAAAATACAGGGGTTATTCTGGAAACAGATGCATGATGAAATAAAGAAGAAACTCTAGGATCTCTTTTTTGTAATTGTTATATGCTACTGGTTATAACCAAATTGTTACCAAACAATAACCAATTAAAAAAACATATCAAGGTAAAAATCGTGATTGTATGATTTTATCACAATATATTGCCATAATAATGTTCATAGAGAGAATATAAATTTTTGGTATTAAAACATATACCGTCGCATTCTGATATTGAGGAGAATTCCGACGGACGCCAGGGTTGAGACAAGTGATGACCCGCCGTAACTAATGAAGGGAAGGGGGATGCCGACGACGGGTGCGAGGTGTATTGCCATGAGGACGTTAATAGTAAACTGGATATAGATAATCGCAGCCATGCCGAAAGCCATCATGGAGCCCAGTTCATCATTGGAGTCCATGGCTATTTTCAGGCAGCGGTGGATGAAGGCTATGAAAAGGGCAAAAAGCACGATGGAGCCAACGAAACCCCATTCTTCACCAAAAACCGTGAAGATAAAATCGGTATGGTGTTCAGGAATAAAGTTGAGTTTATGCTGTGTGCCCTGCATAAAGCCTTTGCCGAAAAATCCACCGGAGCCAACGGCTATGATTGCCTGTTTGGCGTGGTAACCAAAACCTGAGGGATCGGCATCTATGTTGATAAAACTGAGCACCCGCATCTTCTGGTAGGGTTTCATGAGGTAATGCCATGCAAGAAAGGGTGTAACTGATCCTACAGAAAAAAGGACCGCATAGGTTGATTTCTTGAGACCCACAAACCAGAACATTGCAAAGCAGGTGAGGAGGACAACAATACCCGTGCCGAGATCGGGCTGTTTGACGATGAGGATGACGGGGACCATGATCCAGAGAAGTGGTTTGCCGATATCGCGGAGGCTCAGGGGAGCATTCTGTTTTTTTCTCTCATAGAGCATGTTGGCAAGGCAGATGACAAGGATGGGTTTCATAAATTCCGAAGGCTGAAGGCTTATCCCGAAGAGGCTTATCCAGCGTTTTGCGCCGCCTGCGGCCATGCCGATGATAAGGACAAGGATAACCAAGAGAAGTCCTGAAGCATAGAGCCACTTTGCTTGAGCTGCAATGACCCTGTAATCATAATAAGTGATGATAAGAATGAGACAGATCCCGGCTGCAAAAGCAAGGAGCTGCTTTATGATCAGATTGTAAGAAGCGCCATCCATAGAGCTTGTTGCGCTGACGAGATTTGTGATGCCGATTGCGAAAATAATAAGACCACATATAACCAGATACCAATCCAGGTGAAAAAATCTCCGTTTATCGATTCTCATATGTTTTCGCTTCCTTTATAACGGGTTTTACCTTGAAAAGGCTTTCCGTGATTGCTTTGGCGATAGGCGCTGATTGAGATCCGCCGTGACCCCCGTATTCAATAAGCACTGTCATGGCAATAGATGGGTCTTCTGAGGGGGCATAGGCGATAAACCATGCGTGGTCACCCAGGTATGCTCCTTTTCCTTTATCCATAGAGCCTGCTTGCGCTGTGCCTGTTTTTCCGCTCATGGCAACATTGGCTACACGTGAGCTGTAAGCTGTCCCACCCGGTTCATTGACAACGGCCCGCATGCCGTCTTTTACAATTCGAAGGGTATCCTTTTTCAGTTTCACATCTGCGTTAATGACAGGCGGAAAAGACTTTACGACTTCGCCTGTTGTTAACACGATCCGGTTTACCATTTGCGGCTTAAAGTTTTTTCCATCATTGGCGACAAAGGAAGAAAGCTGTGTCAGCTGTATGGGTGTGAGCCACACGGCGCCTTGGCCGATAGCTACAGAAACTGTCTCTCCTTCATACCAGGGTTCACCGAATCTCTTTCTTTTCCACTCGGTCGAGGGGATGATGCCTTTTTGCTCGGCAGGCAGGTCAATGCCGGTCGGTTTTCCGAGACCAATGATGTCTGCCATTTCGTGGATCCGGTCAACGCCGAGCTTAAGCCCCACATTATAGAAAAATACATCGCAGGATTCGACTATAGCCCTTCGTATGGCAACCGTTCCATGCCCTTTTTTTTGCCAGCACTTGAATACCCTATTTCCAAAAGGGAAACCCCCGTGGCAGGTGAAGGTTGTTTTTTCGTTGATAACTCCTATTTCCAGGGCCTTCAAAGCCAAAAGAATTTTAAATGTGGAACCCGGAGGATACCCAGCCTGGATACCCCTGTTCTGCAAAGGGTGGGCTTTGTCCATTACAATAGCTTTCCAGTCTTCTCGGGTAATACCTGAAGCAAATTTGTTGGGGTCGAAGCCGGGCCTGCTGGCCAGGACCATGACGCCGCCTGTTTTCGGGTCCAGGGCCACTACTGCCCCTCTTTTATTTTCCAGGGCGCGGTCGGCAATAAGCTGTAGTTCAAGGTCGATATTCAAGTGGAGACTATTTCCGGCAATGGGCTCAATAATATCGAGAGTGCGCACCTCTCTGCCCATGGCATCGACTTCCACGCGTTTTGCGCCATCTGTTCCCCGCAGGTATGTCTCATAGGTTTTTTCAAGTCCATATTTGCCGATGTAATCACCGGGCACGTAATTCTTGTAGACTTTTTTATTATTTAACTCTTCATCGTTGATTTCCGAGACATACCCAATGGCATGTGCAAATGATTGTCCATAGATGTAGTTTCTCTTGGGCTCTATCTGTATGCTCACGCCGGGGATATAAACGCGATGGGCCTCTATTTTGGCAACTTCGTCCATGGGGACGTCCGTTTTTATTTTTACCGGAAAAGATGGAGGCATGCCGCTCATGGCCTTCAATTTTTCTATAATTTCGTCCCTGTCCCAGCCGAGAAGGCCGGCGAGGCCATCAATAGTCTGGCTGAAATCCTTTATATCCTCCGGTGTTACATAGATATTAAATGCAGGACGGGTGTCGGCGATGACCTTGCCTGTTCTGTCATAGATGATACCACGGGGCGCTAAAATCTTTATTTTCCGTACACGATTCTGCTCGGACAATTTCCGCATTTCCGCCCCCCGCATAATCTGGAGGTCCCAGAGCCGGATCATGAGGACCGTCATGGTAATAACGAGGACGAGATTGCACCACTTGTAGGTGTTTGAAGGGGTTTCTTCTTTCATCTCACTCTGTCCAGATAGGAAGCATTCAAGTATTCGATGAGCGAATAAATAAATATGGACACAAAACCGGTAAATATGGCGTTGGGGATTGCGTAAAAAAGAATGTTGTACATATTGCCCGTCTCTCCCCGTGCAAGCAGAGAGAGCGAGAGAAAAAGAAAGGATTCAAGGAGGACTGCGGCGCCGCATGTCATGGCAAAACTGTATTTTGAATCGATGTAAAGCTGTTTTTTCATAAATGTGGTGATGAGAAAAATGGAGATTTTGACGAACATAATTGATCCCGTGGGAGCGCCCGATAACCCTTCCTGGATGAACCCCAGACAGATGGTTGTGATAAAACCGGCACGGGGTCCCATGAAAAAGGTCACATAGATGATTAAGGGTATGCCGAAATCCGGTTTGAAAAGGTCCAGTGAAATATGCGATGACAAGGATGATTCAAAGAGCATACAGACAAGACCAATGATAATATAAACGAGGACTCTCATTGTTTTTTGACGATAAGCACTTCGTCGAGCTGTTTAAAATTATTGAATGGCATAACTTCTATATCGGCAAAGATACCTGACTTGTTTTTGTTGACGGTAATGACGATCCCTACGGGGATTCCCTTGGGGAAAATGCCGTCTTTTCCGGAGGTGGCAAGCTTGTCGCCGATCTCGATTTCATCATTTTTTACGACATATTTCAGTTTCAGGGTATTCTGGCCGGTGCCCTCTAAAAGCCCCCGTGTATTTTTCCCTTCAACATTGACATCAATGGAGGAATTTGTATCGTTGATGACCATAACTTTCGAATGCCACTGATTGACCTCAACAGCCTGCCCCACTATACCCCTATGTGTGACGACGGGCATCCTCACTTTCACGCCGCTTTCTTTCCCTTTATCGACAATGATGCATCTGAACCAGTTTTTCAGGTCTTCGCCGGTTACCTTCGCTGCGATCATTGTGCCGGGTTTTTGCTCTATAAAATTGAGAATACGCTTAAGTCTCTTGTTTTCCCGTTCAAGTTCTGAAAGCCTTTGATTTTCTATGAGTGTGGTATCGAGTTGCTTCTTTAATTCATTGTTTTCTTTTTTTGTATTGACGAGGTTTATGTAGCCATTAAATCCGCCGCTGACTGCTTCTGTGGGTTTGCCGATTGCCTTAAGAACGGGCCCGATTGCGATACTGAGGCCCCCCTTGACAGCAGTGAAGCTTTTAACGACGAGGGGCGTGTTCGTAAATGAGAGGAATGAAACGACAAGCACGAAAATGGCTAATATGATCGCTATAGAGTTTTTCAATGCACTATTTTTTAGAAGTACGTTGCAATTTCTTTCAGAAGGCTCACTTCGTCAAGGGCTTGCCCTGCGCCTTCAACAACCGCTGTCAACGGATTCTCAGCAATGATAACCGGCAATCTGGTAATCTCTTTTATGAGGATGTCGAGGTTTCTCAACAGGGCGCCTCCCCCGCTGAGGACGATACCTTTGTCAACGATGTCGGAAGCAAGCTCAGGCGGGGTCCTCTCAAGGGCGATTCTCACGGCCTCAACGATTGAGCTTACCGGCTCTGCTATGGCCTCTCGCACCTCTTTTGATGAGATTTCCAATGTTTTCGGTATACCACCGACCAAGTCCCGGCCCTTGATCTCCATAGTGATTTCCTCTTCATTGGGATTCGGATAGGCGGAACCAATGCTGATTTTTATTAATTCTGCTGTCCGCTCACCGATGAGGAGATTATATTTTCTTTTTACATATTGGATGATTGCTTCATCAATCTTATCTCCCGCAACCCTGACGGAATTACAGTATACGATACCTGCAAGGCTGATAACGGCCACTTCTGTGGTGCCACCGCCGATGTCGACGATCATATTGCCGCTTGGTTCCGTAATGGGAAGTCCCACGCCGATGGCCGCCGCCATGGGCTCCTCGATGAGATAGACCTCTCTGGCGCCTGCGGACTCGGCAGATTCTTTCACGGCCCGTTTCTCAACAGGCGTGATACCCGAAGGAACGGAGATGACAATCCTCGGTCTCGCGTAGGTTTTTTTGTTGTGAACTTTCTGTATAAAATATTTGAGCATTGCCTCGGTAATTTCAAAGTCGGCAATAACACCGTCTTTGAGGGGCCGTATGGCGACGATATTGCCCGGTGTTTTCCCGAGCATCTTTTTCGCTTCTTCGCCGACGGCAATGACTTTCTTCGTTCCCCGTGCGTCTTTATGAACAGCCACAACGGATGGTTCATTGGAGACAATCCCTCTCCCTTTTACATATACCAGTGTGTTTGCAGTGCCCAGATCTATTGCTAAATCTTTCGACATGAAGCCTAAAAGTGAATTAAACATTTATTATCCCTTATTAAATAATTTAAAAGATATTGAAAAAACAGTCTTAATATACTATTTTACATTATCAAAATCAATAAACATTAATCGCCGGGAGAGCCGATGTTAAAATTAATGAGAAAACACGCAACAGGTTGGATGATCAAGATAATCTTTGGAGCAATCATCATCGTTTTTGTTGGTTTTGGTGTTGGAACATTAGCACAGAGAGAAAAACCTATTGCCGAGATAGGCGACTATAAAATAAGTCTCCGTGAATACCGTGAAGCCTACAGTAAAACTCTCGACTTCTATAAAATGCTTTACAAAGACAAGCTTGACGAAAATATGCTGAAAGAACTGAAAATAAAAGAAAAGGTCATGGATGATCTTGTCAATAAATATCTGCTTCTCATAAAAGCTGACGAGTTGGGACTTAAAGTGAGCGAACAGGAATTTGGAGAGTTCATAAACAGTGTAGAAGCGTTCAAAAAGGATGGCAAGTTTAATAAAGAACAGTATCTTTTAATGCTGAGACGAAATAACCTGGATCCTGAAAAATTTGAAGAGCCCCAGAAGAAAACCATGCTTGTTCAAAAAGTGATCAATGTTATTCAAGATACTGGCACCTTTTTCAACGAGTCCGATCTATGGACAGGCTATGTGAAGGAAAAGGGGAAAGTGAATCTTGCATATGCCGAGTTCGACCCCGTTTCTTTCAGGGACAAGGTCAATATTGGTGACAAGGAACTCCTTGATCTTTACGAAAAAGAGAAGGGCGGATACAAAGCGGAGAATACCTACCGGCTTAAAGGGCTTATTGTCGATGAAAAGGGTTCTCTCAAAGACGATGTTGTCTATATGGATCTTATGAAATCGCAGGACATGGATGCCTATGGAAAGGGAAAGGGACTTGCTGTAAGCGACCTCGGAGAAATGAAAGAGAACGACCTTGTAAAGCGGTTTAAAGGTCTGAAGATCGAAGACTTAAAGGAATTGAAGAAAAAGGGAGAGATCTCTCGGCTCATACGGTCGGGAGAAGGGAAATCTTACATGTTTCAGCTTGTGAGTATGGAAGAAGGAAAACATCTCGACAAAAACCTGGCGCTGGCGAAGATCAAGGAAAGGCTTACCAATGAAAAGGCCAAGGCGCTGGCGAAGCTTGCTGCAGAAGAGGCAATAAAGGGCAAATCTTTCAATACAAAGCGTGAAACAGGATTTATCCCACGGAATAGCCGGGGTATCCCCGGTATAGGTGAAGTGCCTCAGGAACAGAAGGGAATCCTTGCTCTCTCTCAGTCGCAGACTCTCTATGAGAAACCTCTTGAAGCATCCGGCAAATACTACGTCTTTTCCTATAAAGAAGAGAAGCTCCCTGATCGCGATGAATGGACGAAAGACAAAGAAAGTTATTCAAAATATTTTATGGCAAAAAATAGAGAAGAATATTTAAAGTCCTTCCTCACCGAAATGCGGGCAAAGGTGAAGCCGAAATATGATGTCAAAGATCTGTGATCGATTGCTTGTAGTATGCTGATTCTTGGTGTAGATACCTCCTGTGATGATACATCGCTTGCGGTCCTCGATGAAGAAAGGAAGATCCGTGCCAATATTGTTTCAAGCCAGGTAGACCTCCATGCCATGTTCGGCGGGGTAGTGCCCGAGATCGCTTCCCGCAAGCACGTGGAACTCATTGATTCCCTCTACGAAAGCGCTCTCGAAGAAGCAGGGATCACCTCAGGGGAACTGGACCTTATCAGCGTTACCCAGGGCCCGGGACTTATCGGTTCCGTCCTCGTCGGGTTATGTTTTGCAAAAGGTCTTGCGCTGGCCCTTCATAAGCCCCTTATTGGCATAAACCATATAGAAGCCCATGCAATGAGTATTTTCCTCGAACGAGAGGTGGAATTTCCCTTTATTGCCCTTGTTGTTTCCGGAGGGCATACAATCATTCTTTTCATGGAAGGACCCTGCACATACAGGATTTTGGGTACGACAAGGGATGACGCGGCAGGCGAAGCCTTCGACAAAATCGCCAAATATATGGAACTGGGTTATCCCGGCGGCAGGGTCATCGAGGAATCTGCAAAAAAAGGACAAAAAGACTACGTGTTATTCCCGAGACCGATGATGGACGACAAAAACTATGATTTCAGCTTTAGCGGATTGAAAACAGCTTTCATCAATTATGCAAAAAAACACGATATCAATGATGCAAATATTGCAGATGTGCTTGCGTCTTTTCAGGAAGCAGTCTGTGATGTCCTCGCCTTCAAAACATTTAAAGCTGCGAAAGAGCATGCCGTAAAACGTATTGTTGTCGGCGGTGGAGTCGCTTCCAACGGGAGATTACGGGAGGTCTTTGCCGAGAGAGGCAAGAGGGAGGGCATTGAGACGATGTTCTCTTCACCGCAATTTTGCACTGATAACGGCGCTATGGTCGCAATACTCGGCTACTATTATTTCAGGAAAGGGATCATCTCACCCCTCAATGCGAAAGGGTATTCGAGAATGGCAATAAAAACGGGTAAATAGGTAAAAGGTAATAGGTAAAAGGTAAAAAATGGACAATAGGAATTGACCAGCACAGGGATCGTCGTCATTATGCCATGTTAAAGAAGAGCCTTTCTCAAAACCTCATTAAAGATAAAAAAATCCTCAGAAAGATGGTGGCCCTTGCCAATGTCACAGAAGACGATGTTGTTGTAGAAATAGGCGCCGGTCATGGTGATTTTACAAGGGCAATCTGTGAAAGGGCCGGGGCAGTTTTTGCCATTGAGCTTGACCAATCGTTTAAATACTATCTTGAGCCCCTGGAGGAGGAACAGAAAAACCTTAGAGTCATTTTTAGCGATATCCTGGATACGCCCCTTGCGCAATTTGCAGGTGATAAGAAAATCAAGATTATGGGAAACATCCCCTATGGGATCACGGGGCCGATATTATTCAAAATCATGGAAGAAAGATCGGTTGTTCACAGCGCATACCTGACGACACAAAAAGAGATCGGTCAGAGGGTGACGAGTATCTCTCACCGCAGGTCATATGGCGCAGTATCCGTGAACTGCCAGCTTGTGGCAGATGTGAAGGTCCTTTACTCCCTCAAGGCCGGTGTGTTTATTCCTCCGCCGAAGGTCGACAGCGTATATTTCTCGATGGTTTTCAAAGAGGACGCGCTCTCTATAGATAGCGCCCTCATGGGTTTTGTCAGACACTGCTTCGAAAACAAGCGTAAATACCTGAAGAACGCCCTTTCAAAATATTACGGCGAAGAACAGATCACCACGCTCTATGACGCAATGAATTTTGCACCTTCAATCCGCGCCGAAGAGATTGAGCCGCAGACTTTTGTTGAGATGTACACATTTCTGAAGCGGACAGTTCATTCTTGAAAATGGTAAGAAAGTAATGTATCCTTATTGTAAGGAGGTAAGGAAATGCTTGCCAAGAAAACATCGAAAAACCAGCTTACATTACCGAGAGAGATTGTAAAAGATTTTCCCGATATTGAATATTTTGACGTAGCAGTGAACAAAAGAAGGATAGTCCTTACGCCGGTTAAAATGTCTCCTGTGGATGGCCCGCTCGGTGACATCCGGGAAAAGATGAAAAAGCTCGGTATAACAGAAGCCGACGTATCGGATGCGGTGCAATGGGCAAGGCAAAAAAAGCGCTAAGAGTAGTCCTCGATACGAATATTCTTATATCGGCTTTGATTTTTACCGGTGTATTATCAAAAATAGTCAAACTCTGGAAAGATGGAAGTATTGTCCCTGTACTGACGAAAGAGATATTCCACGAATTCAGGGCAGTCCTTAATTACCCGAAATTTTCGCTGACAAAAGCTGAGATCAATGCCATCCTTGAGCAGGAAATTCTCCCCTATTTTGAAGTGGTGGATACAGATATAACCGTGAAAGGAGTTTGCAGAGATCCTAAAGATGATGTATTCATCTCCTGCGCTGTGGCAGCTCACGCAGACTATATTGTGACCGGTGATGAAGACCTGCTTGTTTTAAAAGAATACGGGCAGATCAAAATAATCTTTGCCTCGGAATTCCTGAGGAAGTTTTAAAGAACTGGACGCCGAATATTTGAGATTTGAGATTTGAAATTAGGAGAAAAGAACAAGCGCTATTGAAATTATTTGTAAAACTCTCCATAACACTTTAGAATAGTTGTTAAGCCCAATGTTAAAAACATATTTGAAAAATATTGCGGGAATAGCAGGCATGGGGGATGCCCGTGAGGAGAGCTATTATCCGGCCCTTGCAAAGCTGCTTAATGACTACGCATCGCGAGCCGGTAAGTCAGGGATACATGTTACATCTCTTCCAAAGCAGACAGAAGCGGGGAACCCTGATTTCAGGGTCTGGGATGGCAGGCAGCATATTGTCGGTTACATCGAGGCGAAGGCCCCCACCATTGAAAATTTGGACAAAATAGAACACTCTGATCAGCTTAAGCGTTATCTGCACACCTTTCCCAATCTCATATTGACGAACTTTTTCGAGTTCAGGCTATACAGGAACGGAGAACTCGTTGACAAGACTCTCATTGCGCGGCCCTTCATCGCCCATACATTGAGAACAGTCCCTCCTGTCGAGAAGGAAGATAATTTCTTAAATCTTCTCGAAAAATATTTTCTCTTCTCGCTCCCTAAAGTCAACACCGCGAAGATGCTTGCCATGGAATTGGCAAAGAGGACCCGGTTCTTAAGAGACGAAGTTATTGCTGAAGAGCTGCGGGAAGAAGGAAAATCGGGGAAAGCATTCATCCAGGGGTTTTATGAAGCATTTAAACAGTACCTGATAAGCGGCCTTACCAAGGAGGAATTTGCAGACCTCTACGCGCAGACAGTAACGTATGGTCTTTTTGCGGCAAGGACGAGGACAGAGAATGGATTCACCAGAAGAACAGCCTACGACAACATTCCCCACACAATAGGTATCTTGCGGGATGTCTTCCGGTTTATTTCCCTCGGAGAACCGCCTCAACAGATGGAATGGATCATCGACGATATCTCTGAGGTGCTGGAAGTGACTGATGTGAAAAACATTCTCCGCCACTATTTCCATGACGGCAAAGGGAGCGATCCCGTGGTCCATTTCTATGAGACCTTTCTCGCCGAATACGATCCGGCGATGCGGGAAAAGAGGGGAGTCTACTATACTCCTGAGCCTGTCGTCTCCTATATTGTCCGTTCCCTCCACGCCATATTGAAGGAACGATTCGGAAAAGCAGACGGATTGGCCGATGCGTCCGTAACGGTCCTCGATCCTGCCGGTGGGACCCTCACATTTCTTGCCGAGGCAGCGAAGCTTGCTGTTGAGGAATTCATATCAAAGTTTGGTACAGGCGCAAAAGGCAAATTCATTCAAGAACACATACTGAAGAATTTTTATGCCTTTGAATTGATGATGGCCCCCTATGCCATCGGTCATCTGAAGATGTCTTTTCTGCTCGAAGAACTTGGCCACAAACTGACAAAAGATGAACGCTTCAAGTTCTATCTGACGAATACTCTCGAAATGGAAGATTTGCCCGAAACGCAGCTTCCGGGCACGGCCTCGCTCTCTGAAGAATCGCATTTGGCAGGAAAGGTGAAAAAAGAACAGCCGATCCTCGTGATACTTGGTAATCCGCCCTATTCAGGCCATTCTACCAATACCGGCGACTGGATATCTAAGGAAATAAAGACCTATTATCAGGTTGACGGGAAACCATTAGGAGAAAAAAACCCAAAGTGGCTCCAGGATGATTACGTCAAATTCCTTCGTTTTGCCCAATGGAAAATAGATCAGGTCGGAGAAGGCGTATTAGGGTTCATCACGAACCACAGCTATCTTGACAATCCTACCTTCCGTGGTATGCGCCAGTCTCTGATGATGAGCTTCGATGAAATGTATCTCCTTGATCTCCATGGCAACAGTCTGAAAAAAGAAAAGTGCCCTGACGGATCAAAAGATGAAAATGTTTTTGATATCCAACAGGGTGTAGCTATAGCGATATTTATAAAGCAACGAAAGAAGCCGAAAGAGAAGAGCATTAACTATTCAGAAATTTGGGGCCTTCGGGAGAAGAAATACGGCGAATTGTCCACACAAAGTATTAATGTTACAAAGTGGCAGAAGCTATCACCTTGTTCGGAGCCCTATCTTTTTGTTCCGCGAGATGAAGGCCTCCTTTCACGATACGGGAAATATCCAAAAATAACCGATGTTTTTCCGGTCAACAGCGTTGGCATTGTGACATCCCGTGATGATTTTGTGATAGACATTGATAAAGAAAAATTGAAAAGACGTATCATGATGTTTCGTGACGATAATATGGAAGATGAGCTTATCAGAGATACTTTTAGACTTAACGATAAGACGAATTGGAAATTGAAAGAAGCAAGAAAAGTCGTGCGAGATGACGCTGATTGGGAAGATTCAATAACACAAATACTGTATCGACCCTTTGACATTGAGTGGATTTATTATCACGAAGCGCTAATAGAGCGTTCTCGTAAAGAAGTATTAAGACACATGAGTGAAACAAATTTGGGCATATGTATAGGCAGAGCCGGTCAAGTTGTTGGTTTGGATAGACCGTGGAATGTTGTGTTTGTTACAGGGCAGATAGTCGATTTTAACCTTTTTTATAGAGGTGGAGAATTAGTTTTTCCTCTTTATCTCTATGGGCCAAGTAAAAGTGCAAAGAAGTCTTCTCTCGGAACCACCATGATGCTCTTTGAGGCTCAGGCGGATTATGGAACGAAGAAGCCCAATCTGAACCCAGAGATTGTTGCGAAGCTCACGAAGAATTTCAAACATGAACCGACGCCGGAGCAGATATTTTATTACATCTACGCCGTGCTCTATGCAAACGTTTACAGGACAAAATACGCTGAATTTTTAAAAATAGACTTTCCCCGTGTTCCTTTTACAAAAGACCGTAAATTGTTTCTCAAAATGGCAGGATGTGGAGAAGAGCTTGTTAACCTGCACCTTTTGAAATCACCGGCGCTGAGTAATCCGATTGCGAAATTTCAGGGCATTGGGAACGACAAGGTGGAACAGATCAAATATGGCCTGCTTCAAGGCGCTGATAAACCGGCAGTTTATATCAACAAAGAGCAGTATTTTGAAGGCATCTCTGAGGAGGTGTGGAACTATCAGATCGGCGGCTACCAGGTTTGCGAGAAATGGCTCAAAGATAGAAAAGAACGCCGCCTTACACTCGAAGATATTCAGCATTATTGCCGGGTCGTTACGGCCATCGCCCGGACAATCGAGGTACAGACAGAGATTGATGCCCTCTATCCCGGAATAGAGGAAGAGTTTGAAATTTGAGATTTGAAATTTCAGATAAAAAGAGACGTATTGGGAGATGACGAAGGATTTGAAATTAAGAATAATTTTTATTAAAAAATAAATGATCTAATTAGAGATTTCAAGTTAAGAGGAACATGTTCAAAAATGAATTATAATCTCCAATCTCAAATCTCAAATGCACATTTTCTCTTCATGGAAAATGTGCCATGGAGGCCGGGTGACCTACGAGCGGTTCGAAGATCTGCCGGTGTGGCTGGCGGCTATTGATCTTGCGGAAAAGGTCTATGAATTGACTGTAAAAGAGGAATTCAAAAAACGATACAGCCTGCGCGATCAGATAGAGCGGGCTGCTGTCTCCGTGTCGAACAATATCGCTGAAGGCTTTGAACGGGGCACGACGCAGGAGTTGCTCACGTTTCTCTACATTGCCCGTGGATCGGCAGGCGAGGTCAGGTCCATGCTCTGTCTGCTCGAAAGGCTTCACGCCTTTCGAGATTTGAAATCTGAAATCTCAAATTTGAAATTGTTGGCCGAGGGAGTTTCCCGGCAAGCACGGGCATGGGCCGATTCATTGCAAAATAGCGAGATCAAAGGTCAGAGATACCTGAACGAGAAGGGTCGTAGGGTATCGCGGGAGAAGAAGGACGAGGAAGAATTCCGGAAAGAGCTTGAACATATACTGGACATGAAACGCAAAGGATAAGGTAACGAGAAAGGCATGGAAAAAACAAAAAAAGGCATTATTGGTTTTACAACAACGATCCCGGTGGAACTGGTATTCGCCGCAGGCTATGAGCCTTGCGATCTCAACAATATCTTCATCACTGACGAAAACCCCATGCATTACATTGAGCGGGCGGAACGGGACGGTTTTCCGAAGAGCATGTGCAACTGGGTAAAGGGTATATACGGCGTGGTCATGGAAAAAGGCGTCGATGCCGTTATAACCGTGATGGAAGGGGATTGCAGCAATACCCAGGCGCTGGCCGAGATATTCAGGTACAGGGGCGTCCGCACCATACCTTTTGCATTTCCCTATGACAGAGACAGGGAGGTCCTTGCCAGAGAAATAGACAAGCTCAGGAAAGAACTTTCCGTTGATGAGCATATGTTTGTAGAAGTCGTTAATGGTATGAAGAAAACACGGGCGAGTCTTATGACCATTGACGAGATGACCTGGAAAGAAGGCCTTGTCACAGGCGCTGAAAACCACCTCTGGCTTGTGCGGGCTTCTGATATGCTTGGTGATTATGAACGTTATAATACCAGCGCCAAAGCATTTATCGCCGACGCACGGGAAAGAAAGAACATTGAAGGAGTGCGGCTCGGATATATAGGAGTGCCGCCGATATTCCTCGATCTCTATGAATTTATCGGAAGTCTTGGCGGACATGTTGTCTATAATGAGACACAGCGGCAGTTTGTGCTGCCCTACGACACGAATGATATTGTCCGGCGTTATCTCATGTATACCTATCCATATGGTGTATTCGCGAGACTTGAGGACATGAAAGAGGAGATAAAAAGACGCCGTATTGAGGGCGTTATCCACTATGTCCAGGCCTTTTGTTACAGGGCAATAGAAGAAGTCATCCTGAGAGAAACGCTTGGTGTACCGATGATAACGATAGAAGGCGATATGCCGAAGCAACTTGATACAAGGACGAAACTGCGCATAGAGGCATTTATTGAAATGCTCACAGGGCAGAGGACGTAAATCGTAAATAGGGAATCGTGAATCGTAAAGAGCAAAAGGCAGAGGGTAGAAATTTTGGAGCGGACGAGACAGTTTATTATCAATCGGGACGGCATAGGATTTTTTAAGGCAATCCTGGAGTCATATGAAGACCTGGGTATTTTTTCTGTACTTGATGGACAGAAAGGTCTCATAGAATTGATTTATCCTGTTCATTTTGAAGATGATATCCGTGGTATCATTGAAGATATGATACACTATGGTATTGAATTCAGGGAGGTTGGGGATGTTTGATGAAAAAAAGGTACTGAAAGCCCTTATGTCAGGCCGGGGTATTTACGGTGATATCTTTGCCGAGGAAAGAACTTATACCCATATTCAGCTTGAATCAGGAAGGATAGAGAAGCTGGAGAAAGCCGAAGACAAAGGCGTCGGCATCCGTGTTATTAACCCCTGGAAGACCTTTTATGCCTCAACGAATTCATTTGAAGAAGGACGCCTGATTGAAATAGCGAATCAGCTTGCAAAGTTTTCAGGGGAAAATGGAAATGTAGCGGGGAGTACAGAGCGGCATATTGTTGCCGATTATCCCTTTGCAATTGCTGTTGACCCCGGACTGGTTGAAATCGAAAAAAAGCTCGCTATGGTCAAAAATCTTGAAGAGATGCTTAAGAAGATGGAGCGCAGGATCAAACAGGTACGGATAGTCTATCGTGATACTCGCCAGAAGGCAACGATCTACAACTGGCAGGATGGCGCCATTGAAGATACCCGTAATCAGGTCGTACTCAACATTTTTCTTGTCGGTGAAGATAATGGTGAAATGCAGACATCCTATGAAGCTATCGGCGGTTTTTATGGTTTTGAGTTTTTTACGAACCATGCCATAGAAGAACTTGCCGTCAAAACAGTGAAGAGACTTTCGGGACTCCTTGCGGCGCAGGAGGCTCCTATGGGCAGGAAGACTGTCGTCCTTGCCTCTGAGGCGGGTGGCACCATGATCCATGAAGCTATCGGCCACGGGCTTGAGGCTGATCTTGCCATGGAAGGTCTTTCCTGCTATAAGGAAATGATGGGGCAGAAGATAGCATCGAATTTGATCAACGTTGTTGACGATGCCACCCTTGCCCATATGCGAGGCACCTATGCGTATGATGACGAGGGTATTCCCTCTGAAAGAACCGTTCTTGTTGGTAATGGAGTTCTAAGGAACTATCTCTTTGACCGCTTTTATGCCCTGAAGTACGGAAAAAAGTCAACCGGCAATGGAAGGAGAGAGTCTTTTAGATTCAAACCCATTCCCCGTATGAGTAATACCATGATTCTTCCCGGAAAAGATGATCCGGCTAAGATCATCGCTTCTGTTGATGACGGTGTTCTTGTCGTTAAAATGGGAGGGGGTCAGGTCGATACGGTGCGAGGTGATTTTGTCTTTGAGATCTCAGAGGGATATCTTATTGAGAAAGGGCAGGTAGGTCCCATGATAAAGAATGCCACGATGATGGGTAATGGCCTTAAGGTCCTTCAGGAGATCGACATGGTCGGAAATGACATAGGTTTCGGAATAGGCACCTGTGGTAAAGAAGGACAAGGTGTTCCTGTTGCTGACGCTCAGCCGACACTCCGCATGCCGGAGATTGTTGTTGGTGGAAGTACGCAAACGTAAAAGCCGTACAACCGGGGGAAGGGGGCAGTTTGATGGATCAGGCAGACAGAATGCCATTAGGTGATGAGTTTCACAGGATACTCCTCGATAACCTTTATGACGGGGTTTACTTTGTGACACCCGACCGGACGATCGTTTACTGGAATGATGCCGCGGAACGGATGACCGGTTTCACGAAATCGGAGATGGTCGGTACGCACTGCTGGGACAACCTGCTTATGCACGTCGACCGTAACGGGGTCAATCTCTGTCTGGGCCGGTGCCCGCTCGAAAAGTCAATGCAGGAAGACCTTATGCTCGAAGAAGAGGTCTATTTTCACCATAAGGAAGGTCATCGGGTCCCCGTTATGGTCCGGGTGAGTCCTGTCCATGACACAAGTGGCGCTATCATAGGAGGCGTTGAGATCTTTAGTAACAATTCGCGTAGCGTCGAGCTTATTGAAAAAATAGAAGAACTGACGAAGCTGGCCTTACTTGATCCGCTGACGCGCATTGGAAACCGACAGTATGGTGAATTGAATCTTGCGGCAAGGCTGAACGAATTGGAAAGATATGGCTGGTTTTTCGGCGTCCTGTTTATGGATATCGATCACTTTAAAAACATCAATGATCTCTATGGTCACGAGGCTGGTGACAGGGTGCTGCGAATGGTTGCCGCAACAATAAACAATGGCCTCCGATCCTCTGATGTGGTGAGCAGGTGGGGTGGGGAAGAATTTATCGCTCTCTTTCCCAATGTTGATGGAGGTCAGCTCATGTATATTGCCAACAAGCTCCGCATGCTTGTTGAGAAATCAAGTATTTCACTGGAAGGAAGAAAAATAGAAGCGACAATCTCCGTCGCTGCGATCATCGCACATAAAGAGGATACGACAGAAACACTCCTGAGACGTGCCGACGAGCTTATGTGCCGCAGTAAAACCGAAGGCCGCAACTGTGTGTCTATAGAAGCATAAAAAAATCCTTCTATTGTCAGGTAAGGGCCTGAAGGATTTCCTCTATGTCGGGTAACTCTTTGATGGGATAAACCTTGGCGAAAGTTACGCGGTGATTTTCATTGAGAACAAAGCATGCCCGCTCTGAAAAGCCATTTGTTTCTCTAAATATGCCATATGCTTTCGCTATTTTTCCGTGGGGCCAGAAATCGGAAAGGAGCTTGGTGTTTTTAATGCCCAGTTCCTTGGCCCAGGCACTTTTTGAAGGTACAGTATCGATGCTTATGCCCAAAGCAATAGCATTGAGACTATCGAATTTTCCCTTATGTGTTTCCAATGCTTTCATCTGCTCAGCGCATACGTTTGTCCAGGCAAGGGGATGGAAAGACAGGATCACCTTCTTTCCCTGGAAATCCGACAAGCTGACCTCTTCGTCATACTGGTCTTTGAGGGTGAATTCCTTTGCTTTGTCGCCTTTCTTAGTCACTATTGGCATCACAGCCCCCTTATAATTTTTCTATTATACCATACTATGAGCACGAAAAGCGCATTTATTAAGGTATTGAAAATAATAAGCAGTCAGTTTTTCCGGTTTTACCGGCTTATACCGGGCTGTCATCAAATCGTATAAGCCGGGAGGGAATGACTTTTTTTGCGGGGGCCTATAAATTGAGTTTCTTCAACCTTTTCATGGCTTCTTCGATCCTGTCTTCGCCAATGGTGATAGAGAGGCGGAAATAGCCTTCGCCTGCATCGCCAAAGCCGCTGCCGGGTGTTGCGACAATGCCAGTTGCTTCGATCAGTTTTTCGCAGAAGTCAGCAGAGGTATATCCTTTCGGTACTCTGGCCCAGATGTAGAAGGTTGCCTTTGGTTTCGGTACGTTGATCCCGATGGCGTTTAAGCCTTCAATGATCATATCGCGTCGTTTTTCAAGCCTTTTGTTCATTACGGCGATAGATCCCTGGTCGCCTGTCATGGCCTCAATTCCAGCGTACTGGATGGCCTGGAATGCGCCGGAGTCGATGTTGGTTTTCAGTTTTCCCAGGTTTGCTATGGCATCGCTATTGCCGACAGCAAAGCCGATTCTCCAGCCTGTCATACAGTAAGTTTTCGAAAGCGAATGAAACTCGATGGAATACTTTTTCTCAGTATCAAATTCAAAGATACTTTTCGGCTTGTATCCCTCGTAGGCAATTTCGCTGTAGGCCGCATCATGACAGAGAAGGATGTCGTATTTCTTCGCGAAGGCAAGCGCCTTTTCGTAGAAGGCATCGTCAGCCGATGCGCCGGTAGGGTTGTTGGGGTAATTGAGGAAAAGGAGTTTTGCCTGTTTGCAGACATCTTTGGGAATATCCTCAAATTTCGGAAGAAACCCGTTTTCTTCCAGAAGGGGCATCATGTAAGGTGTGCCGCCCGCAAAGACAGTGGCAATCTTGTATACGGGATATCCCGGTGACGGAACGAGGACCACATCACCGCTTTCCACATATGCCCAGGGCATATGGGCGATCCCTTCTTTTGAGCCGATGAGTGTTACGACCTCATTAGCCGGGTTGAGGTCAACATTGAACCTCGCATGATACCAGTCCGCCACAGCTTTTCTGAATTCCAACATGCCTTCGTAGCTTGGGTAGCGGTGGTTTTTCGGGTCTGCAACGGCCTTATTCATTGCTTCAATGATATTTTGCGGAGTCGGGATATCAGGATCGCCGATACTGAGATCAATGAGGTCAATACCTCTTTTTCTCGCCTCTTCCTTTTTCTTATCGATCCGTGCAAATAAATAGGGGGGTATTTTTTCTGTCCTTGAGGCTGCCTTCGCCATATTTCACTCCTTATATATATTTCAGCTGTATGCGGTCTGCTATCAGCTTTGTTTACCGTTAAATCTTGAAATATTTACATTTTCTTGAAGACAAAGTAAAGTCTATTACGCTGAATTTGTTTGAAAAGGCATTTATGAATATGTCAAAATAGACAACATGATAAAACTTTTAGAAGATATGCCCTCTCAATTTCCTATAACGGAAAGACCATATAGAGAGATGGCGGAAACGATGGGGATAAGCGAAGAGGAATTGATTGATGCTTTGAAGGACTTGAAAACTTCCGGTATAGTACGAAGAGTGGCGGCAGTACTTTCACATCGGAACACAGGTTATGTATATAATGCCATGGTGGTCTGGAAGGTTGACGAGGATGACAGAGAAAGGGCGGGGGCTGTCATGGGGTCCTTTCATGAAGTGAGTCACTGTTACGAAAGGGACACGGGCAGCTACTGGGACTACACTCTCTACACCATGGTCCACGGCAAGACCCATGAGGAATGCATGAAGAGTATCGAAGATATTGCCCAAAGAACCGGTCTTTGGGAATATCGTATCTTTTTCAGTAAGAGAGAATTTAAAAAGACATCATTTTCAATGAACCATGTATAGGAAAGAGTGGATTATGGGCCAGATTAAAAGGAATATTGTTTGTGGTGTATTATGAATAGGGAAAAGTCGCATAAACTATATGAAGCAGCAAAAAAGCTTTTGCCAGGAGGCGTCAACAGCCCTGTACGAGCTTTTGCATCTGTCGGCGAAGAACCTTTTTATGTAAGGCGCGGCAAAGGTGCTTACCTCTTCGATGTTGACGGCAACAAGTATCTCGACTATGTGGCATCCTGGGGCGCCATTATCCTGGGCCATGCAGACGACGGTCTTGTCAGGGAAATCACGTCGGCGATTCAGGAAGGAACGAGTTTCGGCGCTTGCCATCCTTATGAGATCGATCTTGCGCAGCTCATTACGGAAGCATTTCCTTCAATGGAGAGTATGCGCCTTGTCAACTCCGGGACGGAAGCGACTATGAGCGCAATACGTCTGGCACGGGGTTTTACCGGAAAAAACGGGATCATCAAGTTTCGGGGATGTTACCACGGTCATGTGGATAGTCTGCTTGTCAAGGCCGGTTCTGGTCTTGCAACCTTCGGCATACCCGACAGCAAGGGTATCCCCGGGGACCTGGCAAAGCATACCTATGTTGCCGAATTTAACCGCCTCGAAAGCGTTGCGGCCATTACCCAAAAGAACGAGGATATCGCATGCGTTATTCTTGAACCAATTATGGGTAATATGGGTGTTATCCTTCCTGAAAAAGGTTTTCTATCCGGTCTTCGGGAGTTGTGTACTGCAAAAGGTATACTTCTCATTTTTGATGAAGTCATGACCGGTTTTCGGGTGGCCTATGGTGGCGCCCAGTTTCTCTACAATATCCGCCCCGATTTAACCTGTCTTGGAAAGGTTATCGGCGGCGGGTTTCCCATCGGTGCATTTGGAGGCAGAAAAGATATTATGGATCGGATTGCTCCTCTTGGAGATGTATATCAGGCAGGGACATTGTCGGGAAACCCAATCGCTGTTCGGGCAGGGATATATGTAATTAAGTATTTAAAAGAAGAGAGCGCTACATATGGACTTCTCCGCAGGCGTGGAGAGGAATTGAAGGCGGCTGTCCTTGAATGTGCCCACAGATATGAGATTCCTTACACGATTAACAATGTAACAGGGATGTTTACGGGATTTTTTGCAAAGGGTGAAGTTAATAATTATGATACTGCCAATGGATCGGACAGGAAGGCCTATGAAATATTTTTTAAAGGAATGCTCAATGAGGGGATCTTCTTTGCCCCCAGTCAGTTCGAGGCTGCTTTCTTAACCCTTTTCCACACTGATGATGAAATAGCGAAAACGCTCAATGCCTATGAAAAGGTTTTTCGGAATCTGAAAGGGATACTGCAGACGGAGAGTATGCAATGACAGAGACAGTAAGGGTCGCTGCGCTGATAGATTTAAAGGTGCTGGAAAGCAATCTCCGGACAATCAGGTCCCGTCTTTCCGACAATGTAAAGGTGCTCTGTGTTGTAAAGGCTGATGCTTACGGACACGGGGCCATTGAGGTGTCGCGGAGGCTTGAATTGTGCGGCGCCAGCTATCTGGGAGTTGCCAACATCGATGAAGGCATTGAGCTTCGGGAGCATGGCATCACACTGCCCATACTCATTATGAGCGGCATTTTTTCCTGGGAGGAGATAGATCGGGCAGTACGAAATAATCTGAGCCTTGTCGTTTATGATGCGTGCGTGTTGGAGAGAATCATAGAGGATAGCCATTCCTTCGAGAGGCCCCTCAAAGTGCACATAAAGGTTGATACCGGTATGGGGAGGCTTGGTTTTGCACCCTCTGATATGACCTTTGTGGGGGAGCAATTAAAAGGCGTGCAGAATATTTTCTGCGAAGGCCTCATGACCCACTTTGCCGCCTCAGAAATACGGGATGATTACGGATTAACCCAGGTGAATGCTTTTTGTGAGGCACAGGAGCGGCTTAAGGATGCAGGGATAATACCCGAAATAATCCACATGGCAAACAGTGGAGCCATAATAAATTATCCTGAAGCCCATTTCGACATGATACGGGTCGGCATAAGTCTCTATGGTTCACACCCTGCACATGACCTTGCCGACAAGCTTCCGCTGCGACAGGTTATGAAATGTGTATCGAAAGTGGCCCTCATCCGTGAATTCCCCGCCGGACAGCCCTTGAGCTATGGAAGGACCTTTATTACCGGGAGAGACACAAAGGTGGCCTATATACCGGTCGGATATGCCGATGGGTATCCCCGGTCGTTGTCCAACAAAGGTTTTGTATTGATAAAAGACAGGAAATACAGTATTGTTGGAATAGTCTGTATGGACTGGACACTTGTTGATATTACCGATGCGGGTGTTGTCGATGTGGGGGAAGAAGTAATTTTGCTGGGTCATGGTGACACGGAAACAATTACTGCCGATGAGCTTGCGGAATGGGCGGGGACAATTCCTTATGAGATTCTTTGTAAGATATCGAAGAGGGTTGTGAGAATCTATGTTTAGAAAAATTTTAAGAAGTATTTTTCAGCTGCCACTGACGTTTTTGCAGGAACTCGGCAATATAAGTCGCATGTTCCTTCAGGTCACATACCTGAGTTTTAGAAGGCCCTTTAAACTTGATTATATTTTCAAACAGATGGAGTTTATCGGTGTCCGCTCCATGTTAGTGGTTGTCATAACGGGCACATTTACAGGTATGGTGCTGGCGCTCCAGTCGTCCTATGGTTTCAGAAAATTCGGAGCGGAAGGTCTTGTCGGCGCCATTGTGGCGTTGAGCATGACAAGAGAGCTTGGCCCGGTGCTCACAAGTCTTATGGTAACCGGCAGGGCAGGGTCTTCGATGGCGGCAGAGCTCGGTACCATGAGGGTGACGGAGCAGATTGATGCCCTTACCGTCATGGCCCTTAATCCCGTCAAATACCTTATCGTACCGAGAGTTGTGGCATCTTTTCTCATGCTCCCCGTCCTGACGATTATCTCAGACTTGCTCGGCATTGTCGGCGGCTATATCATCGGTGTTAAACTCCTTGGCATTAATGAAGGTGCTTTTATCAACAAGATTGAAAAAACACTCGATCTCCCGGATATCTACAACGGACTTGTTAAGGCGGCGGTTTTCGGTATCATCCTCAGCGTTATCTCCTGTTACAAGGGTTATTATACAAGAGGTGGAGCAGAAGGTGTCGGAAGGGCGACAACAGAGGCTGTTGTTCTTTCAAGTGTTACAATTCTCATTTCTGATTATGTCCTTACCTCAATCATGTTCTGATATGGAAGAAAGAGCTATACATATTGTTGATCTCCACAAAAGTTTCCGTGATCAGAAAGTGCTTGATGGTATCAATCTTGAGGTAGAGAAAGAAAAGATAACGGTTATTATCGGGAAGAGCGGCGGCGGTAAGAGTGTCCTCTTAAAACATATGATCGGCCTTTTGAAACCCGATAGTGGCGAGATATGGGTGAACGGAACGGAGATTACAAAGCTCAACGATAAGAAGCTCAACGAGGTGAGAAAAACATTCGGTATGCTTTTTCAGGAGGCAGCGCTCTTTGATTCCATGAATGTTTATGAAAATGTATCATTCCCACTGAGAGAGCATAGAAGTATGTCTGAAAAAGAAATTGAACGGATTGTGGAAGAACGGCTGAAGCAGGTAGGACTTCTTGCTTTTAAAGAAAAAATGCCCTCTGAACTTTCGGGCGGTATGAAAAAGAGAGTGGGCCTTGCACGTGCCCTCGTGTGTGATCCGGATATCATTCTTTTTGATGAACCGACGAGCGCTCTTGATCCGGTTATATCTCTTACGATACTGGATTTGATTAAGGAGACCCAATCATATATCAAGAAAACCTATGTTGTTATCAGTCATGATATTCTCGGTATGTTCAGGATTGCCGACAAAGTGGCCATGCTCTCCGATGGAAAGATTATTGAGTATGGGACACCTCAGGAGATCAGGAGAAGCAAACATGAAATAACACAAGAATTCCTGCAGGCAACACAAATACCGGGATTTACAGGAGGCAGCCATGGATAGAAAAAAAATATCCTCTGAAGTGTGGGTAGGTGTTGTGGTACTCATCGGCATCCTTAGCTTGTTCTATATGTCCATGAGAATCGGCAAATTTGGCACCCTCCACCGGCAAGGTTATGAGATCAAGGTGACCCTTGATAATGCAAACGGTCTTGATCCACGTTCTCCCATTCAAATTGCGGGCGTGGAAGTCGGCAAAGTAAGCGCTATCAAGCTTGACGGATACAAAGCCCTTATTCTCCTTCGCGTCAAGGACGGCGTCAAGATACCCGTTGACAGTAAAGCAGCGGTAAAAACGCAAGGTGTCCTTGGTGACAAATATATTGAAATTATTCCCGGTGTTGGGCAGACATACCTTGCAGGCGGTGATCGCATCAACGATATTATCACAGTCCCTGATTTTGGTGAGATATTTACCCAGGTGAATGTGGCGGCAAAGAATTTCGGTGATACCATGAGCGAATTCAAGGGTATCATCGGAGAACAGGAGAAGATCAGCATTAAAAAGAGTATCGACAATATCCAGGTTGTAAGCGGTGATTTCAAAAACCTTGTTTCTGCCAATAAAAATAATATTACCCGTATAGTGACTAATATGGAAGCAATATCAAAAGATATCGAGGCGGGTAAAGGGACCATTGGAAAGCTTGTTAAAGATGATACCCTCTATAATGACGCGAAAGATGTTGTTGCCTCCCTCAAAAATATTTCCGGCGATATCGAGCAAGGGAAGGGCACCCTGGGAAAACTTGCAAAAGATGAGACATTGTACGATGAAGCAAAAGATGCAATAGGGAATATCAAGGAATTAACCGACGGAATGAAAAAAGGTGAGGGCACCCTGGGAAAACTTGCCAAGGATGATAGTCTCTATAAAGAGACGGAAAAGGCTATGAAAAAGATCCAGAAGGGTGCTGAGGGTTTGCAGGAGATGACGCCTATAACCATCCTGGGAACTATATTCGGCACATTCTTTTAATGCTTTATATAAAGTTGCCTCCGCCCGTACCCCTTTCTTGTACATTATTACTGCTTTTATGTTTACTGGTTCCCTCTACACTCGGGGCTTTCTGGCCCCTCTCGTGGGAGTTGGGTAACGAAAAGAGATACCTGGGGCCCCTTATTTCCTATGATGAAGAAAACCAGGAAAAACACCTTGTTTTGAGACCTTTTCTTTTCTCCTATGACTCTGAAGAGGGAGGAGTCTACCAATATCTTTTCCCTTTAGGCAAGATCACACCGGAAAAATCTTATTTTGTCCCCATTTATCTTTCCAAAAGAAGCGAAACTGAAAGCGACACAGCGTTCCTGCTCTTTTTTGGAGGCAAGTCGCAAAAGGGCAGTTACGGTGGTTTTTTCCCTTTTTACGGCAAGCTCTATAACAGGTTTGCAAAGGATGAAATAGGTTTTGTTGCGTGGCCTTTTTACAGTTATATAGAGGATGAAGGCGCCACAAAAACGAATCTACTCTGGCCATTTATCGCATTTTATGGGGGTACTGATAAAGGGTTTAAGGTATGGCCTCTTTATGGAAACCACGAACGTTCAGGGGTGAGAAAAAAGCAGTTTGTTCTCTGGCCTATTTTTTTCAAGGATGAGAAAAATCTTGATACTGACGAGCCGGTCCATTCGTTTATTGCTATGCCCTTCTACCTCCATTCCAAATCGTCTACAAAAGAATATCAGGCTGTTTTGTGGCCCTTTTTTACCCATGCGAAGGACAGTGACAAAGAAAAGTGGGATATCCCCTGGCCCATCTATTCCAAAACTATTGGCGAAGAAACAAAAGGATACAGTTTCTTCCCTATCATTTCCGAATCAATAAAGGGCAGGGACAGGACCTTCAGTTTCCTTTGGCCTATCTACAGGGAATATGAATTTTACGTGAAAGATGAAAGATTTTTCCAACGGAGTATTATGGCTATTAACCGTTACACCACTGATGACAGGGGGACTTTTTTCAATGTCTGGCCTTTTTTCGAATACGAGGCAAATAATGAGCATTCGACCTTTCTTTTTCCCTCTATTTTACCCTTCAGGGACCAGGGGTTTGACAGGATTATAAAGCCGCTGATTACCCTCTATGAACACAAGAGAATTGAGGATAGAAGCACGACCAATATTCTTTATGGTCTCTTTACGCACGAGGAGGAAGACGAGACATGGAAGACGCGGTTTGCGTTTTTATTGACCCTGAAAAGGGACCAGGATGGAATAGGGTTTGAATTTCTCTCAGGCCTCTTTGGTTTTGACAGCAAGAGTGTTAAGATATTCTTTATTCCCATCAGGCGATCAACGCCTGATCCATCTCAAACGGAATAATCAATAATAACCCTTAACAGACCATTTTCTTATTGACATATTTTCACGAAAACCACATATAAATAGTTATAATTATGGGAATTTTCTGCTTATATATAAGAATCTTAAATGCATACTTTAAAAATATTCTCCAACGATTGAAAATCATATTAAATAATTTTAGTGCAAGACCTCACATTCCCATTTCATGGCGATTCGGCATAACAGTTAATTCTGTGTAAAGAATAAACATTTGGACATCCTAGGGATCGACATAGGGACCGTCAGCGTTAAGTATATAAGGTGTAAAGGGACGCCGGGGAAAAGTATCATTGCCTCTCAGGGCGACTACCCCTATAAGGGTGGTTTTGAAGACCTCGAATTAATCCTCGCTGATATCAGGACCAAAGAAGGCCCCGATCTGTATGTAGCCGTCGGTATTTCCGCTCCTGATATTATTAAAAAGACTTTTACTATCCCGATTCTTCCGAAAAAGGAACAAAAGGAAGCCCTCAACTGGACGTCGGCCAAAATATTATCGGCCCCTCTTGACGATATGATCTATGAGCATACGCCGCTTGGTCAGATCGAAGAGAAGGGTATCATAAAAGATGAATTTCTCTTTGTGGGGGCCCAGAAAGGTTTTATTGAGCGGATATTGTCGACCTTTCAGCATGCAGGTTTTCAACAGGTTGCCCTCATTACCGATATTGCTTTCGGGTACGTTTATGCAGTGGGTGAAGTGGGTGATAGATCGGTTGCTGTTGTCGATATAGGTGGAAAAAAGACAGGTCTTTACATTGCCAATGCGAGAAAGCTCATGTTTGCCCGGGAAATCCTTACGGCATCGGAGAGTTTTTCCGATGCTTTAATGAGCGGCCCGGGTCTTACTTTCGATCAGGCGGAACAATTTAAGCGTGAGAGGGGTTTTGATGAGGAACTAACGGAAATTCTGAAAATACCTTTTGATCGGCTTGCCGGTGAGATCCAGAGGACATTCAGCGTCTATGACCAGAGATACCCCGATAAGCCAGTGACCACGGTATATATTACGGGAAGAGGCATTAAAATACCGAATTTTTTTGAAAAGCTTGAAGAAACACTTATCGAAGAAGTGAGCTACCTCGAAGCTATCCAGGGTATCGAGGACAAATATATCCCTGCCCACACGTTATGTATGAATCTTGAAGTGCTTCCCAATCTTTTGCCGGCAGGGGCGAAAAGGATAGAGCAGGAGAAATGCTATAAACGGTATATCGTCATCGGGACCTTTGCCATTGCGGCAATTTTGTTTATCCTTTCACTCGGCATGTGGAGTAAAACACGGAATGCTGATCTGAGAATAAAAATTGAACAGCAGACCCTTGAAAGTATACAACGGGGTTACAATACTATCGGGAAGAAAACATCAGCCACCCTTGAAGCGGTGGATATTACCTTCATCAAAAATGAAATTCAAAAGAAGGATGTAACCCTCATAACAATCTTGAAATATCTTTCATCGCAGATACCCAATGATGTCTATCTGAAATCGATTGAATTCGGAGGGGAGATTCAGTCAGCTTCACCGCACACTCCTTCTGCCCCGCAGCCGTCCCAGGGACCTCCTGCCCCGCCAGCGCCGGAGCAACTCTTGAAAAAACTGATTGATAACTATTATCCGTTGGTGCTCAAGGGTTATGTGTTTGGTGAGCCGGATAACCTTGAATTGACTCTCTTCAACCTTATTCTTTCCTTGAGACAATCAGGTTTTATTGACCGTGTTGAAATAATCGGGAAAGAGATGAAGCAGATGAAGGGCAAGCCGGTAATGGAGTTTTCTATTCTTGCAAGGTGTGCAAAACATGAACTTTAAGGGTTTCTACATATGGTTCGGACTGCCGGTGCTCGTTATCGTTGTATGGGTGGCGCTTGTGTATGTGCCTGTAGATTCAGCCATGAAAAAAAAGGAAGGTAAGCTCGTTACTATTAAAAATGAAAGACAAAAAATAGATGAAAATATAAAAAACCTTACTGTTGAGGCAAGGACCCAGGAAAACCTGCAACAATCCTATGACGATTTTATGAGGCAGGCGCCGGTTATCGAGAAGATGCCGGAATACATGAGAACTGTTATGCAGATGGCAAAAAGCAAGGGGGTAGCCATCGGAAGCCTGCAGGGTTATTACAATTCAATAGATGTTTCACAGAAAACGGGGTTGGTTTACCCCATATTCGAGGTTGGGCTGAAAGGCGGATTCCTCGAGATGGGTCGCTTTCTGGAGGAACTTTCGAATAAAACCGGATTCAAGGGTATTCAGAAGGCGCATATCAGCTACGAAGAAAAAGAATACCCCACCGTGACCGGTAAATTTGTCATCGAATTTAAGGCATTAAAAGGGAAAAACCGTGAAAGTAAGTAAACCGGTCCTCATTTTTGGAATAGTTGTGCTGCTCATCGCGGGCTATATCTTTTTCTTTACAGGAAAGAAAAAGGCGCCAGCGCCTCCAGCGCCGCCTCCTGCGGCTGCAGGACAGACGCAACAGGCGACGCCTGCCCAAACGCCGGTGCCTTCAAAAATTCCGACATCAGAGCCGGGAGCAAAAAGTGGTCAGCCCGAAGCAACACCTCCGGCAGAGAAGCCGCAATTTGATAAACTACAGACAGGGTGGGTAAAGAACCCCTTTGTGCTGCCTCAATTTAAAGAGACAAAAAAGGTGAGTACCGGCACGGCCATCAGATTATCCGCTATTTTCGAAAAAGGAAAAGACAGGGTTGCCATTATCGATCGTGAAGTCGTGAGAGCGGGCGATATGGTTGGCGATGAGAAGGTCCTTGAAATTGGCAGAGATAAGGTGATTCTCATTCGGAACAATATAAGGAGGGTCCTCTCTCTCGCGAATATTGAAGACACAGTCAGGGAAGAGGAACCAAAAACGAAAGCGACGGAGAAGGGTAAATGATAAAACATTGGATATATATTGCAGTATTCTGTTTGCTGTGCTCCTGCGCCCACATTGAAGAGGCAAAGGAGACGAAAATACCGGTTAACCCTCCCGATATATTGAGTCCGGTTTCGTTTCAGATTGAAAAAGAAAAGCCTGTAGGGGCCACCAAAGATGAGGAGTGTTTCTCCTTCTCTCTCAGGGAAGCGGATATTAAGGACATTCTCAGAGCTATAGGAAAACAGGCAAATTATAATATCGTTGTTGAACCCGATGTGAAAGGGGTAACTACCGTTGATTTAATAAATGTAACTCTCGGCAAGGCGCTGGAGTATATTCTTGAGCCTTTAGATTTTACTTACAAAATTGAAGATCATACGATTTATGTTTCAAAACCGAAATTAGAGACAAGGATATTCCATGTAAATTACATTGCTCTTAAGAAGATCGGTACAAGTAATGTCCAGGCCACCCCCGGCACAACAGGCGGTACAGCGGCAAGCGGTGGATTAGGTTCACAGGTATCGGTCAAGAGTGAAACAGAATCGGATTTATGGAAAAGTCTTGAAGAGAACATAAAAACTCTTCTTTCAAAGGGTGAGGCCGCGAAGTATGCGGTGAATAAACATACCATGATGATCTTTGTTACGGATTATCCTAAGAGCTTGAAGGATATTGAAATGTTCCTCAAGGCTGCCGAAGGGGTTATCCAGCGCCAGGTCATGATAGAGACAAAAATTATGGAGGTACAACTCAACGATAATTCCCGCCAGGGGATAAATTGGAAGCTTGTCAATGCGCAAGTAAATGGCATTGCTCTCAGCGGGCAACAGGCATTTCTCAATCCGCTGAGCGATCCAAGCGGCTCAATAGCCATTGCTACTACCCCTTTCTTCCGTGTTTCTGCCGGAAGCAAATATCTTGATAGAAACAATACATTTATCGACCTTCTTGGAATCTATGGGAAAGTTGAGACAATCTCGAATCCGAAGATTGCAACCATGAATAACCAGCGGGCCATCATCAAGGTAACTACGCAGGATGTCTACTTCGAGTCTGAAATGAGCACAGCCACAACAACACCTATCGTTACTGCAAAGGCGAAGTTTATTGATGTGGGGCTCACCCTTGATGTAATGCCGCAGATAGATGATAAGGGTAATATTATCCTCAATGTCCACCCAATTATGTCTGAAAAGATCGATGATGCCGCCTCTCCGGCCACTGGCGGCGGCTCGGTCCCCATTCTGAATGTCCGGGAAGTAGATACGATTGTAAAGGTAAGGGAAGGAGAAACGATTGTCATCGGCGGACTTATCAAAAACAAGAAATCAACTACAGATACCGGTACAAAAGGGCTTATGTCAATTCCGATTATTGGGCACCTTTTCAAACTGAATGAAAAAGAAAGCTCAAAAAGTGAATTGGTTATATTATTGACTCCCCGTATCATTTATGGAGATAACAATTAATGAGCATAATACACGATGCCCTTAAGAAGGCCCAGGAGGAGCGGAAAAACAAAAAACAGAATATCCCCTATAAACCTCTGGGCACGCAAAAAAAGCCAAGGATACTTGTCTATGCAATAATAGGTTTCAGCATTGTCGCTGTTGTCATTGCCTATCTGTATGTTCCTTATTTTCACAGGCCGAAGCAGATAACACAACCGGTTGTTGCCCCGGCCCTCACGCCGGCAAAACCTGTCCAGGTTGCAGCCAATGTTCCGCTAAAGCAGGAAGAGCAAAAAAGTGGCGCAGTTACTATTCCTGAAAAAATCCCCCCTGCCCCCCCTTCGGTGAAAGTGGGTAGCAGGAAAGAGATAGTTTCTCCGCCTCGTACCATTGCAAAAAAACAGAGCAGAGATAAAGAAACAATGTCTCCTCTGTCCCCTTCCGCAAAGAAGGGTAGAAGCGATTTACAGGAGACTGCCGTTGAGCCCGAGAGGGCTGTCATTCGGAAAACAGATGATGACAAAATTGACAGAATGTATAATGAAGGGCTCAAAGAATTGCAGTCAGGCAGGATGAGAGAGGCAAAAAGCATCTACAAACAAATCCTCGCGAAGAAACCGAATCACACTGAAACGTTGAATAACCTCGGTGTTATAGCCATGCAAGAGGATAACAGGGTGGAAGCCTTATTTTACTTCAAAAGGATACTGGAATATCAGAAAAACTATCCTAAGGCCTATAACAATATCGGTCTTGTTGCCATGAGAGACGGAGATAACAAGCTGGCCGAAGAATATTTCAGAAAGGCCATTTCAATTGATCCTGATAGTGTAGAACCTTACCTGAATCTTGCCGCATTGTTGAGAAGCGGGGGAAGATTCCAGGAAGCTGCGAAACTGCTCGATATTCCTCTTCAAAAGAAAATCAAAGATCCTTCTCTCTTTTTGTCTTATGCGGTGGTTAAAGACAATATAGGTGAATATGATGATGCGGCCCGCTATTACAGACAGTATCTTTTATCGACGCATGCTCCGGGATCACGAAAGGATATTATCGAGAGGTTGAAGTATATTGAAGAAAAGAAATAATAGGCAAGAGGTAAAAGGTACAAGGTGAAAGGTACAAGGTGAAAGGTACAAGGTAATAAGGTAAAAGGTGAAAGGTACAAGAAAAGGCAACAAGCGATCGAGATATATGACTCATAATATATCACCGGCTTTTAATGGGGTATTCGATGGTTAGGACGCGGAAGAGACTGGGCGAGCTCCTTTTAGACGCAAAGAAAATAACGGAAAAAGACTTGCTCCAGGCCTTGAAAGAGCAGAAGAAATATGGCGATAAGCTCGGAAAGGCTATCGTACGGCTTGGGTTGCTTTCCGAAAGTGAAATGATTGATATCATCAGTAGACAGTTGAACATCCCCATTGTTAATATGAACGAAATGGAAATACCCGAAGATGTTGTCAGGCTCATTTCTGCCGATATCGCAAAAAACTCTCTTGTGATACCTGTAATGAGACGGCACAATGTTTTGAAGCTTGCCATGGTAGATCCCCTTGATATCGAGGCAATGGATGATGTTGCCCGTATTGTGAAAATGGAAATAGAGCCCATTATTGTAACTGAAGTCGATCTCAAGCAGGCTCTGGAAAAATATTATGGATTAAAAACAATCGTTGAAGAAACCCTCGACAGAATAAAACAGCAGGAATTAACTCTCATCAAAGACGAAGAAGAAGATCTGGATCAGGATGAGCGCATAGCTGTCGATCAGACAGAGGAAGAACCTGTTGTCAGATTTGTAAATAGCTTACTTGCGCAGGCGCTTGCAGATAATGTGAGCGATATCCATGTAGAACCCTCGAAAAATATTATGCGTGTCAGGATGAGGGTCGATGGAAAACTGCACGAAGTACCCAGCCCGGAAAAGAAGTTATTTCTCCCCATCGTATCGAGAATTAAAATCCTTGCCGGTATCGACATCGCAAAAACAAGAACTCCCCAGGATGGAAGGTTCAATGTACGGGACTCAAGCAGGGAAGTTGGTATCAGGGTTTCTACGTTCCCCACTATTCACGGGGAAAAGGTAGTGCTCCGTCTTCTCGATAAAAGCACGGCCCTCTATGGTATTGACCATCTTGGTCTGCTCCGTGATGACAAAGAAAAAATCAAGAGTGTGTTGAAAAGACCCTATGGATTTATCCTTTCGACAGGACCGACGGGAAGCGGCAAATCGACTACTCTCTATGCAATTTTGAACCATATCAATTCTGTTGAGAAAAACATTATTACTATAGAAGACCCGGTGGAGTATACCCTTGAGGGGCTCGCGCAGGCCCAGGTCAACCCCAGGGCAGGATTGACCTTTGAGAGCGGCCTCAGGTCCATTTTGAGACAGGACCCTGATGTCATTATGGTTGGCGAGATACGTGACAGGGAAACGGCAGCTATTGCCATCCATTCGGCCCTTACCGGGCACCTTGTTTTGTCTACCCTCCACACCAATGATGCGTCGAGCGCCATCATGCGGTTAGTCGAAATGGGTATTGAACCCTTTCTTGTGACATCCTCGGTTTCCTGTGTTATCGGGCAAAGGTTGATCAGAAAAATCTGTCCTGAGTGCAAAGAGTCCTATTACCCGGCGGCTTCAGTGCATAAAACCTTTCAGATACGGGAGGATGTGCTTTTGTACAGAGGAAAAGGGTGCCCTGCGTGCAAGTACAAGGGATACCGGGGGCGTACCGGGGTGTATGAAGTGCTCGTCATAGACGATGAGTTAAGAGAACTGATAATAGCCAAGGTCCCGAGCGAAGTGCTCAAGAAAAAGGCACAAGAAAAAGGGATGCGACTCATGCGTGACGATGCAGTCATGAAAGTCCTCTTCGGCACCACAACGCTTGAAGAGGCCCTTACTGTTATTCAGGAGGATTAAGAGAGATGGCCACATTCAAATATAGAGCACGGGATGAAAGAGGCCTTCTGGTGGCAGGCAGCATGGAGGCGGCGAACCAGCGGGACGTTTTTGTCCAGCTCGATAATATGGGGTTATTCCCTGTTTCTGCTGTGGAATCAAAGGTTGGCACATTTGCAATCGATGAATTTCTGATGCGGTTCCAGAGGATTAAAGACGATGATCTCATATTTTTTACCCGGCAGCTCCAGACGGTCATCAGAGCGGGTATTCCCATGGTGTCGGGACTCAGGGCGCTTGAGGAACAAACAAATAACGAACGATTACGGGTAGCCATTAAAGTCATCGGGCAGGACATCGACAAGGGCCATAGTTTTTCCGATGCCCTTTCGAAACATAAAGGCATCTTTTCTGAACTCTATACAAGCATGATCCGTGCCGGTGAATTAAGCGGCAGCCTGGAAGATGTGCTGGAACGGCTGTCAGGAGTCCTTGAGTTTCAGATGAGGACACGGGAAATGCTTAAATCGGCCTTGAGATATCCCATGTTTGTTGTAGTCACACTTGGGATTGCCTTTGTTGTGCTCATTAATGTTGTGGTGCCCAAGTTTGTGCCCATATTTAAGACCGCAAAAGTTGCGCTTCCCCTTCCCACGCAGGTGCTGCTTATTATAAATGATATTTTTCAGAAATATACCATGATAGCCATCGGGGTAGCTTTCACGGCGATCATGGCTTTTATCTTTTACAAGAGGACGGTTTCAGGCGCGTATGCAATCGACAGATTGAAATTGATGCTGCCCCTTGTGGGCCAGATTATTCTGAAGATCTGTATGAGCAGGTTTGCCTTTACGCTGGAAAACCTGATCCGCACAGGCATTCCCATTATCAGGACCCTGGATATTGTGTCCCGGGCCGTTGGTAATGAATATATCGCAAAGAAAGTTCAGGAAATTGCCGTCAGTATTGAAAAGGGAAGGGGTATTACAAGGCCGCTGAAGGATGCGAAAATCTTTCCGCCTCTTGTTATTCATCTTATTGCCACTGGTGAAGAAACAGGCTCGCTGGAAGAAATGCTCCGTGAAGTGTCGGTGCACTACGACAGGGAAGTCTCTTATTCTGTGGCCAGGCTTTCCGCATGGATCGAACCGGTCCTTACCGCCGGCCTTGCAGGGATGGTGCTCTTTCTTGCCCTTGCCATTTTCATGCCCTGGTGGGATATGATGAAAGCCATGAGAGGAGGCGGTTAATACCGATACTATGAAGAAAATGAACTTATTACAGCGTTTCTTAAAAGACCCGAACAATCTCCGGTACAGTTTAAATATCATAGTACCCTTGATTGTATTTCTCACATGTCTTTTGTCAATTGCCGTAGGGTCTAACATTCTGGCGCCGATGAAAACGAAGATGGTGTGGGTGTGGATTTTTGCGGCATCCCTCTTTTCATCACTGTGCGCCTTTATTATCATGAGGACTATGACCCATCCGATAAATGACCTTGTTCGAAAGGCCCAACAATATGTCAAATTTGAAGCATTAAAAAAAGAAAGAGGTCAGATGATAGAAGTCTATAGGCTTATCGAAGGGCTTATGGAATATATACATTCAAAAACGGACGCAGGAGAACAAAATACTCTCACAGAAGGTTTAGAAAATCTTGACTATATTATTCCCCTTGGTTATATGTCTCTTATGGTGGCCCATGAAGTGAGAAATCCTCTCAACACCATCACCGGCATGAGCGAACTTTTAAAACAAAAAATCACCGATGAATCTCAGATAGTTTACATCGAGACCCTCCTTGAAGCTGCCAATAAAATAAACATCTTTACCCGTGAACTGCTTGATTTTAATGATAACGAACTCGCAAAAGAGCGTTTTGATGTGCATGATATCATCGACGAGGTCATCCGTAACCTGATGCAAGTGCAGAAAAAGAATATTATCTGTGAATTCAACAAAGAAGGCGAACTTATCTGTTTTGCGGACAGGACGAAGATATATCAGATTATCGCCAACATAGTAAAGAACGCCATAGACCATGAGAAAGACGGCGGCTATATAAGGATTGATACGGGTATGAAAAATGATCTTATCTCTGTTTCAATATATAATAAAAGCTCAAAGATTGAAGAAAAGGATTACGGTTCAATCTTTAAACCTTTTTTTACCCTGAAAAAAGGAGGGAAAGGGCTCGGTCTCTTTATCGCCATGCGGAATATGAAGTTGCACGGAGGGGATATCACAATAACAAGCGGAGATGAAGGGACAACATTTACCATAAAACTGCCCCTGAAAGATGACAACGGAAATGGCGCTATTGCTGTGGAACAAGGGGAAACATGAAAGAACATATTATCATCATTGAAGACGATCCCGGCGTAAGGTTCTTTCTGGAAGAAGCCCTGAAAGGGGAGGATTATGCGGTGAGCCCTTTTTTTTCCTATGAGGAAGCAATAGATACGGTAAGGAGCGGCGCTGATCTTATTATTATGGATATAACCCTTCCCGGTATGGATGGCTTATCTGCTATGACCGATCTGAAACAGAAGACTGATGTCCCGGTCCTCATTATCACGGCATACGGGACAAAGAAAAATGCCCTTGAAGCGATACAACGGGGGGCTTCCGACTTTTTCGTCAAACCCGTGCTTCTCGACGAACTGAAGGTTGTCGTAAAAAGGGCCCTTGGCAAAAGGATGTTAAAAAAAGAAGTAGAGCGTTTGAAAGACAAGGAGCTTGAGGGCAACACTTTTCATGGTGTTGTGGGAAAGTCTCCGCAAATGAAGGAAATATTCAAAGAGATAGAAAAGGTTGCCAGTAAAGACCTGACTGTCCTTGTAACGGGCGAAACAGGAACAGGCAAGGAGGAGGTGGCAAAACTCCTCCATGTATTATCACACCGAAAAGGCGAGTTGATTATTGTAAACTGTGCATCCATACCGGATAATCTTCTTGAAAGTGAACTCTTCGGCTATGAAAAAGGTGCTTTTACCGGGGCGCTTCAACAGAAACAGGGGAAATTTGAAGCAGCGAATAAAGGGACCATTGCCCTTGACGAAATAGGGGAGATGAGCCCCTATCTTCAGGCGAAGCTCCTCAGGGCTGTTGAAAAGCAGGAAGTTGAACACTTAGGTTCTACAAAAACCTTTAAGGTGGATATACGGGTCGTATCGACAACAAACCGTATTCTTGAACATGCAATGAAGGAGGGTAAATTTCGGGAAGACCTCTATTTCCGGTTGGCACAGGTACGTATTCATGTCCCGCCCTTACGGGAGAGGCAGGAAGATGTCGCCGTTCTCATGGATTATGTTTTGCATAATCTCGAAAAAGAGACAGGGAAGATTATGATGTTTACTGATGAGGCGCGGAGTATCCTCCTGAGCTACAAGTGGCCCGGTAACGTGAGGGAATTAATCGGCGTTGTCAAACGGGCTGCCATCATGTGTGATAGCAATCTCATTACCATAGATGATCTGCCCCTGCATCTGCGCGGCGATGCCCTGCCTGTCGGGCAGGTCTATTCCGATAAATCGCTCGATGATGCTATTTCGGAACTTGAAAAGCATATGATTATCAATGCCCTGAAAAAATCACATAATTCTCAGGTAAAAGCGGCAAAGATGCTCGGCATAGCAGAGCGGAGCATATGGTACCGTATCAAGAAATACGAAATCGATATGGACATAAAATGACAATATGACAACAATTTTTGTAGCTACTATTTTAAATATCAACAAATTTTGTAGCTGCAACTATAAAAATTGTTGATATTTAAAATAACAAAACGTAATATAGATTACCTATGTTAGGAACGTTCTATGAACTTTTTTTCATCAATGATGTCTGTATGTCATTGTTTTTATAGCTGTTGCGTATTATTGTCGGTTACAGGATAGAATGCATTACGAGCGGTAAACAGTGGGCGTTTTTTTGGGGTGGTTGTATAGTATGCCAATTGCATATTGTGAAGACGTGAGTAGCATAGAAAAGAGAACAACAGGAGGAGACACCGTGAGACCATTCAGAAATACGATCAGGAATAATAAAGGTTTTACCCTTATAGAATTAATCATCGTTATTATCATAATCGGTATATTGGCAGCGGTGGCAATTCCGAAATATACTGAGATACAAGCGCAAGCCGCAGACGCGACAGCGAAAGGAGTACTTTCAGCGCTTCGCGGGTCAAACCAGATAATGTATGCCAACAAAATCCTAGAAAATAAAACACCGCTCACGAATTACGTCATGACCGATCTGGTTACTAACGCACAGATGCAAGGTGTCACAGTCGGTACCTCTACAGACACTGATGTTACAATTACGGTTTCCGGTCGCACGTATACATTCACCTTAGCCGGGGTGAAGCTTCCATCGACCATAGGAACAGTCACATGTACAGCAACGTCTGAAACCATTGTCCCTGCTTGTAGCACCTGGTAATCGTTTCCGCTTAATCGTACAAAGTGGAAGAGAGACTGGGATATTTGTTTGCTGAGTCCGCGTTCTTTGCCCTGATAGTATCTTAAGTAAATCAAAACAAAACAGTATATCTTGACTGTAGTGCCATGTACCCGGCAAAGAGATGTAATTCCATTTCTAAATCAAAGCGCTATCTTTGTTGGCAGCGTCGTCGTAAATCCTCACGTACAAATTGTACGCTCCGGTTTCCTCCTCCTTGC
>PNOF01000020.1 GCA_013824645.1 Syntrophus sp. (in: bacteria) | reverse complement strand
TGGTACTGTGTTTGATCATTGAACCTTTCTCTTTCAAAATATCTTTCTCCTTTCCGCCCTTAGAGTCTAAACTTTTTGGGGGAAAGTGTCTCACTTATATTGGCACAGAGGGTTCTGGCATCCTGACGGGACACCGATGTCCGCGCAGCAGTTCATGGAGATGCTCTTTGGCAAGCTACCGGAATTCTTCAAGAACGAAGAGGAACTCCGTGTCTTGTGGAGTGTGCCTGAGACACGCAAGAAGTTGCTGGCAGGGCTCGCCGAAAAAGGTTTTGGTGGTGAGCAACTGGCTGAGATGCAGAAAATCATCGATGCGGAAAAGAGTGATCTATTCGATGTATTGGCCTATGTGGCCTACGCCCTGCCGCCACTCACACGCGAAGACCGGGCCGCCAGAGCCAAAGTTATTATCAGCACGCATTTCAACAGCAAGCAGCAGGTCTTTCTCGACTTTGTGCTGTCACACTATGTTTCAGTCGGCGTAGAGGAACTTGACCAGGAGAAGCTTAAACCATTATTGCTGCTCAAATACCATGACTCTATCGCCGATGCCCTGGCTGACCTGGGAAAGGCGGACGAGGTCGGCAAGGTGTTCAGCGGATTTCAGAAATACCTGTACCAGCAACAGGCCGTCGCATAAGACATGTAAGACCGTAAATCTCATGGCGTGTCCCATTACCGCCTGTACTTCTCAATCGCGCAGTCTAAAGGGCCGCCCTTAAATTTCTAAATACATTTTGTATCAGTCAATTTTTCAAGCCTTTCTGGCCGAAGCAATTTTCGATGGATAACGCGGAAAGCAAGGACCGGGATTCGCAGGCGTAGCAGCGCTACGTCGAAGAATCACGGTCCGCAGATTGACAAAGTTAGGCGCGAAAAGGGCGAGGGCACCCTTAAAGAAGCAAAGCTCCCAACCGGCAACTACTAAGCGTTTCCTCCCTTCAATTTGACTCATTCAGTTGATTCTGTTAATTTATAGCAGACTATGCAAAAACAATCCGGCTGGAAACTCAAATCGAAAGAAGAAATAAAGGAAATCTTTCAGTTCGCTGAAGAGTATAAGGATTTTCTTGATAATGCAAAAACAGAACGGGAAGCGGCCGCATATATTGCGCGCTGTCTTAAAGTGTACGGTTTTCAACCCAATTACACCCGGAAAAAGATTTATGCCGTGAACCGCGGTAAAGAAGTTATGGCATATGTGGCGGGGAAGGAAAGTCCCGCAGAGGGATTGAATATAATCGTTGCGCACATCGATGCGCCGAGGCTTGATCTCAAACAGAACCCTCTCTATGAAGATGTTGACCTGGCGCTGTTGCGTACCCATTATTATGGCGGCATCAAGAAATATCAATGGCTTGCCATGCCTCTTGCCCTCCACGGTGTTGTTGTCAGGGGCGATGGGGATATCGTTGAGATTGTCATCGGGGAAGAGGAGAGTGATCCTGTTTTCATGATCGATGATCTCCTCCCGCACCTTTCGCGCAAAACACAGGACGAGAAGAAGCTCTCTGACGCCATTGAAGGTGAAAAACTGACAGTGATCTTCGGGAGCATGCCCCTTATGGGCGCCGATAAAGAAGCTGTCAAAGAGCAGATATTGAAAATATTAGCCGATAAATATGGAATTGTGGAAGATGATTTTATCAGCGCAGAGCTGGAGATAGTGCCTGCTTTCAAAGCGCGAGACGTGGGGCTTGACAGGAGCATGGTCGGGGCTTACGGGCAGGACGACCGGGCATCGGCATTCACCCTTCTGCAGGCCATCTATGACCTTGAAGACCCGCAAAGACCCTGCCTTGCCTTATTTACCGATAAGGAAGAGATAGGCTCGGAAGGGAATACGGGCATCAAGTCGGCCTTCCTCCACCTTTTCCTGCAGGATGTCTTTCAGGGACAGGGTATTGACGTTAATGAGGCGCTTCTACGAAAAATATTGTTTAAGTCAAAGGCCCTTTCAGCCGACGTAAATGGCGCTCTTAATCCCATGTTTCAGGATGTCCATGAACAGCAGAACGCCTGTTATCTCGGTCGGGGCATCTGTATTTCGAAATTTACCGGACACATGGGCAAGGTGGGGGCCAGTGATGCAAATGCCGAATATGTCGGTGAGATACGAAGGCTTTTTACAAAAGATAAAATTATCTGGCAGACTGGAGAGCTTGGTAAAATCGATGAAGGAGGAGGTGGAACGGTGGCGAAATATCTTGCCTTATACGGCATGGATATACTCGATTGCGGCACCCCGCTTCTTACGATGCACTCACCTTATGAATTGTCGAGCAAACTCGATATCTTCGAAACCTACCGGGCCTTTAACTCCTTTTTTAAGTCGTAACATTCATGGAGGAATTGTAACCAAATGACGGAATTTGAAAAAATAGATATACCGGACATTATACCGGTACTTCCGGTGAGAGATATGGTCATGTATCCTTCTGTGATACTGCCGCTCTTTGTAGGAAGAGACATGTCCATCAATGCTGTAGAAAAGGCACTGTCGAAAGACAGATTGATCCTCGTCGCCGCCCAGAAGGACTTAACCGATGAAGATCCTCTGCCCGAAAGGATATACTCAGTCGGTGTCGTTTCGCAGATCATGAGAATGCTCCGGCTTCCCGATGGCAGGGTGAAAGTATTGATACAGGGCATCAAGAAAGCCCGTATTGAAGAATATGTCCAGGAAATACCGACCTTTCTTGTACGGATCTCGACAATCGAGGAACCCATCATCACCGAGATTACCCTGGAGATTGAAGCGCTTATGCGATACGTCAAGGAGGAGATGGAAAAGGTTGTTTCCATGGGCCGCATGGTGCCGCCCGATATATTGATGGTCCTCGACACCATTGATGAACCGGGCCGCCTTGCCGATATCGCTGCCGCGAACCTGGGGCTTGCCGTGGACAAAGCACAGGAAGTCCTTGAAATCGTTGACCCTATAGAGAGATTAAGAAAACTTTCGGAGATTCTCGGGAAAGAGATAGAACTCCTCAATATGCAGGCCAAGATCCTCTCACAGGCAAAAGAGGAAATGTCAAAGTCCCAGAGGGAGTATTTCCTCAGGGAACAGATGAAGGCTATACGGACAGAGCTCGGCGAGGGTGATGAGAGGTCGGAAGAGGTTGATGACCTGAAGAAACGCATCAAGAAAGCAAAGATGCCTAAAGAAGTAGAGAAAGAAGCAAACAAACAGCTTGAACGGCTCGACATGATGCATCCCGATGCTGTAGAGTCCTCGATGGTGAGAACCTATATTGAATGGCTCGTGGAACTGCCCTGGAGCAAATCGACCAAAGACAATATCGATATTAAAAAGGCCCGGCAGATTCTCGATGAAGATCATTATGATCTTGATAAGGTAAAAGAGAGGATCCTCGAGTTTTTAAGCGTCCTGAAGCTTAAGGGAGAGATGAAAGGTCCCATCCTCTGTTTTGTTGGTCCTCCCGGAGTTGGTAAGACCTCGCTGGGTAAGTCCATCGCCCGTGCAATCGGGAGAAAGTTTGCCCGTATATCCCTGGGCGGCATGAAAGATGAAGCGGAGATACGAGGCCACAGGCGGACCTATGTGGGTTCCATGCCGGGCAGGATCATCCAGAGCATAAAACAGGCAGGGACAAATAACCCTGTATTTATGATGGACGAGATCGACAAAATCGGAAACGATTTCAGGGGTGATCCCGCAAGCGCGCTCCTTGAAGTTCTTGATCCTGAGCAGAATAATGCATTCAGTGACCATTATCTCAATGTTCCCTTCGACCTCTCCAAGGTGATGTTCGTTACGACAGCGAACCGCATGGATACTATCCCGTCAGCCTTGAGAGACAGAATGGAAGTGATTAGCATTGCGGGCTATACGGACAAAGAAAAGCTTCAGATAGCAAAACGATACCTTATGCCGAAGCAGTTGAAAGAAAACGGTTTGAATGAGAAAAGGCTCCAGATTGTCGACCACGCAATGGAAAAGATCATTCAGGAGTATACGAGAGAAGCAGGTCTTCGAAATCTCGAAAGAGAAATCGCCGCTATCGACCGGAAGGTTGCCCGGAAAGTTGCAGAAGGTGACCGGAAAAAGGTGATTATAACAACGAAAAATCTTCCCGTCTTTCTCGGGCCTTCAAAGTACCTTCCTGAGGGTCAGGCGGAAAAGGACCTCGTAGGTGTTGTGTGCGGTCTTGCCTGGACGGAATTCGGCGGAGATATCCTCTATATTGAAGCCCTCTGTAGAAAAGGCAAGAAAGAACTGATGCTTACCGGCAGCATGGGTGAGGTTATGAAAGAATCGGTTCAGGCAGCCTTGAGCTACATCAAATCCAAGGCCGAAAGTCTTGGCATTGATAAAGATATTTTCAATGACCTTGAAATGCATGTCCATGTACCACAGGGCGCGATCCCGAAAGACGGTCCCTCGGCAGGTATTACCATGGCTGTTGCAATGATAAGCGCTATCACAAAAAAGGCTGTGAACCGCAAAATTGCCATGACAGGTGAAATAACCCTTACGGGAAGAGTCCTGCCCATAGGCGGGCTCAAAGAAAAGACCCTGGCGGCCCAGAGAAACAGAATGGAGACAGTCATTATCCCGGCGGAAAACGTCCATGAAATGGTAGAGATTCCCCCCTATGTGAAGAAACAGATTAAATTCCTGCCGGTAAAGACCATGGACGATGTGGTGAGAATAGTCTTCGGCACGAAATGACCTTTCGGGCAGTTTAAAGGGCTTAAGCTGTATTGAAAACCCGGGGTGGGGTATGAAAGAAGCCTCTTTTTACGAAAAGTGTGAAGACGGGAAAATCCGTTGCCTTCTCTGCAAACAGCACTGTATTATTGCAGCCGAAAAAAGAGGGCTCTGCGGGGTACGGGAAAACCGGGATGGTATTCTCTATACTCTTGTATATGAGCTCCCCTGCACGACCCATATAGACCCCATCGAGAAAAAGCCCCTCTTCCACTTTTTTCCCGGTTCCAGGACCTTTTCAATTGCAACGGTGGGCTGTAATTTCCACTGTCTTCATTGTCAGAACCATGAAATATCGCAAGCGCCCCTCCAACAGTGCTCTCTCACCAGTGATCGAGTAACTGCCTCAGAAATTGTTTCCTATGCCTTGCATGCAGAATGCAAGAGCATTTCCTACACCTACACGGAACCGACGATCTTTTATGAATATGCCTTTGATATTGCAAAACTTGCCAGGGAAAAAGGTCTCTATAATAACTTTGTGACCAACGGATATATTGAGGACGAGCCCTTGAGGGCAATCCGACCCTACCTTGATGCAGTCAATATTGACCTCAAAGGTTTTGACGAATCTTTCTACAAAAAAGTCTGTAAGGCAGAGTTGCCGAAGGTCATCGATACGATCAGAACATACAGGGCATTAGATATATGGATAGAGCTGACAACCCTCATAATTCCCGGATATAATGACGATGAAGAGACGTTGCGCGCCATAGCGAGGTTCATTGTAGAAGAACTTGGACCACAGGTCCCCTGGCATGTAAGCGCTTTTTATCCCACGTACAAGCTCACGGATGTGCAGAGGACCAACCCCAAGGCGCTTGCACGTGCCCGCGAGATAGGTCTTGAAGAAGGTCTCAGGTATGTCTATGAGGGGAATATCCCCGGTTCTGATGGTGAGCACACCTATTGTTATAGCTGTAAAAAAATCGTTATTAAGCGGCATGGTTACACAATTACTGAATATAATATACAAAACAGTTCCTGCGTCTATTGCGGCGCTGTTATTGACGGAATAGGGCTGTAACCTCTGTCTGGCGCAGCATCGTCTTGATTGCGCATTGAGAAAAGTCAGTTCGTGATTAAACGATGAATGTGTAGTTCTTGTGATGGCAGAGGTGTTAAGAAGATAAAAAAGCCCTTAAAAACTGCATTAAGCCAGATTCCTTCATGAAAGATGGGAACTTCATTGTGAATTATTTCATAAGTTCGTTGACAACGGGGAAAGAAAATGTTTAATTTAGTAAGTATGTTGCTACAGTTCTATAATCCACTACAGTTCTATGATTCAACAACATTGTTGTTATCTAACAAATTATTTTAAGGAGGGCATAGATGATGTTTAAAAGGAGTATCAGCACGGCGTTTCTACTTGTTAGCTTTATGTTTCTTGCTTTACCGGTTTTTGCAGGTGAAGCGGACATTGTGCTACCGGATCTCAGCACTGTCCAGTTTAGTTCTTTGGGCGGTATGAGCGGTATTTCAATTATGTATTTCGGTCTCTTCGTCTGTCTTATCGGACTGGTTTTTGCAGCAATCCAGTACAACCAGACGAGCAAAATGCCTGCTCACAAATCAATGCTTGATGTTTCCAATGTCATCTGGGAAACCTGCAAGTCCTATCTTGCACAGCAGGGCAAGTTTCTCGCCATCCTCTGGGTACTCATCGCCATTTGCATGGTCTACTATTTTATGGGATTGTCTCATAAACCAATTGGCGATATGGCCTTAATTCTTTTCTGTTCCATCCTTGGTATACTCGGTTCCTACGGCGTTGCCTGGTTCGGTATGAGGATAAACACGAAGGCAAATGCCCGGACAGCCTTTGCGTCGCTCACAGGGAAACCGGTCGATGTTGTCAATATCCCGGCTAAATCCGGCATGAGCGTTGGTCTTCTCCTCGTAAGCGTCGAGCTTTTCTTCATGATCTGCATCCTTGTGTTCCTCAAAGATATGGCAGGTCCCTGTTTCATCGGCTTTGCCATCGGTGAATCTTTAGGTGCAAGCGCACTCAGGATTGCTGGCGGTATTTTCACAAAGATCGCCGACATCGGTTCCGACCTCATGAAGATTGTCTTCAAACTTCCCGAAGATGATCCGAAGAACCCCGGTGTTATTGCTGACTGTACCGGTGATAATGCAGGCGACAGCGTTGGTCCTACCGCAGACGGTTTCGAGACCTACGGTGTTACCGGTGTTGCTCTCATCGCTTTCCTTGCATTGGCCCTTGCCTCGAATCCTGCAATGGCGGCACTTCTCATCATCTGGATCTTCGCAATGCGTATTCTCATGATCCTCACATCGCTGGTCTCATATTTTATTAATAACGGTATCACTACTGCTCTCTATGGCAATAAGAAGAAGTTCAACTTCGAACAGCCCTTGACACATCTCGTATGGATCACGTCGATCATTTCAATCATCGTTACCTTCTGGGCAAGTTACATCCTTCTTGGAAGTCTTGACGACAAGTATCCCGGTCTCTGGTGGGCACTTTCAATCATCATCAGTTGCGGCACCATTGCCGGTGCCCTGATCCCTGAATTTACCAAAGTTTTTACGAGCACGCACTCACGCCACGTAAAGGAAGTCGTAGGAGCGTCGCGTCACGGTGGCGCCTCACTCAATATCCTCTCCGGATTTGTTGCAGGTAATTTCTCAGCATTCTGGGAAGGTTTGGTAATTCTTGGTCTCATGTTCATTTCTTATCTTGTATCGCAGCATGCTGCTATCCTCGCAGTTATGCCTCCGCAGTTTTCTTTCGCAGCGCCCGTCTTTGCCTTCGGTCTTGTGGCCTTCGGTTTTCTCGGTATGGGTCCTGTGACGATCTGTGTTGACTCTTTCGGACCTGTCTCTGATAATGCCCAGTCGGTTTATGAGCTTTCCCGTATCGAAAGTATCCCCAACATAAAAGCAGAAATAAAGAGAGACTTTGGTTTCGAGCCTGATTTTGAGAATGGTAAAGATTATCTCGAAGAGGCTGATGGGGCAGGTAACACCTTTAAGGCAACAGCAAAACCGGTCCTTATCGGTACAGCCGTTGTCGGCGCCACCACGATGGTCTTCGGTATCATCATGCTTCTTGAAAATCTCTATGGAAATGTTATTGCGCAACTCAGTCTCGTGAATCCAAAAATTATCCTTGGACTGTTGATGGGTGGCGCTGTTATCTACTGGTTCACTGGTGCGGCAACACAGGCTGTTACAACCGGCGCCTATCGTGCTGTTGTCTTCATCAAGAAAAACATCAATCTCGATAAAGAAGAAGCATCCATCGAGGACAGCAAGGAAGTGGTAAAGATCTGTACCCAGTATGCACAGAAGGGTATGTGGAACATCTTTATCGTTGTCTTTTTCATGGCCCTTGCACTCTCCTTCTTCGACTCCTATTTCTTCATCGGATACCTTGTTGGTATCGCTTTCTTCGGTCTCTACCAGGCAATCTTCATGGCAAATGCCGGAGGCGCATGGGATAATGCAAAGAAGATCGTTGAAGTAGACCTTAAAGAAAAGGGCACACCGCTCCACGAGGCAACTGTTATTGGTGATACAGTCGGCGATCCTTTCAAGGATACTTCTTCAGTGTCCATGAACCCGATTATTAAGTTCACAACCCTCTTTGGTCTTCTCGCCACAGAGATTGCAGTAACGATGACGAATCAAGGATTGAGACGTGGTCTCGGTGTTCTCTTCTTCATCATCGCCATTGTTTTCGTATACCGTTCATTCTACAGCATGAGAATCGGCGACGAAACACTTGAGTAAATAAGAATAAAATCAAAAAAGGCGCTCCATATGGGGCGCCTTTTTTATTGTTCGTTTTAGGTGTTAAGTAAAATCAGAAGAATTGTTTTGGGAATGTATTTGTTTGAAACTTAAAGCCTAAAACGTAATTCTATTTCTCAATAAAAAGATGATATTGAGGCGGCAAGGAGGATGTGCCCGGAGCGTACAATCCGTACGTGAAGATTTACGACGACGCTGCCAACAAAGATAGCGCTTTGATTGAGAAATAGAATAACACTGTTTTTATGCTTTGAACATAGGGAGGGTGTCGTCTTCCCTGCTCAGGGGGCTCTTGAGCCAGTGAGAGCTTCCCGGCTTACACTTCTTGTGTCTCCATTTGTTCTGGCCGATACAAATGCCATCAGCATCTGTAATCCTCTGGAAACAGACGTAACAGTAATCTTTTTTCAGCTCACTGAAAAGCGGTTCCATGGGATGTTTCATTTTTCCTTTACCAGCCATTATCAATCCTTTATAAGCAATGATACCCCGAAGATACTCTTTATGCAAGCACTATTTTCAGGGTATCAGCAATCAGTATACGGTTCTTCGGGAAACCCGGCGGGTGATGGTTTTCTTCCTCCTAATTTATTAAAGATAATAGTTTAAAAAATAGTATACTTCTATAGGTAATCAATCCCCTTAGAGGTATCAATGATGGAAGATAGGGATAAAAGCAAAGAGCAACTCCTTGGTGAACTTTCTGAAATACGCCAAAGAATTATTGAACTGGAAAGGTTAGAAGCCGAACACAAGCTGGCGGAGAAAGCTTTGCGGGAAAACGAGGAATACGCAAAGAGCTTGTTTACTGCCTCGCACATTCCTCTGATTGTTATGGATGCTGAAACTGGCAGATATGTAGACTGTAATGCAGCTGCGGTGCAGATATACGGGTATTCGAACCGCGAGGAGGTTCTCGGCAAAACACCTCTGGACGTCTCTGCGCCGATCCAGTATGACGGCTCAGACTCAGCGACCGAAGCTAAAAAACACATCCAAGCCTGTTGTGAAAATGGTTCTCATATATTTGAATGGCGACACCAGAGAGCCAATGGGCAAATATGGGATGCGGATGTTTATCTGATGTTCTTACAACACCGGGAAAAATCCCTCATCCAATTCAAACTTCAGGATATCACCGAGCGCAAAAAGGCCAAAGAGGCAATTAAGGAGAGCGAAGAGACACTGCGGTCTTTAATCAATGCTTCAAGTGAACCCTTGTTGTTGACCGACCCGGAAGGGGCAATCCTTATGGCGAATGAAACAATGGCCCAGAGACTGGGTAAGAGCGTCCGGGAGCTTATCGGTGTTTGCCAGTATGATTTTTTTTCCCCGGATATTGCACAAAACAGAAAAAAGCAGTTCGACAAGGTTGTTCGTACAGGTGAGCCAGTTCATTTTGAAGACAAGAGAGAAGGGAGAACCTATGAAACATCTGCATTTCCTGTCTCTGATGAGCGGGGCAAGGTATTAAAAATATCAATTTTTGCCAGAGATATCACGGAACGTAAACACATGGAAGAGGTACTGAGTGAATCAGAAGACAAATTCAGAAGCTTGGCTGAGAAATCGATTGTCGGTGTCTATCTGTTACAAGATGGGATATTCAAATACGTCAATGAAAAGTTGGCCGAGATCCTTGGCTACACAATTGAGGAAATGCTCGACAAAATGGGACCACAAAATGTTGTTTTTCCGGAAGATTTGCCTATGTTAGAAAAAAATGTTCACCGAAGGATATCCGGGGAGATCAAATCGCTTAATTATGAGTTCAGGGTAACTACCAAAAACAAAGATATAAGAAATGTTGAAGTCTTTAGTTCTCTCACCATTTACAAAGGCAAACCATCAATTATAGGAACATTCCTTGACATCACCGGGCGCAAGCGTGCGGAGGAGGAACGGGAGGGGCTCATCCTTAAGCTCAGGGAAGCACTTTCTCAAGTCAAGGCCTTAAGTGGATTACTCCCCATTTGTGCTTCCTGTAAAAAAATACGTAATGACAAAGGGTACTGGGAACAGATGGAGGTGTATATAAGAGACCATTCGGAAGCAGACTTCACCCATGGAATCTGCCCGGAATGTGTACAGAAACTGTATCCGGAATATTATAAAAAGAAGCAATGAGTATTTATGCTGTTTGCTGGTTTTATCTCGTATTCCTCAATAATACGATGAAAACCATATGCAACATTTGTAGATACCGCTCTCTCCGCCAAGCAGTTTTTGTTGCAAAGCTCGGATCAAAAGGTCTCCCCGATTTCAAGACACCAAAGATGAGGTGTACCAGCTTCCGCATGATAGCACACACAATGACTTTGCCATTCTTTCCCTTTTCCTTCAAACGATGGTAAAAGGTTTGAATGATCGGGTTACACTGAATTGATACCAGTACGGGCATGTAGGGGGCTTTGCGCAACCTGGCGTTCCCCATCTTCGAAATTCTGGGCTTGCCCTTTATGGAACTGCCCGAGATTCGTTCTCTGGGAGCAAGCCCTATGAAGGCCACTATCTTCTGAACCCGGTCACATCTCTCGAACAGGCTGAGTTCCGCCAGAATCATGGCTATTGTTGCCTCACCTATTCCCGGGATAGAGGCGCAGCAGATTGCTCCTGGTCCTGAGGTCTGGGTCGTTCTTGATGTGAGTTGCAATCTCACGTTTGATCTTCTTGATTTCCCGATCAAGGCAGGCGATGTGATCTTTGAGGGAGTGATGAACAGTTTTATGGGAAACGTCGAGGGAACATCCTATGATTTTATCCAATATTCTGGGTATAATATACAAGGTGAATCTTGTGATATTTTGACTTTGCCGACATCTGTTTGCGTCGATCAAGAAACGCGCTTTAATGCAGGACGTGAGTAGCGTCATTGACCGGTGAGGGGGAAATTAAAATGATTCCATCCAAACACCTTTTATTGAATGCCCGGGTGGTGTTAGGTCTCTTCCTGCTTATACTTGCTCTGGTGGTTGGAGGATGTGCCACGCCTGTGGGCGTGCGCTATCTTGATCCCAAGCAGATCCAACGGAACCTGACCGCCAGTATATTATCAAGCGACGAACTGAGCGTATCTACCAAGCATATTCTCAATCGTTCCAATCTTGCCGAAAAGTTCCGGAGCCAGCCCGCAGAAGTGTTGGCCGCACTGCACAAGGGCCTCCCCACTGCGAGCGATGCGGACCGGCTTTTTGCCCTTGCTGAACTCAGCTATGCCTATGCCTCAGAGAGTGGACCAAGATCTTATTACCTCGCATCTGCAATCTATGCATACGCTTTTCTTTTTCCGGAAGGAGGGCGCTCTGATCCCAACTGGTTTGATCCGCGGGTCCGTATCGCTCTGGACCTCTACAACCGGAGCCTGGCCGAGGCATTAACCACAACCGACAGGACCAAAGTTATCGTCGACGAAGGAAGCTTCCCGCTTCCCTTCGGGGAACTGATGGTTGTCATCAATGGAGAAGAGTTCAGATGGGGTTCCTTCAGGCTCGTTGACTTCGTTCAGGCTGCCGAGCTTGACGTACGGGGACTTCGGAGCCGGTATCGTTGGCCTGGTATCGGCGCACCCCTTGTTGCAGCCCCCAAGCCCCTGGAGGGCATTACGATTCCTGCTTTTTCCAAGATACCTCTGGGAGTGAAAGTGCCGGTTACCGTGTTTCTCAGACTTGAAAATGTGGCCGAGGGTTTAAAGACGGGCAAAGTCCGGGGGAATTTAGAACTCTATACCACCGCCAAGGCTACAACGGTTACCATTGATGGCCGTGCAGTACCCATAGAGTATGAGACGAGCTCTGCTCTGGCTTATACGTTCGAAGGGTCCCGTATCTACGAGCTTGAATTCAGAGGTCTTTTTTCGGGTGATTTTTTCATCATCAAAGACAGGGCACGTTACCGGGACGACCTTTTCCTTGTGGAGCCCTATCGACCGGGACTAATACCCGTGATTTTTGTCCACGGCACAGCATCGAGCCCTGCCCGTTGGGCAGAGATGTTTAATGAACTTTCAAATGACCGGGGCCTATGGGGAAACTACCAGTTCTGGCTATTCACGTATAATACGGGCAACCCCATCACCTATTCTGCCGGTATCCTTGCAGAAGGCCTGCGGAAGACAGTTGAAGAACTGGATCCGAAAGGGCAGGACCCGGCCCTGAAAAAAATGGTTGTTATCGGCCACAGCCAGGGTGGGCTCCTCGCCAAACTAACTGCAGTTGATTCGGGCGATGCATTCTGGGACGCTTCAGCTCTTGGTCCCCTTAAGGATCTCAGGGCCTCGCCAGAGAAAAAAGAGATACTCCGGCGGAGCGTTTTCTTTACCCCTGTTTCTTCCGTAAAGAGGGTCATTTTCCTGGCAACACCCCATGGCGGCAGTTTTTTAGCAGGCGGATGGATTGGTCGATTAACAGGCAAGTTCATCTCGCTGCCATTCCGTCTCATAGACGCCATGAAAGAGGTTATTACCCTTAACCCTCAGATCAGGGCATTGCGCTCCCTGCAAGATATCCCAAAAAGCACGGACAATATGCATCCCGAGAGCCCCTTCATAAGAAGCCTGTCTTCGATGAATTTGGCTCCCGGTGTAGCTGCCCACTCTATCATATCCGTCAAAAATCCGGAAGACCCAGAGAATAAATGGACTGATGGGGTTGTAAATTACAGGAGCGCCCATATTGATAGGGTAGCTTCAGAACTTGTGGTCCGCTCGGGGCACTCGACTCAAGACCACCCGCAAGCGATTGAAGAAGTGCGCCGCATCCTGCTGCAACACTTGAGAGAGACAGCGGATTAAACAAAATGGGAAAGGCTGCCCGGGTTATCACGATCTTTCTTTCTTCCGTCGTCATGAGCGGAATGACACTGTGGGCATCGCTTGCCCTCTATTACTCGAACCTGCCAGGTTTAGCTCTCCGCAGTGCTGCGGCTTGCTTTTTTACTATCACTACCCTCGTCTGCTTTCTTTTTCTGCCCAGGCGCGGATGGACGTTTCCCGGTTTTCTCGTTGTCTTCCTGCTCATCGTTACCTGGTGGATAACGATTCCTGCTTCCAACAACCGGGACTGGCAGGATGATGTAGCTGTTCTTCCCTATGCTACAATTCAGGATAACCTCGTTACCATCCATAATATTCGCAACCTTAACTACCGCACGGAAACTGATTTTGATGTCCATTATTACAATAAGACTTTTGATCTCAACACCCTTGACTCTGTCGATTTTAGCGCTGTCTATTGGATGGGTGATGCTATAGCCCACATCATCATCAGTTTTGGTTTTCAAGAGGCGGACTATATAGCCTTCTCGATTGAAACACGGAAGGAAAAGGGAGAAGGATACTCGGCAATCAAGGGATTCTTCAAACAATACGAACTGATCTATATTGCCGGAGACGAGCGTGACCTGATACGCGTAAGGACAGACTACCGGAATCCCCAGGAGGACGTCTACCTTTATCGCACAAAAGTTACCCGGGAGAGGGCGCAAAAGCTTTTCATGGAGTATGTCAGGCAGATCAACACAATGAAGGAGAAGCCGGTCTGGTACAATACCCTGACGACAAATTGCACAACAAATATTGTGATGCACGTAAAAACCTTCAGTGACCGTATCCGGTACAACTGGAAGGTCTTCTTGAGCGGCTACATGCCTCTCTATGCCTATGAGCTCGGGGCTTTAGATACCCGCCTGCCATTCAAGGAACTGCGAGAACGGAGCTACATCAATCCCAAGGCCCGTCTTATTGGGAATGATCCCGAATTCTCTCGAAAGATAAGAGAAGGTTTGCCTCTGTCTGGTCGATGATACCCGGCACGGGATAAAAAGCGGGATATGGGAGCCATTAGAGGGCACCCTGACAATGAATAAGCCCGGAAGACTAACATAGTGGCCTGTACAGATTTTGGGGTACACCCAAAGTCACAGATTCAAAAAAAGCAGGTTTTGTTACGTATCGCTGAAAGAGGCGATGCCGATGCTCTACGAAGAGACGAGGATTATAAGCGGCATTTGTGGCAGCATAATGGTGCCCGCAATCATCAACCGAGCAAGGAGGCAGGGGGCACACCAGATATTGGTATTGACAATGGTAATACCATGGGGTATCCTTAAAGTATGAAAACAGCGATATCCATTCCAGACGAGATGTTCAAAGAAATCGAGGAAGTTACTAAAGAATGTGACTGCTCCCGCAGCCAAGTATTTGTCATGGCTACCAGGGAGTTTCTCGAGCGAAGAAAATCCAAGAAGCTTCTGGAAGCCCTTAATGACGCTTACAAGACAGCAGAGACGCGCGAAGAAATCAAGGCAAGGCGGCAGGCAAAAGCGTATCATGCCGGAAAGGTTCAGAGGGAACCTTATTGAATATCCGACAGGGAGACGTATTCTGGGTAGACTTCGGAGAACCAGGGGGTTCCGAACCAGGATTCCGACATCCCTATGTCGTGTTGCAGAATAATGTTTTCAACGCGAGCCGATTGAATACGGTAGTGCTCTGTGCGCTGACGTCCAACATAGCGAGAGCAAAAGCACCGGGTAACGTGCTACTCCGGAAAGGTGAAGGAAATTTACCGAAAGACAGTGTAGTTGACATCACGCAGATCGTGACCGTCGACGAATCAGATCTGGTCGAGAAAATAGGTTCGCTGTCGCCCAAACGGATAACTCAAATCGTTGAAGGCGTTAAACTTCTGCTGGAGCCAAGAGAGCTTTAGACTGACCAAGCAATCTTCAGACTGAGCACCTTTCAATCCTGTGAGGATTTCAAATGGCATTCGTCAGTTTAATTAATTATTTTCTCCTTGAAATCTGCCGCCGTCTGGGGAAAATAGATTTGTAAGCGGGGGAATCAACGGAAATCAACTTGCTCAAGTATTTTTCTTGCCTATTCATTGAAATTGAAGCAAAATGAAGAAAGCGGGGCATTTATGATTCGAGCTTATCAGGGAAAATGATAATAAATGGCGGATGTTCATTCAAAGGAGACAAGAAGCTACAACATGAGCAGAATCAAGGGGAAGGATACCAAACCCGAGATTCTTGTCCGAAAATATCTTTTCTCCAAGGGATTGCGGTACCGCCTTCATCAAAGGGGCCTGGCCGGAACACCAGATCTGGTTTTTCGAAAATACGAGACGGTAGTGTTTATTCATGGCTGTTTCTGGCACGGCCATAAAGGGTGCAAATTCTTTGTACCGCCTAAGACAAGAACGGAATGGTGGTTAAACAAGATCAGCACAACCGAGGGAAAGGATGTAGAAAACACTTTAAAGCTCAAAAAGCAGGGATGGAAGGTAATTTCAGTATGGGAATGTTCACTGAAATCTGATAAAAGATATAAAACGCTTGCTTGGCTCGAAGACAAAATAAGGAACGGTCGATGAGTGGTCACAACTATATAGATTTATTTGCGGGTGCCGGGGGGCTGTCTGAGGGGTTTATCAGACAAGGGTTTTTGCCCGTTGCGCACGTGGAGTCAGACGCAGCGGCATGTTTTACCTTAAAAACAAGACTTGCCTTTCATTATCTCATGAGTTCAGAAAGAGAAGCGTTATATAATTCATACCTGAGAGGAGAAATCTCAAGAGAAAAGCTTTATTCCTCCATACCCAACAGCCTCCTCGATTCAGTTATCAATGCCGAGATCGGAAAGGAAAACAAACGGATATTTAATGTTATTGATTCCATACTAAACGGGCAACCGGTCGATTTGATAATCGGAGGTCCCCCATGCCAGGCATATTCAAAAGTTGGCAGAGGCGCATTGAAAAACAGAGACAAAGACGAAAGGACAACACTTTATATCCATTACGGACGGTTTCTTAAGAAATATAGCCCGAGGGTTTTTGTGTTTGAGAATGTCCCCGGAATTTTATCTACCGGAAACGGACGGTATTTCAGAAATCTTGAGACATACTATAAACGCTTAGGATATAAGGTAGAAGCAAAATTACTGAACGCGTATGATTACGGTGTCGTGCAAAACCGGGAACGTGTCATCATCGTCGGTTGGCGTAAAGAAATGGGATTAACCTATCCCGAAATAAAGCAGTCTGAAAAGAAATATCACAGGGAGGATATTTTTTCTGATTTACCTCCAATACAACCCGGAGACACACAGCGCATTCATCACTATACTAATATAACCACTGAGTATCTTACGCAGACAGCCATGCGAAACGGGATTGATTTTGTCAGCCAACACATAGCAAGACCCCACAACAATAGAGATTTGGATATTTACAGGCTTGCAATAAAAACACTTGAAACCGGTGAGCGATTAAAGAATAATCAGATACCTGACGAAATGAGAACACAAAAAAATGTCACAGACTTTCTGGATCGCTTTAAGGTTGTGGGTAAAATACCCCACACAATGATTGCCCACATCGCTAAAGATGGCCATCATTTTATTCATCCCGACATTGAACAACTGCGTTCCATTTCAGTGAGAGAGGCCGCCAGGATACAGTCATTCCCCGATGACTACTACTTTGAGGGAATCAAAGCGGATCAGCCACGAACGGCAGCTTTCAGACAGATTGGTAATGCGGTGCCACCGCTTCTATCTGCGGCACTCGCGAAAACAATCAAGGATGCACTACATGAGCAATGAAACTATATTTAGGCCAAGGGCGCGCTTGCTATTACAGCTAGGTGAGCAGCTAATCAAGAATGAAGGTATTGCGTTGCTGGAACTTGTAAAAAATTGCTATGATGCCGACGCGTCTATAACGGAAATTTTCATGCGGCAAGTTGACAAACCGAATAAGGGCGAAATCGTTATAAAGGACAATGGTGTTGGAATGGATTTGTCCATTATAAAGAATGTTTGGATGGAACCTGGCAGTGAATATAAAGCAGAGCAATTTCGCACACGCGAGCTGAGTCCGAGGTACAAGAGACTGCCCATAGGCGAAAAAGGAATTGGGAGATTCGGCGTTCACAAACTTGGTAAGCAAATAACCCTGGTTTCACGAAAAGCCGGGAAGAAGGAAGTGTACGTCAGGATTGATTGGACTATTTTTGACCAATCAAAATATCTTAGTGACATACCTATTGCAATAACCGAAAGAGTACCGGAAGTTTTTACAGGTGAAAAGACTGGTACAGAAATTACCATAACAAATTTACAGACAAACTGGACGCGTGGTATGGTACGTGAAGTTTTTAGAGCAATTAATTCTCTGAATTCACCCTTTAATTCACCTGATCATTTTGCTGTCAATTTTAGCATAGATAACCCTGACCTTCTGAAAGGATTACTGTCATTAGAAGACATCAAGGATAATGCCCTGTACAGGTTTAAGTGTACTATGGCAGGGAACGAAATAAAGAAGTTCAACTATGAATTTACCCCCTGGCCAGCAATGAAAAAGTTACAGGGCAGGACTGTAACCGAGAGAGATGCATTCATCGCAAAAGCTAAAACAATGGTAGATGTTGAAGACACGCCGATCGATCTGTCAAAATTTAACATAGGGACTATTTACTTTGAAGGATTGATATATGACAGGTCCCCAAAAGTGATGGCTTTAGGTATGCAGGATAAAAAAGGCTTAAAAGATTATCTTAATATAAATGGTGGTATCAGAGTTTACAGAGATGGTATCAGAATTTATGATTACGGTGAGCCGGACAATGATTGGTTAAACCTTGATATAAGGCGGGTTAACGTACCGGGAAAGCGAATAAGTAATAATATTATCATCAGCGCTATTAATCTAGGCAGGAAAGACAGTACGGATTTAAAAGAAAAGACCAACAGGGAGGGCTTCATAGAAAATGAAGCCTATAACGTTTTTGTGCAGGCGATCCTGTATACCATTGACAAGGTAGAAACACTGCGACAGTTTGACAAAAATAAAGTAAGATTGTTGTATGGGCCCAAATCGACCGCAGAACCGGTAGTTGCTACACTTAGTGATCTGCGTGCAGTTATCGAAGAAAAAATCAAAGATAAAGAATTAAAAAAGAATATTGATCAGTATTTAGACCGGATAGAAGAACAATATAATAATATTAACGAAGTGCTTCTTAAAAGTGCCGGTGCCGGTTTGAGCTTAACCGTGGCTCTGCATGAAATAGAGAAAGTAATTGCCGAGTTGAAACTCGTTGTACAACGACAGAAACCATCAGACAGGATATTGAATCTCGTAGAAAGGTTATTCGATCTGGTCGAACAATATGGCCAACTGGCAAAGGGAAGAGGAAAGAAGAAGGAGGATCTGGTAAAGATCATAAATAATGCCCTCTTTGCAGTTGAATATAGACTGGAAGCGCATAAAATTGAGGTTGTGAAAAACCACCTCAATTATAAAGGCGATCGTTTTATACGCTGTGAAAAAAGCCTCATCATCAGCTCTATACTGAACATTCTGGATAACGCAATCTGGTGGCTCGAATATTATGCCATTAAAAAGAAAAAAATATTCGTCGATATTGTAGCAGATCCACCAGGATATTTGTCAGTTGTAATCGTTGATAATGGTAAAGGTTTTATTTTACCTACCGAAGAAATAGTAAAACCGTTTGTTTCTGGCAAACCATATGGCATGGGTATTGGTCTGCATATTGTAAAAGAGGTGATGGAAGCGCATAACGGATTATTGCAATTTCCGGAATATGGAGATTTGTCCATTCCGCCTGCATTTGAAAATGGTGCAGCAAATGAACTTTCGTTTAGAAAGGAGGCAGAATGATACTGCCTACAAACGGGAGAGTTGTGGTTATAGATGACGATCAGAAGGAAGCCCTTGCATTGGTTAAGGCATTGTCCAGAAATAATATTTCAGTAAAATATTTCGATGGTATTAGCTTTGATGAGATGCCAACCACACCATTAAAGGATGTTAGAATTGTTTTTCTGGATATGATTTTTGGTCCCGAAGTGCTAACACTTAAAACAAAGGCATCCAGGGCTGCTGCTATATTAAGGAAAGTAGTGGATACATCAAAACGAGTTCCTTATATAATGTTTGCATGGACGAAAGACAAGCGATTAATAGGTCACGTCATTAAATATCTGAAAGATAGAAATAGTGAACCAATAATGTATCTTGACCTTGAAAAATCAGAATGCAAAAATGATAATGGTGATTATGATGTAACTGCCATAGAGAATAAGCTCAATGAGAAATGCGGTGAATTCAAATCATTAACGGCTTTTCTGTCTTGGGAAAATATGGTTAATGATTGTGCCGGAGAAATATACAAAGATTTTACATCTTTTTATCAAATAGATTCAAAATGGGATTCAAACTTAAGGGGCGTAATATACGGTCTTGCTGAGGCATTTGTCGGCAAAGAAAAAAACCAAGACGCAACCACGACAGACCAGGAACGGCTCAGGAATGCTATGTTCGGTATAAACAGCGTGTTTATTGACACTTTGGAAAACACTGTCCAAAAAGACGATTTGGTTGAAGTTGGAAAGATAAATTCAGCCAATATTGCCAATGAGGTTAAGTCAAGAATTAACACAAAGATGCATCTTTTAGAACACTATAATGTTGCCTTCCCTCAGGCAGGTAACCTATATATCATAAAAAAATCACAGAAAAATACCGTGAACGAAATAGTAATAAAAAATGCGACGCCTGAGAAGAAGGATGAAATTCTGACGAGCAAACCTAAGCTAATTGAGTTAGACATAACACCACGTTGCGATTATGCACAGAACAAGCGTTACACAAGACTTTTAACAGGTATTATGTTAGAAGGAAAATTCAAGAGTAACAAGTATTTTAAAAATAATATTGAACTATCGTATCGAAAGTGTCCGGTTGTAAATATAAACAAAAAAGATTGCTATTTGCTTTTTGATTACAGGTTCTTCAAGTCTTTGTCAACAGACGAGCTAAGCACTAAAAAGGACAAGCCAAAATATAGAATCAGGCACGAACTCGTGGTAGACATTCAGGCCAGCTTTTCTAATCACATAAACAGATTTGGCGTGACTTGCATTGACTGACACACCCATGACCTTACACGACAAAAGGTGGAGCAGAGAAGAACTGATTGTAGCCTTTAATCTCTATTGTAAAACTCCTTTTACAAAAATCAATTCAAGCAATAAAGCTGTTAAGGAGTTGGCTCCCATTATTGGACGTTCTGCTTCCGCTGTTGCCCTTAAGCTTGCTAACTTTGCCAGACTTGATCCCGCATTACAGGAAAGAAATATTTCAGGAATGAGCCATGGCAGCAAAGAAGAGTCTGTAATTTGGAATGAGTTTAATGGTAACTGGGAAGAATTAGCTTATCAGAGCGAGCAGATACTGGCACGGCTCAGGAATGACACTGTCGAAAACACTACCGACATAATCAAAGAAGATTTGCCCGCTGAAGGTAGGGAGCGTGAATCAGTGGTGCGGATCAGGGTAAACCAATACTTTTTTAGAAAAACAATTCTGGCTTCGTATGATAACCGGTGTTGCATTACGGGGATCTCGTTACCAGAACTTCTTGTTGCAAGCCATATCGTCCCCTGGGCCGTCGACAAGAAGAATAGAATGAATCCATGTAACGGATTATGTCTCAATGCGCTTCATGACAGGGCGTTTGATGCAGGGCTTATTACCATAACTCCTGATTATACAGTAAGAATATCTGAGAATCTTAGAAGAAAACATTCCATTATTGATTCACTTTTTACGTTTTACGAGAATAAGAGAATAATACTACCTCAAAGGTTTCTCCCTTCCATAGAGTTTATTGAATATCATAACAAATACGTTTTTCTTGATCGCAAAGCCGAGCATGGGCGGGTAACTGGTGGCTATCATCCGCCGATGAATTCTGACGCCACATGAACGAAACAACGATGATAAGAATAGACTTTCGGTTGGTGGATATAATCATGGAGCTTCAGGCACTTGAGGATCATATTCACCTCATCGAGATGCAAATTTCTGAACTGGGCAAATCAAAGCAATCGGATCTGGAGGAATATCTTAAGCGGGAGCAGCTGACACCAGATGATTTCGAATGGGACGAGGCTAAACATGAATACGACAATATGATGGAGTTCCTTTTGCCTCGCTTTTTCTGGGGATCATTCATTGTGTCTTTGTACGCTGTCTACGAGACCGCGGTTACGGAGATAGCACGCCTGATTCAAACGAACAAAGCGGAAATTATATCTATGGATGATCTCAGGGGGGATTTCCTTGAAAGGGCCAAAAAATATTACAAGAGTATCCTCCACTTCGAGCTGTGCGAAAGCGATGAAACCTGGCAGAGAATCAGAATGCTCGTCGAGCTGCGCAATGCAATAGCACATGCCAACGGTCGTTTAGAGATGCTCAAGGCTGGGACCCAACAAAAAATAAAGAACTGGACGAAGATGGGGATGGGCATTTCTTTATGGAGCAATTACTTCTTGGTAAGTGCAGAGTTTTCGAAGGAAACATTTTTTCTGGTCCATTCATCTCTGGAGCATTTAGTCAAAAGATATAAGGAATGGGATTCTGACAATCGAAAATCACGGCCAGTCCAAAGACCGGAGCAATAGCTATTGCCATAAAATCGTACTTTAGAAACACTGGTTCAACATAGACAATTATCAACTGGGGGCATTTAGGGATGCCCTTTCAATATTCAGGTCTGATAATTTTACACAAACAACCCCAATTCATTCAAAGTAATAGCAGAAGCGTAAGCTTTTATTACCAATCCGGATGGCAAAATAGAGGTAGGCGACCGAGGTCCGGGACACGCAGGCGTACTTTTAGGTACGTCGAAGGGTCACGGGCCGAAGGGCAACGTGGCTATATGAAGGCAGCCGGATTGGTATTAGATGGTATAGACTTCTTTGCCCAGCGTATGCACCCAATTCTGTTCCAACACCTTCTGGGCCTCTTCCGTCTTATCAACGCCAAGGATAACGATGGCATTATTATTAATCCTTCCCAGATGCGGATACAGGTAATGGACATTGATACCGGCGTTCTTAAGCGGTTTCAGTACCGCGTTTACTCCACCCGGATGGTCCGGCGTTTCAACAGCAATAACATCGGTCTCTCTCGGTTGATAGCCATTCCCTTTAAGCATATTCATTGCCTTTTCGGGATCATCAACAACAAAACGGACAGTGCTCATATCAGAGGTATCGGCAACAGAGATGGCCCTGATGTTGACCCCTTCTCTTCCCAATATTTCACTGATATTGGAGAATGCCCCCGGTACATTTTCAAGGCTCACGGATATCTGTTTAATAACCATGCGTTTACTCCTTCACGTAGTTATATCCAAGTTCTAAGGCTTCTTTGTTGAGTTTTATCAGCTTTGCTTTGCCTTCGCCGAGGATTTCATTGAGGTTCTTTATCATGGCCTCGTAAGAGATAATATTGCTTGCCTTAATAAGAGCACCCAGCATGATCATGTTGGCAACTTTGATGGTTCCCAGCTTCTCAGCCAGCTCGCTCGTTGGAATTGCCAGTATTTCTATGTCGCTACGGGCCGACTCCGTATTGACCAGGGAGGAATTGGCACAGAGAAGACCTCCGGCCTGAAGGATACTCTGAAACCGCGCAAAGGAAGGCTGGTTCATGGCAATGACAAAATCCGGTTCTGATGCCACAGGAGACGCAATCTCTTCATCAGCGACAACAACAGTACAGTTGGCTGTGCCGCCACGGACCTCAACACCGTAGGCAGGCAGATAGGTCACGTATTTTCCTTCAAGCATGGCGGCATTGGCAAGTGTCGTCCCCATAGAGAGTACACCCTGGCCGCCGAATCCTGAAAATATCGTCTTTATCAGCATGCGACCTCTTTGACAACGCCTAAGGGAAATTGTTTGCTCATAACCTCATCAACCCACTGACATGCTTCTATGGCGCCCATTTTCCAGTTTGTCGGGCAGGGAGAGAGTATTTCCACAAGCGAAAATCCGCGGCCGTCAAGCTGACGCTGGAATGCCTTTGCAATGGCCTTTTTCGTTTTTATGACTGCCGATGGCTTATTGACCGCTACGCGTTCGAGATAGGACGTGCCGTCAAGTACAGCAAAAACTTCACAGATCCTGACCGGATGACCGGCAATCAAAGCATCTCTGCCGGCAGGCGTCGTTGTCGTCACCTGTGTGAGCAGTGTCGTCGGCGCCATCTGGCCGCCTGTCATACCATAGACACCGTTATTGACGAAGATGATAGTAATATTTTCACCCCTGTTGGCCGCATGGAACCCTTCCGCAGTGCCAATGGCGGCAAGATCACCGTCTCCCTGATAGGAAAAAACAAGATTTTGAGGACTCGCCCGTTTGATCCCTGTTGCCACGGCAGCGCCTCGTCCGTGTGCCGATTCCAGGACATCGATCTCGAAATAATTATAGAGAAGCATGCCGCACCCTGCGGGAGCGACGCAGATTGCCTTTTCCTGAAGATTCATTTCTTCAATGACTTCCATAATAAGGCGGTTGATGATACCATGGCCGCACCCCAGACAGTAATGGAAATGGGCCTCTTTCAGGAGCTTCGGTCTGGTATAGACTTTCTTCATTACTTCTTCCTTTTTAAGGCATGGGCCTGATAGTAATGACGTGAAATAATTCTGAAGAGTTCAACAGGCGTAGGGATAACACCGCCGGGCCTTCCATAGAAATGGATATGTCCTTTTCCCTCAAGCGAAAGCTTCACATCTTCTACCATCTGGCCGGCGCTCATCTCGAAAACAAAAAAATCGTTTACTGTCTTTGCCATCTCCTGGAGGACTTTCGCAGGGAAAGGCCAGAGCGTAATAGGCCGGATCATGCCGACCTTCAGGTTTTCCTGACGAAGCCGCTTAATGGCGCCTTTGACAATCCGGGCGCCAATTCCATAGGCAACAACGATCATATCTGCATCATCGGTAAGATATGTCTCATATTTGACTTCGTTCTGTTCAATGCGCTGGAATTTCCGGGAGAGCTTCCAATTATGCTCCTCCAACAATTTGGTATCGAAGAGCAGAGAGTGCATCTTCCTGGCAGGCCTTCCCTTGGCTCCTGTCAGGGTATAGTCTTTCTCGTATTCAGCAGGGGGCTTCAAATCGTCGAAACTCACCGGCTCCATCATTTGTCCCAACATGCCGTCGCCTAAAATTATGACAGGGTTGCGGTACTTATCTGCAAGGTCGAATGCGAGGGGGACAACCTCCGTCAGCTCCTGGACCGATCCCGGCGCAAGGACAATCGTCTTGTAATCACCGTGTCCACCGCCTCGGGTTGCCTGGAGATAATCGGACTGGGCAGGCGATATATTCCCCATACCAGGGCCGCCGCGGACCATATCAACAATGACTGCAGGGAGTTCATCGGCAGCCAGATAGGAAATGCCCTCCTGTTTGAGACTCATGCCGGGGCCGCTCGATGACGTCATGGCACGGGCGCCTGTAACGCTTGCTCCCAGGACCATGTTGATGGCAGCTATTTCACTCTCGGACTGGATAAAGACCCTGCCTGCCTCCACCATTCTCTTTGCCATGTATTCCGTAAGCTCATTCTGGGGGGTGATTGGATACCCAAAATAGCAGGTACACCCGGAAAGAAAAGCTGCCTCACCTAAAGCAGCGTTACCGCTCATCAATCGCTTCAATTCTTCTCCACCTCAATGGCAACTTCGGGACAAATAACCGCGCAGGTCGCGCAGCCGGTACACTCCTTGCCCATATCAAAGGCAGCAACAAAATAGCCCTTGAGATTCAATTCTTCGGAAAGGACGATCCCTTTCTTTGGACAGAATTCAATACAGAGCATACAGCCCTTGCAACGTTCCCGATCTATGTAAATAGAACCTTTCAATCTTCATACCACCTTAAATATTCTAAAACCGCTTTAGAGTAGCCCACCGGAACACTTTTTGTCAAACATTTTTTCTTCATTTCTGGCAGAGCTTAAACCGATTGATCATTAGTATTAGAAAGCTTAAACTCCCAATTTGATGGTTGCCAACCAATTTGTTGGAAATAATTTTTTGCAAATCATTGCCATGGCAGAGCACCGGGCTACGGCAGTTTTGATGGATAACGCGGAAACGAGGGGTTACCGCCCGGAGGCGTAGCAGCGCTACGTCGAGGACGCGTAGCCCCGAAGTTAACAAAGTTAGCCGCAAAAATGGCGTGGCCCGGAGATAATTTTGTTGCATTAACAGGCTATATGTCATAACTTTCTATAAATGGATTTAAAACACCTCGAAACGTTTCTGAAGATCGCAGAGTTGAGAAGCTTTACCAAGGCCGCGGAAGAGCTCTATCTTACACAACCTACGGTGAGTAAACAGATCGTTGATTTAGAACGTTTCTTCGATGTGAAATTCATTGACAGAACAAAAAGGACTGTGGCGCTCACCAGAGCGGGAGAGCTTCTCCTCAAATACGCGAAAAACTTTGTCAGCCTCAAAAAAGAAACGATTGAGGAGATCGCCGCTTTCAAAGGCCTTAAAAGGGGAACCATTACCGTAGGGGCCAGCACGATCCCGGGAATATATATACTTCCCCGCGTCCTCAGTATTTTTAAAAAAACATACCCAGGCATACAGATCAGACTCATCATCTCCGATACAAAAGACATTATAGAGAAAATGGAAGAAGGCACCATCGATATCGGTTTTGTGGGAGCAAAAAACGGGGCAAAAAAACTGGACTATAAAAAACTCATCGATGATATCATTGTTATGATAGCGCCGCCCGAATTTCCCGATTCTATCAATCTCAGCGAACTTAAAAACTACCCACTCATTGCCAGAGAACCGGGATCAGGCACCCGAAACACCTTTGAAGCATCTCTAAAAAAGATAAAGCATATGAAAACATCTGATCTGACAATCATCGCGGAACTCACCGATACAGAAGCAATAAAGGAAACAGTAAAAAACGGTATGGGTATATCCTACATATCGAAAATGGCGATTGTCGAGGATCTCGCGCAGGGAAGACTGAAACGTATCTCAATACAGGGCTTTCCCGATATCAAACGACCTTTCTATATCATTACGCGAAAAGGAAAAACAGCTCTTCCCCAGGTAAAAGCATTACTGGAAATCATTGATAAATGGAGAAAATATGACAAGATATAGCAGAATAATGATTATCGTTCTTGGTGCCCTCGGCATTGTCTTCGGAGCAATTGTCTCGGAGGCAAGGGTTTACCTTGATGTATACGGGGCAAGCTTCAAAAAAATAACCATCGGTGTTCCTTATTTTAAAGGTGAGAAGGTAGAAAAACTGCCCATAGCGATGAGCGACCTCTTGAACAAAGACCTTGATTGGTCAGGTTTTTTCATTACAGCGCCCAATTCGCTTATCGATAAAGAACTGCTCGATGAAGGTATTGAAAAAAAGGAGATTAATTTCAATAACTGGCGCTCCATAGGGATTGAACTCGTATGTAAGGGAAAAGCGCAGATACAGAATGGGGAACTCATACTTGAGGGATTTCTCTATGACACGCTTGACGGCTCCATGCTCCTCGCAAAACGTTACAAAGGCCCCGAGGGGGATTGGAGAAAAATAGTCCATAGACTCGCCGATGATATCCTGCTTACCGTCACCGGTGAAAAGGGGATTATGAGTTCACGGGTACTCTTTATCGGGGGAGGAAGAAATCTGAAAGAAGTCTATACGGCAGATTTTGACGGACAGGGTATCAAAAAAATGACCAACTACCGGAACATTACCATATCGCCTTCAATGTCGCCGGGAGGAAAATATCTTGCATATACATCGTATAAAGAAGGGCGTCCCAACCTCTATGTCATAGACACCGAGAAGAGCACGACGACTTTTGTAGATCGCACTGATGGCATGAAACTAGGTACCTCGTGGCTCAACAAATCAGCACTTGTCTACTCCCAGACAGCAGGCAAGTATTCCACCATTTACACATACGACGTGGAAAGACGGGACAAAAAGGTGCTCCTCCAGAGAGAGGGTATTCTCACATCGCCTTCAATGTCGCCTGACGGGAAGAAAATGATCTTTGTCTCCGACATGTATGGCACCCCGCAAGTCTTTTCGCGGGATAACGGCTCCGGTGAAATTAAAAGACTGAGCTACTACGGGAATTACAACAGCTCGCCATCCTGGTCTCCAAAGGGAGACCTTATCACCTTCGTCTCCAAACTCGAAGGGGGCTTTGAAATCTGTACTATGAACCCTGATGGCACAAATCAGAGGGTGCTCACCAATGATGGAACTATCAATGATTCGCCGCAGTTTTCTCCCGACGGCCGCTATATTATTTATTCCTCACAAAGGGGCGGAAAATACGGGATTCATATCATGTTATTCAATGGCGAGAATAAGAGGAAACTTACCTTTACAGAGTATAACGAAGAACAGCCGAGGTTCATACCATAAAAGACATAAAAAAATGGGGAAGGGAGGACATCATGAAACGCTTTTGTATTTTTATGATTATCGCTATATTTTTACTGGCAGGTTGTGCGTCAAAAGTAGTACAGACAGCTCAACCTACAACATCAGTTGTTACGGAAAAACCTCTCTCAAGCCAGGGTGATGGCACAAAAGGGCGAGGCGGTATTACCGAAGAAGAGCTTGCCCGTGCAGAGAGAGAGCGCCTGCTCCGTGAGCAGGAAAACAGAGCAGCAGCGCTCCTGAAAGACATCAGTTTTGATTACGACAGCTATACTATTAAACCATCGGAACTGCCAAAAATTGAAGCAGTCGGAAATTGGCTGAAACAGAACAGAGCGGTAATAATTCTTGTAGAGGGTCATTGCGATGAGAGGGGAACCATAGAATATAACATGGCCCTTGGCCAGAAGCGGGCTGAGGCCGTAAACAATTACCTTTCCAAAAATGGTATTGACACGGGCAGGATTAAGGCAATATCCTTCGGAAAAGAAGTGCCCGTTGATCCGGGCAATACAGAAGGAGCCTGGGCAAAAAACAGACGGGTCCATTTCAAAATTGATCAAAAGGAGTAGCGCTATGTCAAATATACTTCAAGCAATACAGAAGAAGAGACTGGTGGTCTTCTCCACAGTACTCATTGCGCTGCTCTTCGGCTGCGCCACCACAGAACAAACCGGTCAATTGCAGAAGTCTCTTGTCTCTCTCCAAAGTGAGATCCTCCAACTAAGACAGGAAACAGACACAAAATTATCTAACATGGCAAAAGAGAACGAGGCACTCAGCAAACAGGTCGTCAGCATCTATTCCTCGGTGGAAAGCAGAGATGATAAAATAAAAATTATTATGGGTAAATTAGACGAGCTTGAATACCAACTCAGGACCTATTGGGCGGAAACAAAAACCATACTCAACACACGGAAAAAAACGGACAACAGGCCTTTTGCTCCACAAACACCTGCAGATAAATCTGCCAACCCGGCAATTGACGGAAAATATGAAGACACCTACAAAGACGCCTTCGAAACCTTCCAGAAGGGCCGATACGAAGAAGCAAGCAAGAAATTTTCCGCCTTTATTGAATCCTACGGCGGAACGCCTTTTGCATCAAACGCATACTATTGGATCGGGGAATGTTATATGAATCTTAAGAATTACGATCAGGCTATTCTCAATTTTCAGGAAATCATCGACAAATATCCGAAAAGCGAGAAGGCGCCGAGAGCACTGCTGTCACAGGCGGAAGCCTTTCGTCAGACCAATGATAAAAAGAGCTCTATAACCATTCTCAAAAGGGTTATAGAGCTCTATCCAAAAACCGAAGAGGCAATTATCGCGGAAAGGAAGCTACGAAACAGTAGCCTCTAAATTTTCCTTGGTTTCTTCTTCTGCCTTGTCAAGAACGTTCATATCGAAATTCTTGTACTTGGCAAACCCTGTTCCTGCAGGGATGATGCGACCCATAATAACGTTCTCTTTGAGTCCCTTCAGATAATCTACCCGGCCCTCTATGGAGGCCTGTGTTAAGACCTTCGTTGTATCCTGAAAACTGGCAGCCGATATAAAACTGTCGGTAATAAGGGAAGCCTTCGTGATACCGAGGAAGAGGGGCTCTGCCTGTGCAGGTCTTCCGTTGTTAGCGATAACACGTTTATTTTCTTCTTCAAAAACCCACCATTCGACAAAATCATCAATGATAAAATTCGAATCACCGACATCTTTGATTTTTACTCTCTTCAACATCTGCCGTACAATGATTTCGATGTGTTTATCGTTTATTTTAACCCCCTGGAGTTGGTAAACTTCCTGGATCTCATCGACAAGATACCGGGCAAGCTCTTTTGTGCCGAGAATACGGAGAACATCATGAGGGTTAACGGTACCATCCATCAAAGCCTCACCTGCCCTAACATAGTCACCTTCGTGAACAATAATATGTTTCCCTCTCGGGATGGTATATTTTCTCGGTTCACCGTGAATAACTTCCGGATTGACGATAATCTCCCTTTTCCCTTTGGCCATTTTTCCAAAACTCACTGTGCCGTTAATCTCAGTAACAACAGCACTCTCTTTCGGCTTTCTGGCTTCGAAGAGTTCCGCTACTCTCGGAAGACCACCGGTAATATCCTTTGTCTTTGTTGTCTCACGGGGCATCTTCGCAATAGCATCACCGGCAAAGATCATGGCATTTTCGTTAGCCACCAGGTGGGCATTGACAGGGAGCATATAACGGGCAGGACTTGATGAACTGGCAATAATCTTCGTTCTTCCCTTTTCGTCCTTAATGGATATCCTTGGCCTCAACTCGGTATTTTTCGGTTCAATGATAACTCTGTATGAAAGACCGGTAACTTCATCCTTACTTTCCTGCATCGTCTCGCCTTCAAATATGTCGCCATATTTTACCTTGCCCGATTCTTCAGAGAGGATGGGTATTGTGTAGGGGTCCCATTCTGCAAGCGTCTGGCCTTCATTCACTGATTGTCCGTCTTCAGCGAGCAGTTTCGCGCCATAAATAATGGCATAGCGCTCCCTCTCACGGCCTGCATCGTCAAGAATGGCAATTTCACCATTTCTGTTCATCACAACGGGGACGCCTTCCCGGTTTAAAATCGCTTTTACATTGATAAATTTGAGGATCCCCTCATTTCGTGCTTCCAGTGTTGATTGCTCAACACGCCGTGATGCAGCACCACCGATATGGAATGTCCTCATGGTAAGCTGAGTTCCCGGTTCTCCAATAGACTGGGCCGCAACAATACCGACAGCTTCACCGATGCTCACAAGCCGGCCCCGTGAAAGATCACGACCGTAGCAGAGAACACAGATGCCCCTCCTGGACCTGCATGTCAGGGCAGACCGTATCTTAATCTTTTCGTATCCGGCATCTTCGATGAGTTTCATGTGGCTTTCGGTAATCTCTTCGTTTTTACGAACAATGATTGCACCGTCAGGGTCTTTTAAATCTTCATGAGAAACCCTGCCGAGGACCCTTGCGTCAAGGCGTTCAATAACTTCACCGCCCTCTATAAGGGAACTTACCTCGATATAATCGAATGTCCCGCAATCATTTTCCGATACGACAACGTCCTGTGAAGCATCAACAAGCCTTCTTGTGAGGTAACCGGAGTTTGCCGTCTTGAGTGCAGTATCGGCAAGACCTTTCCGGGCACCGTGTGTGGAAATAAAGTACTGCAACACGTCAAGACCTTCCCGGAAGTTGCTGGTAATGGGTGTTTCAATAATCTCACCTGACGGTTTTGCCATGAGACCCCTCATACCGGCAAGCTGACGTATCTGCTGGGCATTACCTCTTGCGCCCGAATGGGCCATCATAAAGATTGGGTTGAGACTGTTCTGATATTCCGGCTTCCCGTTCGGACCAAGAACAGGGTTTCCTTCATCATCGATAACAGCCTCGGAACCAAGTTCATCCATGAGTTCCTTGGCAATCGCTTCCGTTACATTTGCCCATATGTCGATAACCTGATTATATCGCTCACCGTCGGTGATAAGACCTTCCTGATACTGATTATGAACATTCTTTACTGCATCTTCTGCCTGCTCAATGAGCTTTTTCTTCTTTTGGGGGATCTTCATATCGTCTATCGAGATAGAAATACCGCCCAGCGTGGCATAGGCAAAACCGAGGTCTTTCAGTCTATCGGAAAGAATAACAGTACATTTCTCACCGGCATCGCGGTAACATTTATCAACAACCTGAGCAATCGTCTTTTTGTCCATAATTCTGTTAATAAGACCGAACATGTCCTTGAGGACTGCTCTTTGTTTTTCCGGTCCCAGTTCTACCAGGGCCTCACCGATAACATCCCTGAGGATGACCCTGCCCGGAGTGGTTTCCAGGATTCCTCCATCCATTCGGACTTTTATCCTGGCATGAAGGTCAATTTCACCTGTATCATAAGCAACCCGGACTTCCTCGGAATCGGAAAAGATCTTTCCCTCGCCCTTTCTGTGTTTCCTTTCTATGGTGAGATAATAGAGACCGAGGACGATGTCCTGCGTAGGCACGATAATCGGCTTGCCGCTGGCAGGCGAAAGGATATTGTTGGTGGACATCATGAGCACCCGCGCTTCTGTCTGCGCCTCAATGGACAGCGGAACGTGGACAGCCATCTGGTCACCGTCAAAGTCCGCGTTGTAGGCCGGACAAACAAGCGGATGGAGTTGTATCGCTTTTCCGTCAATAAGCTGGGGTTCAAAGGCCTGTATGCCGAGCCGGTGGAGGGTCGGAGCTCTGTTAAGGAGAATCGGATGTTCTTTGATGACCTCTTCGAGGACATCCCATACTTCAGGTCTTTCTTTTTCAACGATTTTCTTTGCGTTCTTGATCGTTGTCGCAAAACCCTTCTTGATGAGCTTGTTATAGACAAAAGGTTTAAAAAGCTCCAGCGCCATGTACTTCGGCAAACCACACTGATGGAGTCTCAATTCCGGGCCGACGACAATAACCGATCTTCCTGAATAATCCACCCGTTTGCCAAGGAGGTTCTGACGGAACCTTCCCTGTTTGCCACGGAGCATATCGGAGAGCGATTTCAGCGGCCGCTTGCTGGCGCCTGTTACCACTCTTCCCCGTTTTGAATTATCAAAAAGGGCATCCACTGCTTCCTGGAGCATTCTCTTTTCGTTCCTGATTATGATTTCAGGCGCATTGAGTTCCATGAGCCTCTTTAATCTGTTATTCCTGTTAATAACCCGTCTGTAAAGGTCATTCAGGTCCGACGTTGCAAATCTGCCGCCATCAAGGGGAACAAGGGGCCTCAACTCCGGCGGTAAAACAGGAATAATATCAAGAATCATCCAATCCGGCTTCACACCGGAAACCCGAAATGCATCAACCACTTTAAGCCTGCGGGCAATCTTCTTCTTTTTCGCATCACTTGCAGTATCTCTCATTTCTATCCTGAGACTTTTTCCCAGTTCACCAACCTCAATTCTTTTCAGGCATTCCCGGATGGCTTCAGCACCAATCCCTGCGCCAAACCCTTCAGCGTATTTTTCCCTGGCCTCAATATATTTTTCTTCACTGATTATTTCACAAAATTCATAAGGAGAATTCCCCGGCTCATAGACAATATACATCTCAAAATAGAGCACTCTTTCGACTTCTTTGATAGTGAGTTCAAGGAGCGTTCCTATCTTGCTGGGCATGCTCTTCAAGAACCAGATATGGGCTACCGGACAGGCAAGCTTAATATGCCCCATCCTCTCTCTTCTCACCTTCGACTGTATAACCTCGACACCGCACTTTTCACAGACGATACCCCTGTGTTTCATCCTTTTGTATTTTCCGCAAATACATTCATAATCCTTTACAGGACCAAATATTTTCGCACAGAATAACCCATCCCGTTCCGGTTTAAAGGTCCGGTAATTGATCGTCTCCGGTTTTTTCACTTCCCCATAGGACCACTTTTCGATCAGCTCCGGAGAGGCAAGCGCTATTTTAATTGCCGCAAAGCTCAGCGGGTCTTTCTGTTTATCAGTCTTAAAATATTCTTCCAAGGTAAAACCTCCTTACTCGTGCTTGATAAGTTCCATATCGATGCACAAACCCTGTAATTCTTTCACAAGTACATTAAACGATTCCGGCAGATTAGGCTCGAGCACATCCTCGCCCTTCACAATTGCTTCATAAGCCCTGATCCTTCCATTAACATCATCAGATTTAATAGTAAGAAATTCCTGCAGGGAAAAAGAAGCGCCGTATCCTTCAAGGGCCCATACTTCCATCTCACCCAGTCTCTGGCCGCCGAACTGGGCCTTTCCGCCAAGAGGCTGCTGGGTCACAAGAGAATAAGGTCCTATAGAACGTGCATGGATCTTATCATCCACAAGGTGATGCAATTTAAGAAAATACATGTATCCCACGGTAATCTGATGGTGAAAAACATCTCCGGTTCTTCCGTCAATGAGGGTCGTCTGTCTGCTGTCCGCCATACCGGCCATTTTAAAAAGCTCGTGGATCTCCGGTTCCTTTGCGCTGTCAAAGACAGGCACAGCAATGTGAACACCATTTCTCAAGTGTTCGGCAAGTCGTATAAGTTCGTCATCGTTTAACCGTTCGATAAGACCCTTTAATTCATTGTTTGAAAAGATCTTTTTTAACTGTTTTTTTATTATAGCCGGCTCACAACAGCTTTTATGGTAACTATCAACAAGTTCGCCCACCTTCTTACCAAGCTCTTTTGCCGCCCATCCGAGGTGTGTCTCAAGGATCTGGCCGGCATTCATTCGCGATGGCACACCAAGGGGGTTAAGAACGATATCCATGGGGGTGCCGTCTTCCATAAAAGGCATATCTTCCTCTGGCAGGATCACCGATACAATACCTTTGTTTCCGTGGCGGCCCGATATTTTATCTCCAACGGCAATTTTTCGTTTCATGGCAACATAGACTTTAATTGTTCTGATAACACCAGGGGGTAACTCATCACCCTTTTTAATCTTATTTATTTTATCTTCATAGATAAGACGGATGAGTTCCAGCTGGACTTCCTTGCTATCGATAACCTTTGCTATCTTACCTTCAAGCTCGGCATTTTTGAATGCAATCTCCTGCAGTCTGTCAAAACTGATGGCACTTACTTTTTCCTTTGTGAAGGGCTCACCCTTTTTGAGTATCACTTTTCCCTTACCATCCTTGATATCGGCAGGGGCTGCAACTGCGGCAAGAAGCTCGGCTATTTTTGTTTTTTTGCTCTCCACGATGATCTTTATCTGATCATCCTGGTCTTTTATAATATTCGATACCTCTTTATCCTCGATATTGCGGCTCCTGTCGTCCTTATCAACACCGCGTCTCGATAAAACCTTTACATCAGTAACAATACCTTCTATGCCGTGGGGCACTCGAAGGCTGGTATCTTTTACATCTCCTGCCTTTTCACCGAATATGGCACGGAGCAGTTTCTCTTCCGGGGTAAGTTGCGTTTCACCTTTCGGGGTAACCTTTCCCACCAGGATATCACTGGGCTTCACCGTGGCCCCGATGCGGACAATACCGCTTTCGTCGAGGTCTTTCAGTGCGTCGTCGCCAACATTGGGGATATCTCTGGTCACTTCCTCTTTGCCGAGTTTTGTATCACGGACAACACATTCCAGTTCTTCTATGTGAATCGATGTTAAAACATCTTCTTTTACAAGCCGTTCATTGATAAGGACTGAATCCTCATAGTTATATCCTCTCCAGGGCATAAAGGCTACCATGATGTTCTTACCGAGAGCCAGTTCACCTCTGTCTGTTGAAGGTCCGTCAGCAAGGACATCGCCTTTCTTCACATAGTCACCTTCCCGTATAATAACCCGCTGGTTAATACAGGTATCCTGATTTGACCGTCTGAATTTTAATAATTTATAGACATCTATCTTTGTGACAGGTTCATCGCTACCCTTTTTTTCTTCGTATTTCAGGATAATACGGCTTGCATCAACGCTCTCGATAAAACCATCATGTTTTGCCATGATCATAACTCGAGAATCCCTTCCAACGATTCTTTCCATACCTGTACCGATAATCGGTGCTTCCGTAATGAGAAGCGGGACTGCCTGTCTCTGCATGTTGGAGCCCATCAACGCACGGTTTGCGTCATCATGCTCCAAAAAGGGGATGAGCGAAGCCGAAACACTGACGAGCTGCCTCGGTGAAACATCCATTAAATCAATCTGACCGGGACCTACAAAGGAAAATCCTCCACCTTTCTGGGCAGGAATAAGATCTCCTGTCAGTTTTCCGTCTTTATCAACAGGTGAATTGGCTTGAGTAATCTGATACTGTTCTTCTTCGAGGGCGCTTAAATAGCTCACCTCATCAGTTACCCGCCCGTCAACCACCTTTCGGTAAGGCGCTTCAATAAACCCGAATTCATTAACCCTTGCAAAGGTTGACAAAGAAGCAATGAGGCCGATATTGGGGCCTTCCGGTGTTTCAATAGGACATATCCTTCCATAGTGAGTAGGATGGACGTCACGGACCTCAAAACCGGCCCGCTCCCGCGTGAGACCTCCCGGACCCAGAGCGGAGAGACGTCTTTTGTGGGTAATTTCACTCAAGGGGTTCGTCTGATCCATAAACTGGGAAAGCTGGCTGCTTGAAAAGAAATCCCTTATTGCCGTAGCAACCGGTTTAGGATTCACAAGATCGTGGGGCATGAGGGTCTCCATCTCGGGGAACGTAAGTCTCTCCTTGATAGCCCTCTCCATCCGCACAAGACCCATTCTGAACTGGTTTTCGAGAAGTTCTCCCACAGTTCTGACCCTTCTGTTTCCAAGGTGGTCAATATCGTCACCGGGTCCCCTCACGTCCTTCAGCTTCAGGAGCTGCCTTACAACCTCAATGATATCACCTTTCTGGAGCGTTGCTACATCGAGGGGAGCATCAACACCGATGCGGTGGTTTATCTTAAGCCGACCCACTTTTGAAAGATCGTACCGTTCAGGGCTAAAGAACATGTTGTTGATCAGGTTTTCCGCAAATTCAATCGTCGGAGGATCTCCAGGTCTCAACTTCCGGTATATTTCAATAAGCGCTTCGTCTTTTGTACTCACTTTATCAATAAGCAATGTATTTCTCAAAGAGGGGCTCACGTTGAGATTGTCAATAAAAAGAATGTCGAACTCTTTCACCTTTTTCTGTATTAAGATTTCCAGGTCCTCTGTGGTTATCTCTTTATTGATCGGCATTAAAACCTCTTTTGTCTTTGGATCAACAATGTCGCTCGAGGTTGCTTTGCCAACGATACCCTCTTCATCAATAGGTATCTCATAAATATGGGCCTGTTCCATCTTTTTGATAACTGCCTTTGTGATCTTCTTATGTTTTTTGACGAGTACTTCATTCGTTTTTTCGTTGATTATGTCGGAAGGCGCCTTTTGGCCAAGAAGTAACTCCAGCGATGTCTCCTTAAAAAACTTTTTGTCCTTTATAATGATCTTCTCTTTTTCATAGAAATAATCAAGGATTTCTTTTTCGGAATATCCGAGAGCTTTCAGAAACAATGTGACAGGTATTTTTTTCTTCTTATCTATCCTCACATATACAAGTTCTTTATGGTCAAATTCAAAATCCAGCCAGGAACCCCTGTAGGGTATAATCCGTGCCGTATAGGACAAACCGCCGCCTACGAGAGACTTTGATTGATCATTATCGAAATAGACCCCTGGAGATCTATGTAGCTGACTGACAATAACCCTTTCGGTGCCGTTGATAATAAAGGTCCCCCTCTCCGTCATAAGAGGAATTTCGCCAAAGTATACGTCCTGTTCTTTGACAGCCCTGATATCACGTATCTTGGTGTCGGGATCTATATTCCATACAACGAGCCTGATGGTAACCTTCATGGGGGCTGCATAGTTAAGTCCCCGGAAGAGACACTCTTCTTCGGAATTCTTCGGATTCACGATTTCATATTTTACAAACTCAAGGGTTGTTGTTTCATGGGAATCCTTGATTGGAAAAACACTGTTAAAAACAGCCTGCAATCCGATAGCTTCTCTTTTTGACGGTTGCAGGTCCTTCTGGAGGAATTTCTCGTAGGAGTCAAGTTGAATTTCGATCAGATTAGGAATTTCGAGAACCTCTTTTATTTTCCCATAATTTTTCCTGAATATTTTGTTATGGAAAGTTTCTCTCATAGATTATTTCACCTCTTAATGAAGGGTTCGGGGTTCAAGGGTTAGACTTTGACAAATGCAAAACTTAACCCTTAAACCCCTTACATCCTAATACTACTATTATTCGACTTTGACCTGTGCGCTGACTTCTTCGAGCTGTTTTTTGATATTTGCAGCTTCGTCCTTTGAGACTGCTTCTTTAACAGTTTTCGGAACGCCCTCGACGAGATCTTTCGCCTCTTTGAGACCAAGGCTCGTAATAGCTCTGACGACCTTGATGACCTGGATCTTCTTATCTGCTTCATAGCCGGTGAGAATAACGTTAAATTCCGTCTGTTCCTCAACCGCTGCTGCTGCCGGTGCTGCAACTCCAGCTCCAGCTCCCATCATGGGCATTGCAGCCTGAACGCCAAATTTGTCCTCTAAAGCCTTCACCAACTCGGAAAGTTCAAGAACTGTCATGTTTTCAACATACTGAATTACATCTTCTTTTGTGATACTCATGTATTTGCCTCCTTTATGCCTGCTGTTCTTTTTGATTTTTGATCGAATTCAATACGAGCATAAGCTTGTTGATATTTCCCGAAAGAGCATACACAAGCCTTGCCGGCTGGCCCTTCAAGATACCAACGAGTTTTGCCAAAAGTACTTCCCGTGACGGTATTGTGGCAAGTCTTAAAATATCTTCCGCCGTGATAACCAGCCCATCCAGGTATCCTGCTTTGAGCTTCAGACTGGGAACTTCTTTTGCAATGCCCGCGACAACACGTGCAGCACCTGTAGGGTCTTTGTAAATACTGATGATCGCATTAGGACCATCAAATTTATCCTGCAGCGCTTCTGCCTTTGTTCCCTTTGAAGCAATTTTCAAAAGACTGTTTTTAATAACGGTAAATTCCGTATCAACATTTCTCAGCTCACGGCGGAGCCGTGTTATCTGAGCAACAGTCATACCGCTGTACTCTGCCAGAAACAAATACTTCAGTTCGCGCAGCTTGGACCCTAATTCCTGAACAACTTTTTCTTTTTTCTGTCTCTCCAATGGTTTTCATCCCTCCTTTCAATAAGATATGTATGGAAAGTCAGGGAGACCAACTCTCTAAAAGTCTCGGCGGGCCGTAATCGTTTAATGACGCTTGAGGCGTCACACCTGCTTTCTCTGACTCTTTCCTATTTTCAGGGGCTCACGTCGCCCCCTCCAGCAGCAAAGCTACTGGAGCCTCCCCTTCTCGCTCCCTGTGGGAGCTAAAGGGTTTACATACCCCTCCTGCGGCAAAGCCGCTGGAGGTACCGTAAAATCTATTTTGTTACGCTTCTCGCATAAGCAGGGTCAACTTTGATACCGGGGCTCATGGTCGTACTGATGGCAATACCCTTAACATAGGTGCCCTTGCTTGAGGCCGGTTTCAACCTGATAATAGCTTCAACGAGACTGTTAATGTTTTCTATGATCTTTTCCTTCCCAAAACTGATTTTTCCCACAGGAATGTGGAGATTGCCTGCTTTATCAACCCTGAATTCCACCCTGCCGGCCTTCATCTCCTGGACAGTTCTGGCAATATCAAAAGTGACCGTGCCCACCTTCGGGTTTGGCATAAGTCCTCTGGGTCCCAGTATCTTACCAAGCTTACTGACAGCGCCCATCATATCCGGTGTGGCAATAGCCTTATCAAAATCCGTCCATCCTTTTTGAATCTTATCAATGAGATCTTCTGCCCCGACAAAGTCGGCGCCGGCCTCCTGAGCTTCCTTTTCCTTTTCACCTTTTGCAAAAACAATGATTTTGACCGTTTTACCCAGGCCATTGGGCAGAGCAACACTGCCTCTCACCATCTGGTCCGCATGTCGCGGATCAACACCCAGCCTGAAGGCAACTTCCACAGTTTCATCAAATTTCGCATAGGATACCTGTGGTAAAAGGTCGAGAGCTTCTCCCATATCGTATCGTTTTTCCCGATCGATTTTGCTCCGTGCTTCTTTATATTTTTTTCCTAACGTTGCCATTTACATCACCTCACTCTTTATTAGTCTATAAGGCAATAACAAGGCTTTGGTGGGCTTTCACTTCCCACCTTTCCACCCTCTTACCCTCTTGTTTTCCGAATTTGTTAACCCTCCACCACTTCAAGACCCATACTTCTTACGGAACCTTCAATAATCCGTATGGCCCCCTCCAGGTCTTTTGCGTTCAAATCGACCATCTTAAGCTGCGCAATCTCTTTAATAGACGATTTTGCAATACTCCCTGCGACCTCTTTTTTCGGGGCATGGGCGCCCTTTGCCAGTTTTGCCGCCTTTTTAATAAGAAATGTTGCAGGGGGTGTCTTGGTAATAAAATTAAAGGTCCTGTCTGAAAAAATAGTTATCAATGCAGGGATAATGGTGCCTTCCTGACTTTTTGTTCTTTCATTAAAAGCCTTGCAGAACTCCATAATATTGACACCATGCTGACCGAGAGCAGGACCGACAGGTGGTGACGGTGTGGCCTGACCGGCCTGTAATTGCAATTTCACCAATGCCACAACTTTCTTTGCCATTGCTTAACTCCTTAAATTTTTTCTATCTGTATAAAATCCAGCTCTACCGGTGTAGTCCGTCCGAATATGTTGAGGAGTACTTTCACTTTTCCTTTTTCAGGTTTTATCTCTTCCACGTTGCCGGTAAAATTTGTAAAAGGACCTTCGGTAACTTTAACACCATCACCTTTTTCAAAACGGATCTTCGGCTTTATTTTGCCTTTGCCTTCCTGAATGGCGTTAATGATATCGGTTACCTCCTTCTCGGGGAGCGGAGGCGGGTTCATTTTATCATACCCTACAAAACCGGTTACCTTCGGTGTATTCCGTACAAAATGCCAGGTATTATCATTCATGAGCATGTTGACAATAATATATCCAGGAAAGACTGTCCTCTGTGATTTTTTTATCTGACCCTTCACCTTTTCCATAATGATTTCGGAAGGAACAATAATTTCGCCGAAGTAACTCTCCATCTTGTTCATTTTTATGTTTTCTTCCAGCAGTTCTCTTACCTTCTGCTCATAGCCTGAATACGTATGAACCACATACCACTTTTTTTCCATTGTTATTTCCATTTATCCTTACCGTATGAGAGTCTGTATGAGTTTCGCAAGTCCTATATCAACAACTCCAAGAAACAAAGATGCAATGAAGACCGTTATCAAAACAATGTAGGTGCCCTTTAATGCATCTTTTCTTGATGGCCAGGTAACTCTCTTCGCTTCCATATATACTTCCCTGAAATACGTCTTTATGTCTTCAAATTTCTCTTTGAATTCCATGCCATCTCCATAATATACAGGCCAGGAGGGATTCGAACCCCCAACACCCGGATTTGGAGTCCGGTGCTCTATCCGTTAGAGCTACTGGCCTATGTTATTTTGTCTCTCTATGACTTGTGTGCCTTTTACAAACCCTGCAGTATTTTTTCATTTCCATACGGTCAGGTGTCTTCTGTTTGTTCTTCGTTGTGTTATAGTTTCGGTTTTTGCATTCCAAACACGATAACGTTACAAGTT
>PNOF01000019.1 GCA_013824645.1 Syntrophus sp. (in: bacteria) | reverse complement strand
GCACAAACAACCACAAGTTCAGGAGCCAAAACAAGAACATCAGGAGAAAGTTAACGAGCCGCAGAGAGAAGAGCAGCAGCGCTCTCAGCCTCAAGGAAAATCTGAAAAAAGGGAGGGAGAACATAAAAAGTAGGTGCTATTTTTTTGATAAACGTTTACGAAGATGATAAAATTTCAGATAATGCTATTTATGGATTGTGGAGACTGTTATTACCCTACTATATGATAGAAAAAAGGAGAAGGTGTTATGAAAAAACAGTGGATGTTTTTTTTAGTCGGATGTCTGTTGATGTTTCCTGCTCTTGCTCATGCTCAGCTGGATAGGCTCGTGGAAGGGCTTTTGGGAGGAAAAGAACAGAGTATTCGTTCCGAAGACCTCAAGGTCCATCAATTGGAATTCACTCCGGACCCTGTTCGGGAAGGTCAGCGATTGGCTTTCCGGGCATCTATTACGAACAGTTCTCGTTATTCCGGCAAGGTTACCATCCTTATTAAGGACAGAGACCAGATCATAAGTGAGGTAACAAATGCTGTTCTGAGACCGGGAGATAATCAGGTTGCTTTTCCGGAGACGAGTTATCGATTCTCCGGTTCAGACCATTGCTTTACTGTTGCGGCGGACATTGAACGTACCCGGACACCTATCGATGCGGCAAGGCAGTTCTGTGCCAAAAAAACATATTCGGGATGGACGCTGAGTGATAAGGCGACCGGGTCACTGTATGTTGAAGATCTCGAGATGGAACCTGATCCTGCTTCCCCTGGTCAGGAAATCAGATTCAGGGTAAAGCTCAGAAATGATGGAAGGCCTATCCGGGGAACTATCCAGATCCAGGACCGCGATCAGATTGTAGTAAAGGTTGACAATACGAACATCCCCCATGGTTTGACGGAATACCAGTTCCCCCGCACCCGGTATACTTTTCAGCGTTTTGATACTTGTTTCACGGTTTTAGTGGACTCCGAGAGAACGCCCTATCCGGTTGATGCAAGGAATAAGTATTGTGCAAGCCCCACAGGGTGGACTCTGAGATCTGGAATGAGAGAGCAGAGGGGCGAAAGGGGAAGGTAGAAGAAGCCTGGAAGGTACAGGTCAGGGGACACGATCAACTTTTCTTGACCTGTGTGGAGCCTCGGTATAAGACTTTTAGTCGACATGCAGTCCGAATTCTCTACAAATTCACCAAGGGTTTCTCCAAACGATGAGAAAGAAAAAAGTGCTCGGATTGTGCTCGAGTTGTGTGGAACCATTAAAAACCTTACATTGATAATGTCTAATGTTTGTAGATGGTATTATCTTTGGTCACTACGTTTGAAAGATCATTCTCGTGGCATCCTCACGGGATAACCCAACTTTTCTTTTTTGCTTTTCATTTCAGTAGCAACTTACGAGAGAAGTCCTCGTAAGAGCTAATTGTCTGGTGCCTCTGTAAGCGGTAATTCACTCCCTTGTTATTTATCAAATAGTGATTATATTATTATTGATGTTCTACTACTTGAAAATACTTGAAAAAGCGTATCAAACACGTCGTTTCATGACCGTTTTTGGTCAAGGTCATCCACCCCCCGACTGAAGCGACGGGTCCTTAGAAAAGAATTAGTTGCTATACATTGTGCTTGAATTGCGCTTGTCATAAGATCGCCCAAACGCTTTAAAGACCATACGGAAATTCATTAAAAAAGCTCTCCGGCTTTATGAGCAGTGGCCGCTTCAACGGAAGTTGAAGCGGCTCGGAGAGTACATCCATGGGTGGTCCTGGGATAGCGCGAACGCATGGGTTTTACGTTTGCAACGCACCCAACAATTCATAAACCGTGTTATTTGGATAACTGTAAAAAAATAAGTGCATACCCCAGTTTTTTTCGGTTTGTCTGCTTTACGATTATTATTCCCAAATGGTTTCGGGAGCCATAATTGTTTGTAATCCGCTGTCGATGTTACATCGGCATACGCTCATCCTTCCGGGAATGGTTGTAAACCATGATCCCCAAGGGTTTTGAGACCATCCACCAAAATTTTTGCATACTTCAGGACATTTAGTCCGAGCTTGGCCATCATTAAAGATAGGTCCTGCAGGAATATAGGTTGCTCCTTTAAAAGGATTAGCGGCTCTTCCACTACCCGAAAAAGTTGCACGGCCTGCGTTATGCTTAAAATGAGAAATATGTTTTTCTAATCGGTCCAATTCCATATCAAGATGCTGCCTCTCTTGATGAGTCAGTTTTCCGTCTGCTTTCATCCGTGCTTCCTCATGGCGCACACTATCCAGCTCATTCTTTAGCCTATTGGCTTCTTCTCTTGTCAGGGCTCCAGACTGAATACCTCTTTCGATATCATCATGCGCATTTCTAACTCTTTGATCTATATTTCGTACTCCTTCTTGACCTCTTCCCTGGGCATACGAAAATGTTGTGAAACCTACAACAAAAGCAACAAGCAATACGATTAAACACTTTGTTTTCATTTGGACCTCCTTTGATAATTGATTGTCGTAGAAACCATTAACTCTTTACTTGCAATTGATTAACCCGCCATTGAATCTACATTTGCTTCTTGTTGGTAAATTGCCCCATCCATTGCCAAATAAAGATATGGTCTGGATCTCCCAGACAATATGGAGAAGGTTTTAAATGGTTCGCCACTCCGGTTCATACTGCTTCTTTTGCTTTTGGCAACGTGCTCCAGTAAACCTCATCCGGTGTGCTTGAGCGTGTTGAGGGACTGCATACAACTTAGAAAAAAATGTCCCGAAGATATCCTTAACGTTCTAAGTCAAGGAAGAAATTTATTTTCCATTTACCTCCTTCCCTTATTATTTGAAAATCCTTTGGTTCATTGTTGAGTGTAATCGTCAGGATAACCTGTTCTTTTGTTGATGATTTTAACGAGTATTGTGCAGCGAGCAGTTTTGATATATATGAATTTTCACCCAAGATAGAGTTGAAATTGTCAAAATAAGTGGTTCTCAGATTTGATGTGTTTTTATCTAACATGTCATAGACCTGTGCCTCAGTGGTTGCTTTCCCCTTTGCAAGGGCTGCGTCAGTAATCGCCTTCGCAATTGATTTTTTACTCGTTACAGTCGTTACGTCCCATACTTTCTCGTATTTCTTTGCACTCAGGTCTTTAAAATAATCTTTATATATTTCTATAAAGTCAGGTTCCGGGCCAGCGGCAGCGATCTGGCTAGGAGCTGTAAAAAAGAGAAGAAGGGCTACCAAAACCAAGGCACACTGCAATATTGTTCTCATTTGCGTTATTCTCTGTCTATCAAACATTACGGGAATATCCTCCTTTATGGTTTGCCTGATCAACATCTTCCGCATTTAAACCTATTATCACCTGCCCTGTTGATTGTCAAGGATATATATAGGTGACCCTGCTGCGGGTTAAAAAAATCAGTAGACGAATGCTTGATATATTTATGTATCGTAGTTACAATCTAATATCATCAATGGGGGTGAAGATAATGTATCGAATTAGCATAGGAATTTTGCTTTTATTTCTTCTAATACCCGGTTGTGCAGAATATGCCTGGTACAATCCCAACAAAGGGCAGGCAGGGTTCGATCAGGACAACTATCGGTGTCTGCAAGAAACCAGCAAATTATATCCACCACAATTTGCTACGAGGCAGCTTACAAGCGGTTATCAAGCTCCTTCTACAACAAATTGCTATGACTATGGTGGCCACATCCAATGCCAGACAACTCCGGGTTATCACAGTCCCCCCGTAACCACGATTGAAGATGCTAATCAAACTAACCGACAAAACGCATTTAATGCATGCATGCATGCGAGCGGATGGAGTCTTCAACGAGTAGATAAATAAATGACATGCCCCATTTCAGATTGTGGCAAGAACTCCATGTTCTCTTGATGTAGCTCGTTTACAGGTGTTCTTAAGGTCAGTAGTTTTTGACGATGTTGTACTTATCAAAAACATTTCTTGTCTTATGACCAGAAACGTTCATAACCACAACCTCTGGAACACCAGCTCTGACCGTATTCCTGATAGCTGTTAGCCTAAGGCCATGAAAGAGTTTTTTTGCCCCTGCCTCTTCACGCGCTGCGTTCCAAGATTTTCTAAAGCCTCTGATCTTCGTTTCCTCCCGTGAGAACACAGGGGACACTATGGATACTTCTTATCCCGTACCTTCTTCTATTTTTGAGGATGGCATCTGCGGTGAAAATCGTTCTATTTTGTCATTCAGTGAGCTAATTAATGTAATTAAGCCTTTATCAAATTCATTGAAATTATATTTTTCTTTTATTCAGTTAAGCTGGCTAAACATATAAGCACTTATGGCCCTTTTCAAGTTTATTGCTTTTTGAGAATCCTTTCCAGATTCACTAATTAAAACGTCCAATATTTTAAGTGCTTCTTCCAAATCAGATGAATTCCAATTCTTCTTAAATTTATTGAACAATGCTTGAGCTTGAACGAATTCATTCATGTTAATCTCTCGATATAGCCGGTCTCCATCCGGAAACGTATTTGATATTTTGTCTTATAATGAGCAATTCATACATATGCTTTTACTTCCCACACAGAGTGGTCACTGCCACTCGTATATTGTACCACCTCTAAAATTAGTTTCCCACTAAAGAATTTTGATTTATACGACCTGACCTCGAGACGAGCAGCTTCAACATAAACGAATGGAGTAGCCCCCGTTTTAACCGGACACTCATACAACCAAAATAAGTTGTAGTAATAGCCATAGGGGTTGGAGAAGTGAGGAAGTTGTAGATCTTCTTCATTCTTGACTTTCGTGTCCCCATCGGGTAATGATTTCTCTGTGAACAAAGTATTCATTCCATCCGTTGCGGCGCCTGCTCAAAAAGGTGGACCTGTATTGTGGTTTGCTTTTCGGGGACAGAAATTGCTCGTCTCTACGGAAAGACCTATTCCCGAAATTCCCTCATCTGTGGCATTGGAGGAATTAGGTGTTTCTTCATTGTCAGAGTATTATCTCGGAACGTCAGGCAATACGCATTGTCATGCTGTTCATCTTCCGAAAGAGACAGAACCACCGGTCAATATGAATTTCCTGGGACTCAGAGGTCTCTTTGGACACTTGAACGAAGATTCCTATAATATTGCCGTGAGGGCCCTCGGTATCATTAATTGGGACCGTACGCACCGGTTTTGCGGTCAGTGCGGGTCATTGGCGGAAAAACATAGCAGCATGATCGCACGGCAGTGCCCCACATGTGGTCTTACCCTCTTTCCCCGCATTTCACCTGCCGTTATTGTCCTCGTGGAGCGTAATGGAAAAGCGCTCCTTGCCCGTTCAAGCAGGTTTCAGGAAGAGCTCTACAGTGTTATTGCCGGTTTTGTTGAACCGGGGGAAACTCTTGAAGAAACCGTAAGACGGGAAGTAAAAGAGGAAACAGGGATTGATACAAAAAATATTCGCTATTTCGGGAGCCAGCCCTGGCCCTTTCCGGACTCTCTCATGATCGCTTTTACCGCGCGATACGCAGGAGGGGAAATCAAGGTTGACGGTGAAGAGATTCTCAATGCTGCATGGTTTAGCGCAGACCAACTCCCCAACATACCGGGAAAGATAAGCATTGCCAGAGCACTTATTGACTGGTTTGTATTGAAGCAGGCAAAGACAGTGAGGGGTGGAAAGAAGGTATGAAAGCAATCATTTTTGACGGTGCTCTTACAATCAGGGAAGATTATCCTCTCCCGGAACCAAAAGAGAAGGAAGCCCTCATCAGGGTAACCATGGCAGGGATCTGCAATACAGACAGGGAAATAATGAATGGTTACCTCGGGTTTCATGGTGTTATGGGCCATGAGTTTGTAGGTATTGTGGAAGGCGCCCCCGAAGAGAGAAGGGACCTTATAGGAAAACGGGTTGTCGGTGAAATCAATTGCGGCTGCGGCACCTGTGAATATTGCCGAAAAGGTCTGGAGAAACATTGCCCCTCCCGGACGACACTCGGTATCCAGGGAAGAGACGGCGCCTTTGCCGAGTTTCTCACCCTTCCGGTATCCAATCTCCACCTGGTGCCGGATAACATCTCAGACGAGGAAGCTGTTTTTACGGAACCCCTTGCCGCCGCTCTTGAGATAAGCGAGCAGATACATATTAAACCGACAGACAGTATTCTTGTGCTGGGCGACGGTAAACTCGGTCTTCTTTGCTCGTTGGCGCTTGGTCTCACGGGGGCCCGTGTCACCCTGGCAGGGAAACACGAAACGAAATTGAAGATTGCAAGAAACCAGCATATTGACACACTTGATGTAAGCACTGGAAAACAGAATGAAGAAAAGGCATATGACATTGTTGTGGAAGCAACCGGCAGGGCTGATGGCTTTGAAAAAGCCATGAAGCTCACGAAACCTGGGGGAACGATTGTTCTGAAAAGCACTGTAGCATCTTCATCAGAAATGAACCTGGCGCCCCTCGTTATTCATGAGATTACCCTTGTCGGTTCCCGTTGCGGACCCTTTGACGCGGCCATTCGTGCTCTCGAAAAGAGACGTATTGACGTACGCCCCATCATTTCAGGAATCTACAAATTCAAAGACGCCCGGGAGGCCTTTGATAGAGCACAGGCAAAGGAAAGCCTTAAAATCATCATCGATTTTCGATGACCATGTTACAGAAAGAGATATGATATGGAAAAGATAAAGATAGGTATCAGCAAATGCTTGCTCGGTGAAAAGGTCCGTTACGACGGAGGACATGCACATGATCGTTATATTACGGATACCCTTGGTCAATATTTTGATTTCATCTCGGTTTGTCCCGAAGTAGAATATGGCCTTCCTGTCCCCAGGGAAGCCATGTGCCTCACCGGAGTCCCTGAAAATCCGCGCCTTGTGACCATCAAGAGCGGAATTGACCACACGGAAGGCATGAAGAAATGGGCCCAGGGGAGACTGGACGACCTTGCAAAAGAGGGACTCTGCGGTTTTATCTTTAAAAGCAGATCGCCTTCATCGGGTATGCAGGGAGTAAAAGTGTACAATGAAAAAGGCGTGCCCGTAAAAAGCGGTGTCGGTATTTTTGCCGATGCTTTTCTGAAGAGGTTTCCTCTTATCCCCGTGATTGACGATGGGAGGCTCAATGATCCGGGACTTCGGGAAAATTTCATCGAAAAGGTATTTGTCTATTACCGGTGGCTTGAATTCCTCAAAAAAGGGGGCAAGCCGAAAGACCACATCCACTGGAGCTGATGCTGCGAAACCATGTATAGCTAAAGGAGCATTAAATGAATATGAAGACCGAACTCCACAGAGAAATGAAAAGCCAGAAGATAACGGGGGTGCTCATTGCGGCCCTTCTTTTCTGTGCAAGTTTTGCCATTGCTTCTTCCGTGTTTGCCCTGACGCCTCCCGTGTCAAAGAAGCCCGGAAAAACAGAAACCCTTACCGGCAAAGTGTCGGAGGCGAATATCGATGCTCAAACGATTGTGGTCATGTCGAAAAACGCAGGAGTAACCCTTGAGACCACTTCGGCAAAATTTAAGGGATATCAGACGATACGGGGTATAAAGGTTGGAGACAAGGTTATGGTGACCTATGAAATAAAAGAGGGTAAGGCTTACGCGAAGGTTATTACAAAACGGAAAAGCGTAACGAAAACAAGTAACTCAAAGTTCCTTTCCTTCAAGCGGACATGACCGAATAAAAAATAAAGCGGACCGGGCCGGTTCGCGTTACTTTGAATACAGTTTGGTATTAAGCGGTATATTGCATGTACAAATTAAAACTTCCGTCTCTTTTCGATCCGGAGAGGATTTCAGATGGCAGTGGACCCTCATATCTATAGAAAAAAACAATAATGTAAGTATCATTAATTCATAATTTATATTTGACTAATTACTACAATGAATGTAAAAATATTTATTAGGTAGTAGACACAAACCAAAACAAGGATAGGAAAGCATGTTGCAGAAAGCATTGATATTCGTTCCATTGGGCTGAGAAGCGTACCGGGAGCCAGTGTGGCCTCCCTTTACGACCGTGTCCGCAATGTCCCCGCCGTAGCTACCCGTAGCCTCCTATGGAATCCGGCGCAGAAAGTTGCGGCCGGATTTTTCATTACACAGGAGGTTTCCATGTCAGATTACAAACAAATGTGGTTGGATTTAGGCCTTGATCTTACGGCCCACGACGGGCTTCTTTCTCTCCTTGGTCAAGCCTATCAGGACATCTTTTTGTCTCAGAAGAATCGTCCTGAAGGAATGAAGTATTTTGATTTTGTTATGAGCGAAGTGCACGGCCTGAGGGTCAAAGAACTCATGGACGCAAAGGCTGAGGGCCGCAAAGTCGTCGGTTCCTACTGTGTCTTCGTGCCTGAGGAGCTTATCCTTGCTGTCAACGGTGTATCTGTCGGTCTCTGCGCCGGTGCGGAATTTAATTTTGATGGAGCTGAAGAAGTGCTTCCGAGAAACCTCTGTCCGCTCATTAAATCCGCTTTCGGCTTTAAACGGGGCCTTGTCTGTCCCTATGTGGAGGCAAGCGATATCATCGTTGGGGAAAATACCTGCGACGGAAAGAAAAAGGCCTACGAAGTGCTCTCACCCATGGTCAAGGACCTTTACATCATCGACCTCCCCCAAATGAAAAGCGACACCGGCAGAATTCTTCTCAGAGAGGAATACCGGAAGTTCATGACAAAGCTTGAAGACTCAAGCGGAAAGAAGATCACCGTGGAAACACTCAAGAAAGGGATTGAGATCACCAACGCGAAGCGAAGGGCCGTAAAACGTCTCGCTGACTTGAGAAAGGCTGATCCTGCACCCATTTCCGGCATTGATGCGCTTCTCGTCAATCAGGTCTTCTTCTATGATGACCCGCTACGCTTTACCGGTTCCGTGAATGCCCTCTGTGATGAGCTTGAGGAGCGCGTAAAAAAGGGCGAAGGTGTGTTCCCGAAAGGCACTACCCGCATGCTCATATCAGGATGTCCCATGGCTGTTCCGAACTGGAAGGTCCCTTTCGTCATTGAAACGAGCGGAGCTGTTATAGTGGGCGAAGAGTCCTGCGTCGGCGAGCGCGGCACACAATGGCTGACTGAAGACAAGGGGAATACGGTAGACGAGTTGATCAATAATATAACCGACCGTTATTTTAAAATCGACTGTGCTGTCTTTACACCGAATCCGTCCCGTGTCGATCATGTAAAGGAGATGTACAATAAATATAATGCTCAGGGGGTCATCCATTACAGTCTCCAGTCCTGCCATCCTTACGTCGTCGAGAGCGGCCCTGTGGAGGTGGCGCTGGAAACAGCGAGTATTCCTACCCTGCGGCTCGAAACGGATTACAGCCAGGAAGATGCCGGGCAACTCAAAACCCGCATCGAGGCATTCCGCGAGAGGATACAGGCCAGATGAAAGCAGCAGGCATTGATATCGGCTCCCGTACGGTAAAACTCGCCGTCGTTGAGGGCGGCGTAACAATCCTGACACGCAAGGCATTGACTTCCCATGATCCGTTGGAGGCCGTCCGTACACTTATCAGGGGCGTAGAATATGACGTTATTGTGGCGACCGGTTACGGTCGTCACCTTATTAAAGGACACCTGGATTGTCAGGTTATAAGTGAGATCAAAGCATTCGCTCTGGGCGCGAAGGCAATTTATCCGGCCTGCAGGGTTATCCTCGATATTGGCGGACAAGACACAAAAGCTATCTCATTAAATAATACCGGTGAAATGAGCAAATTCGAGATGAACGATAAATGTGCCGCCGGTACAGGCCGTTTCCTTGAAATAATGGCCAATGCCTTGAGCTACACCCTCGAAGAGTTCTCAAGGGCAGCGCTCTCGGCTGAGCGTTTTGAAAATATCAACAGCATGTGCACTGTCTTTGCCGAGTCGGAGGTCATATCACTGACGGCCCAGGGCGCTTTGCGGCATGAAGTGGCTCTTGGTATTCACAGGGCCATTGTCAGCCGGTCAATAGCGCTCCTGAAACGGATCGCCCCTTCCGGCGAAATCTTTTTTGCCGGGGGAGTAGCGTTGAACGAGTGTGTTCGGGTACTGATAGCCAAGGAACTTAACCGGTCTGTTGTTGTGCCACCGGACCCACAGGTTGTGGGGGCCTTCGGGGCGGCACTCCATGCCGCAACGCAGGTGAACGAGGAAAACTTCCGTTTAATCGTGAGAGGAATAACAACGTGATGATAAGGGCGCACAATATTGTCAAATCCTTTGGTGACACGCCTGTCTTATGCGATTTGGATTTGGACATTAGAAGGGGGGGTATTTATGGACTGGCGGGGAGAAGCGGAGCAGGGAAATCTACATTGCTCAGGTGTATCAATGGGCTGGAGAGCTACGACAACGGCTCGCTGATTGTCGATGGCGTAGATGTCAGGACCCTTTCCCGTAAAGATATGATGGCATTCAGGAAGAGGATCGGCATGATATTTCAGCACTTCTCTTTACTCGAACGGCTTACCGTTTACGATAATGTCGCCTTACCTCTCAGGTGCTGGAAATACAAATCAGGTTTTATCGACAGGAAGGTTAGAGAACTGTTGGAAATTGTAGGAATACCCGAAAAGGTAAGACAAAAACCGAGAGAGCTTTCCGGCGGACAAAAACAGCGGGTGGCAATTGCGAGGGCGCTCTCCATGGACCCTCACATACTGCTCTGTGATGAAGCGACGTCGGCGCTTGACCCGAAGACATCGCAGGCCATTATCAATCTGCTGATAGAGATAAATAAACAGATGGGAATCACGATTGTATTTGTGACGCACCAGATGTCTGTTCTTCGTGGGTTGTGCAGGGAAATAGCCATCCTTGAAAACGGCAAAGTAGCCGTATCCGGCATGGTTGAGGAGATCTTCCGTCAACAACCGGCGGCACTGAGAAATCTTATTGGTGACGATTTTGCCATGCCTTCGGAAGAACCAGCGAAAATGGTGGTGTTAGTCTTGCCGGATACGGTTACGGGTTCCTTCGTTTCGCGTATGGCAGTGGAGCTCGGAATCGATTTTACCATAGAGGGCGAAACCTCGACATTTTCTACTGATGCTGTACCTGGATTACCTGTCAGCTTCCCGGAAAAAGCCCGTCATGACGTTGAGGACTACCTTGGGAGGCACAATGTAGCATGGAAGGATATAAACGGGCATGATGGTCGTTTAGAGCCCATCGAAACATACAGGGAAAGATATAATGCACAGATGCCCGTGACTCAGTCTGAAGCAGTTTAAGAGAAATATAACAAGAGGAGCGACAATAAAATGCATTCAACAAGCTATTCAGCATACTGGTGGAAATATTTCGAAGGAATAATCGCTCCTTCAATCGGAGCCACGCTGAGGATGCTCTCCACTTCGATGGCGCTCTCATTTGTTTTCGGATTCATATTGGCTTACTTCCTTGTTCTCTATGGACCGCACGGGTTGCGTCCCAATAGATCAAAATATAAAGTGCTGGATTTCATTGTCAACAGTATACGGTCATTTCCGATAATAATCCTGATCGTAGCGCTATCGCCAGTTACGAGGATTATCGTGGGCACGTCAATTGGAGAAAAGGCAGCTATCGTGCCCCTTACGCTTGCGGCAACCCCTTTCATGGCCAGAATAATTGAAAACAGTCTTAAGGGGGTTGATAAGCAGCTTATTGAAGCAGCGCGTTCTTTCGGTGCATCTGATTTTCAGATAATCATGAAGGTCATGGTTAAAGAATCAGTGCCGATGATTGTGGCCGGAACGACCCTTTCAACGATAACGTTTCTTTCGGCAACAACAATGGCAGGCGCTGTCGGGGCCGGAGGCATAGGAGCGGTTGCGCTTAATTACGGCTATCAGAGTTTCAACAACACAGTGCTGTATACGTCGGTGTTGCTGCTCTTCTTTATGGTCCTGATTATACAGTGGGCAGGAGACTGGCTATATAAGAAAACAGTATGATGAAAAATCAAGAAAACCGGAGGCTTATATGCACAAAAAATTTATCACAATAATAGTTATATGCTTAATCGTTGTTTTCTGCCTGGCATTATCAGGGTATGGAAAATCCTTGGCTCCCGACAGGAAAAACCTAAAGTTGGGATGTCTGGCCTATTCCGAGCCTATGCTTCAATGGATAAAAGAGGGGCTTGCACCACTTGGCTATAAAGTAGAAATAGTTATGTTCGATGCAAATCAACTCCCGGCAACTGCCCTTAAAGACGGCAGCATCGACGGTATCATAGCGAATCACCGGCCCTGGATCCTTACCTTCAATGCGCAAAATAAGGCTGATTTACAGATGGTCCAGCCCTATCACTTTTATTCTTTTTTTGCGATCTATTCGCTGAAGTACAAGAAGCTTTCTGAAATACCCCAAAACGCCCAGATTGCAATTCCAGGCGATCCTTCCAATTTAAGCAGAAGTCTCATTATTCTGAAAGAAGTTGGATTGATAACCTTGAATGCAAAGACCGGCCCCTTTTACACAATTCTCGACATAAAAGATAATCCCAAAAAGATCAAAATAATAGAAACCGAAATAACACAAACAGCCCGCAGCATACAGGATGTGGACGCCGTAATCTCGCCCGCCTATTATGTTGGCGAGACAGGGAAGATTGATCCGAAGGTTTTTCTCTATGAAGATCCTCAGAATAAATATTTTCCCCTGGGGCTCATCGTGAGAAGCGAAGATGTCAATTCGACATGGGCCAAAGAAGCGGTAAAGACGCTACGATCAGGCAAATACAAGGCCAAGTTTAAGGAACAATACAAAGGTAAGTATGTTCTGTTCGAGTAGCCGGGTGATAACAGGATGGACGTATGCATAAGAAGGCAATAAACGAGGCTGTACAAGATGTGAATCTGGCGTTGAAACTGGACAGGCGAATAGTCGGCGTCAAGTTTTTGTTCGACGAAGAGGAGTTCGAAAGGGCCGAATCAAAAAAACTGAAAGGGAAAATGGCCTATTGCGTCATGGTCAGGACTGCCATGACCGGGAAAGGGGTGAAAGCGGCAGCAGAAAATTTCGGTTGTATGGGGGGCGCAAAGGCGCTGAGTGTGGTTGAAGCAGATGAAATGTCATTATCGGGGAGACATTATCAGAAATTGGGTTTGTATCAGGACCTGGCAACTTCAAAACATGTTCAGCGGAATATGACCTTCTGCAGACATAAGGCTTACGGCGTTATGGTCAAGCCTCTTGAAGCATATGAGGAAGAACCCGATGTAGTGCTCATCGTGACCAATCCATATAACAGTATGAGGATAATACAGGCGTATACCCATATCTTCGGGTTTAATACGGCATATAAAATGTCCGGGAACCAGGCTATCTGTTCAGAATGTACCGCCGTCCCATTTGAAAGCAATAATATCAATGTCTCGCTTTTATGCGCCGGTACGAGATTCAACGCCAAATGGGGAGACAACGAAATGGCTATTGGATTTCCCTTCAATCAATTTCTGTCAATCGTCAGAGGTCTCTATGCGACACTTGATCTGATTGAACCGAATGAAAAGAAAGCCGAAATTGAAGCAAGATTTAGCGAGGTGAATAAAACACCTCCAATGATCCGGTATAACAGAAATTATTATACGGGGCTTAATCCGAAGTAGCGGTTTCTGACTGGAAGGTGGAATAAGAACTGAAACATATATCAGGGAGGTATAATGAATACAAAAGTAGATTCCACAGGCTCACGACCTGGCTCCTCTGCTGGCTCACGTCGCCTGCGGGGATCTAGCGAGCTTCTGCGAGCAGAGGGGGTGGCTTCGACGGCTTTGCCGGTGGAGGGGGCGACGCGAGCCCCTTTGATTGAACCACTTATAAACGACGAATATACGGGAGGGCCGCCCAACAAAAGGGTTCTCGCTCATCTGCAGAAAAAACGCGAAGAAGGAAAAAAGATAGCAGGGATTTATTGCGGCTACGCCCCTGCTGAGCTGATCCTGGCCATGGGTATTGTGCCCGCAACGCTCTGCGCTTTCTCCAACAAAACTATAGAGGCGGCGGAAACGATTCTCCCCGCTAATTTGTGTCCGCTTATAAAATCGAGTTTCGGCTTCATCATCACAGATACCTGTCCATTTTACGGGATATCCGACGCGGTAATAGGTGAAACAACCTGCGACGGTAAGAAGAAGATGTTCGAGCTGATAATGGATAGGAAACCTACCTTTATCATGGATTTGCCTCAATTGCCCGACGAAGAGGAAGCCCTCGCTAACTGGACTGTTATGATACGGAAACTGCAAAAATTCCTTGAAGCTACTTTCAAGGTCCATGCAACAGATGGAGAGATCGAGGCCGCCATCAAGGATGCCAACCGTGAGAACACCATGATGCGAAAAGTCTTTGAGTTTGCCGCGCTTCAGCCTCCTGTTGTGGGCTGGCAGGAAATGTATGACTTGACTTATCTATCCAATGGATCAACAGGGAAAGAAATGGAGCTTTTACTCAACGAAGCAGTCAGAAAACTTGAGGAACGGAAGATTGCCGGATACGTTTATGGCCCTAATGGGGCCCCACGTGTAATGGTAACAGGCTGCCCTGTCGGGGGGGATGCCGAGAAGGTTTTCAACATCATCGAAGAAGCAGGCGGCGTAATTGTTGCCCTTGACTCCTGTTCGGGATTCAAACCTTTTATGACGGACTTCGAGGAGGACACGAAGGACCCTGGCCGAACGGTATCTCAAGATACCCTGTTCCTGCATGACGCCGAATACGCGACGCCTTACCGAGATGACCCGTCTCATAGACAAGTTCAAGCCCGACGCCGTCATTGACGTTGTGCTCCAGGCCTGCCATTCGTACAATATTGAATCCCATAAAGTGGGAGAATATGTTGCTAAGAACCATAGCCTCCCGTTCCTGAAAATCGTGACTGACTTTTCTCAGAGTGATGTGGGACAGATACGCACCAGAGTAGAAGCTCTCCTGGAGTCTTGCTGAACAATGGATTGTGTATATTTCGATGAGTTGGCGACATCCTGATAGAAACCAATGGCGGTTTCTATCCCTGTTTTGCAGCCCGAAAATATTCAGGAAAGTGAAGCGAAGATTGAGGGGGACTCTTGCGGAGTCCCCCTCAATGCTGATTTTCTAACAACTGCAGGAACCGCCTTTGCTTCCACAGCCGCCTTCTTTGTTGGAAAGGGCTGAATGCACCATGAAGCCTGCTCCCATATCTGACTCGACAAAATCGATACTGATAGGTTTTACCTCATTGAATAATTCCTTGTTAACAAGAAAGGTAAGGTCTTTCTCAACAAAGGTCTCATCACTGTCTGCCGGCTCATCCAGAGCCATGCCCAGAGAGGGCCCGCTTCACCCGCCTTCATTCATCATAATCCTTATTGCCTGAGGACCTTCTTTTCCTGTCAGGAAACCTTTAATAACCTCACCGGCTTTCTCTGATACTTCAAACATGTCGAACTCCTTCAATAAATTTGTTACCGTCTTAGACCAATAACATTGTCCTATAAAATATACATTTATTTTTTTTTGTCAAGATACGTCTCGTAACTACCCAACTTCCTTCAGGTTTATCGGGGTTTCACGAGATCTGCCACAGCCTCCTTTCCTCTTGCGAAATGTTATGTTGCCATATGCAGAAAGTTAGGTTCTCACGCATGGCTCGAACAACTTGCCCTCCACATACTCTTCTGCGCCCTTTACTACGTGGCCCTGAAAGGGCTTTTATAAGGTATTATTCCAATTTGCATTCAAGATGACATTTTGCAGGAAAAACCGTTTCTCTTGCTCGCCCTCCGTGCTGCTTACCCTGTTACGATTTGCTTCCATTCAATTTGTGAACTCGCTTTGTCGCTCAGACAGCACAAATTGGCCAAAACGCGGCCTGGCCGCTGGCTCATTACAGCGCATCGGCAGGGTCCCAAGCAGTACTCGATGCTCGCCGCAAGAAACAGTTTTCCCTACAAAAAATATTTTGGTTTAAATGCAAATTGGAATAAAGCATTGCGCAGGGTTGGCCGACAAGATTTGACTTGAAAACAAAATGAAATTAGAGGAAAATAGATTTACGGGCGGGGAGCCATCAACCGGTTAATTACAACAAGCCCAAAAATGTGGTAATGATCAAAACTGTGCTATTAGAAAAAACTTGGTTGAAAACCTGTATACGGCCGTAAAATACAGAAATATTTCGGCCTTTTGCCGAGTTAAGCGGAAATGCCTTGCGCAACCTCAGACCTTTACGGTCTGATGCTCCAGGCATTCCGCTTAACTCGGCATTAGCTCGCAAAGGAGAAAAATCATGAAAACTAATGATCGCTATCAAAGAGGTTGGGAAAAACTCAAAGAAGTGGACGGAGAGGCCGGCGAGCGCGTCATCGACAGCCTTAAGGACATCGCTCCAGATTTTGCACGATTACTGATTGAATTTCCTTTTGGCGACATATATTCACGACCAGGATTAGATCTGAAATCCAGAGAAATAGCAGTGGTCGCAGCTCTGACTGCCTTAGGAAATGCTACCCCTCAGTTAAAAGTGCACATTAATGGCGCTTTAAATGTTGGATGCACTAAGCAGGAAGTTGTGGAGGTAATAATGCAAATGGCTGTTTACGCAGGTTTTCCTGCGGCGCTTAATGGGCTGTTTGCAGCCAAAGAAGTTTTTGCTGAAAGAGACAAAATGAAAGGCTAACAAGGTCAATCCAGCCGATCGCTACGCTCCGGCTGATTTTTTCGTTATGCGCGAAAGACTATAATGTGATTGGCGATATGGAATTCATAGAGAAATTCATTGGATTTGTGGACATTCTTGGCTGGAAGAAAAAGGTGGAAGCGGCAGAAAGCGGAGCCGGTATCTCATTGGCTGAACTTGTTGTTGCGGCGAAAGAACTTGGTACGCCTGAAGATAGAACGAGAATTGAAAGGCATGGGCCGAGTACCTGCCCTAACAGCGCACGTATCCGACCCGATCTCGATTTCCGCCTCACCCGTGTTTCGGACTGCGTGGTCGTATCAAGCGAAATATCACCCGCCGGTGTAATCAATTTGGTCAGCCATTGCTGGGGTGCAACAATGGCACTCTTGACTAAAGGAATAATGTGCAGGGGGTATATCACCCGAGGTCGGATCTATCATACGGAGGCCGATATAATAGGAACTGGGTATCAAGAGGCTTTGGATAAAGAGCATGAAGTAACTGCCTTTAAGCGAGAAGCGGATGAAAGAGGAACACCGTTCGTTGAAATTGATCAGTCCGTCTGCGACTATGTGCAAGAGCATGGCGACCCATGCGTAAAAGAAATGTTTTCTCGCTTTACAAAGCAGGACGGCGGCTTAACGGCTCTGTTTCCATTTCAAAGACTTAACCACTCGTTTATTGTCTGCGATTATCGAGGATACAGGTTCGACCCACATAAAGAACGGCAGGCGAATGAGAACGTGCGGGCTATGATTGAAAAAACCAAAGAGCGGGTTATGGCTCTCGTTGATCAGTCGAAGTCTGATGCGAAGAGAAAAGCAGAACATTACATCGCCGCTTTGAACGCACAGCTTGAAGTGTGTAAAGAGACCGACGAGATTATCAAGAGTCTGTCTGGCTTGTTGTTCAAGGATTGAGGTTGTCGAGCAGCATAGAGAGGTCATACCAGGGCATGGCATAACTACCGGATTCAGCCAATCGCCGATAAATCGGGCTCTGGCTGATCCTCATGTTGGGCTACATGAGACTCTTTTTCTACTTGACAAAGTGTAGCCACAAGGATACAATTGACCTGTGATTGAAATCCGAAAAACTGAAGTGTTTACTAAATGGCTTGATGATTTGCAGGACATCCGAGCCCGAGCCCGTGTTCTGATAAGGATTGAGAGGTTGGCGACAGGCAATCCCGGCGACGTAGCGTCAGTGGGTGAAGGTGTTTCAGAATTGAAGATCAACTATGGTTCCGGATATAGGGTTTACTATAAACAGTTTGGGGAACAGCTTGTTATTCTGTTGGCTGGTGGGGATAAACACACCCAGGCCAAAGACATCAAAACCGCCTTGCGTTTGGCAAGGAATTTATAGGAGTACACCATGATAAAGACCAAAACAACAAAGTACGACGTTTCCGAGCATCTCCGTACCCCGGAGGAAATGGCAGCTTATCTCGAAGCCTGTATTGAGGAAGCGGATGGTGATGCCGCTTTTATTGCAAAAGCCCTCGGTGATATTGCACGGGCTAAAGGTATGTCTCAAGTTGCACGTGATGCAGGCCTTTCTCGTGAAAGTCTCTACAAAGCGCTCTCTGGAGAAAGGAGTCCTGGCTTTGATACAGTTCTTAAGGTGATAGGTGCACTCGGCTTAGGCCTGCGTGCAGAAGTTGCGCATACGGGCAATTCAAAGGCACAACGAGGTGGTGCAGTCAATCGGCGAAAAAGAGCGCTCGCCTCTGGCTGACGTTGGTGTTATCACTTCCAATAGCTGTGTGTAATGTCTTATACCCATGTGCATCGAGGGAGACAAGCTATTATTCCAATTCTAAATCAACTGTACCACTACACTTCGGAGGTCACCATTTTCTGAGCGGACATCGAAGGATGCCTTGGGTACCCTGCCGATAAGCCTTTGCGGTCCTGCGGCCAGTGCCGCGTTCAGGACAGTTCTCGCTGTCTGAGCGACAAGCGAGTTCGAGAACTGAGCAAAGGTGAATCGTGTGCAGGGTAAGACAGACGAGTGGGAGCGAAGAAAATGGTGACCTCCGGAATGACGGGGTTGATTTAGAATTGGAATTAAGTGGGTCAGAAATCCGTAGCAATGAGTGGAGGGAATAGGTCTCCTCTACCAAAAAAACCGTTGCTGCTACTGAAGGTCTTTGATTGTTTTTATCAAATCACGGGTGGAGTGGTCTTTCGGATCGCCTACTATGGCTACTCTGCCGCCGTATGATTGGACTATGTCTTTTTCAGGGACACTATCCTCGGTATAGTCGGTGCCTTTTGCGTGGATGGCCGGTTGCAGTGTGCGGAGAAGGTTTTCTACCGTTGGTTCCTTGAAGAGAATGACGTAATCGACAGCATCCAGCGCTGAGATGATTTCAGCCCGTTCTTTGGCCGGTGTGACAACCTTCTTGCGTTTTCCCAGCCCCGTCACCGACGCGTCATCGTTGACTGCAACGATGAGGATATCGCCCAGTGCCTTGGCGCCCCGCAGGTATCTCACATGTCCCACATGGAGAAGATCAAAACAGCCATTGCCGAAGACGATCCGTTTCCCCTGGGCTTTTTCCTTCTCGACGATCTCTATTAACTCTTCAAGCTTATCTATTATCTGTCCCATAACCTCACCAGTATATTATCGAAAGAGTAAAAAACTTTAACCCCGCTGTTTCAAAACACTGGATCCCCGCCTGCGCGGGGATGACGACCTAAATTAGCATCTTTAATTGCCGGTGTACTAAGAGATGCTCCAGCCCATCATAATATGTTGTTCTACTCCATTGCTTTTTTCAGCTCTTCCGGACTTACCGTTGCCGTTCCTCTCTTCATTACTACAATCCCTGCTGCGTAATTGGCGATTTGTGACGCTGTATAAAAATCAGTTCCGCTCGCCAGTGCCAGTGCAGCAGTAGCGCAGACGGTATCACCGGCGCCGGTCACATCTGTCACATCGTTTTTACCGGAAATGGGAATATGATGTATTTCTCCTTTTTTCAGGAAAAGGGTCATGCCTTTATTTCCTCGTGTGACGAGAAGCGCCGTAAGGTTCATTGAATCCATTATTTTGCCCCCCACTTCTTCAACGGTATGTCCTTCGTCAAGACCTGCCAGTTCGTATGCTTCCGATTCGTTAGGGGTAAGCATGGTGAATCCTGCAAATTTTCTCAAGCTGTACCGGGAATCACCGATAACAGCCTTATCCTGTGCAATAGCCTTCATGTAGTTGATAATTTTATTGTCAATGGAGCCATGGCCATAATCGGAGACGATGAAGGTATCTATGTGAGGACTGACTGATTTCAGTTTTTCCATAAACTCTGTTTTTTCGTCGCGGGTATACGCCCTGTTATCATCTCTGTCGATCCGTATTACCTGTTGTTTTGACGTATGCGTATCGCCGGCGAGTATCCTCGTTTTTGTTACCGTTGTGCCATTATATCGGATTATACCGCTTGCATCTATTTTTTTGTATTGTGAGAAAAAATCCATCAACTTTTCTCCGGTGCTGTCTTTTCCGATGAAACCGATGGGATAAACATGGGCTCCGAGGGCCAGAAGGTTATTGATGGTGTTGCCCGCACTGCCCGGATATATCCTGGCTTCTTCGTATTTGACGACGACGACAGGCGCTTCCCGCGAGAGCCTGTATGGTTTACCGAAAATATATACATCGGCGATGATGTCCCCGATGACGCATACTTTTTTCCCCTTAAAACGATCCACGACTTTGCCGAAGCTCTTTCTGTCGTCCGGCTGTTGTGTGTTAAGGTTTTTTTTCAATGATTCCCCCTATGATTTTTAAAACTTCATCAGGGCGTATCCCTGCGAGACATTCATGTTCTGTGCTGCATGCCTTTTTATTGCAGGGTCTGCACGCCAGGTCCTTCGAGATCTTGTACGTGCAAGCGCTCGGATAATCGGTGTACCTGTCATCCATGGGGCCCAGCAGTACAATGGTCGGGACAGAGAGGGCTGTCGATATATGTCTGGGTCCCGTATCGTTGCTGACGACAAAAGACGCCCGTGAAAGGCAGACCTTCAGGTCTCTTACATTCATCGATTTTACTTCCACAAAATCTTTTTTGTGTATCCCTTCCACTATTTTGCGGGCCGTCCCTTCCTCATCTTTACCGGGGAGAAGGTATATCTTCATACCATACTTTTCGATGATCTTGTTTGCGAGTTCCGAAAAGTGTTCATGCGGCCAGCATTTTGATGAGCCGTACTGTGCCCCTGTGATAAATACACTATAAGGCTTGCTGATGTCGATAAACTTTTCATCGAATTTTTCTTCTTCGTCATCAGTGACAAGGAGCAGCGGCGCATTGAGAGACCGGCTGCCGCCGAGGGCATCGATGATTTTGAGATAGTGTTCGACGGTTGACTCAGGCACGGCGTCTTCTTCTTGCATCTTCAGGGTGAGCATGAAACCTCTCTTGTTCCGTGCATACCCGATTCTTTCTTTAATGCGAAGATTATAGAAAAAAAATGCCGAGCGAAAGGAGTGGGGCATGGCGATGGCCCTTTTAAAATTGATTTTTTTAAGACCGCCCACCCTTTCAAGAGTGGCCAGGAGCCCTTTATCGTCGATGGATATGAATCTGTCGAAGAGGTTAAGGCCGTTGTATAGGTGAATGGCGCTGCTCTTTCCTACAGCCCATACATCATCATATGTGCATGCCCGGAGAGCATGGAGGAATGGTGTTGCCATTACCATGTCGCCGAGCCAGTTAGGCAGATATACTATCGTCTTTCCAGTCACTTCTCACGCCCATAAAAGGATTATACTTCACGGTATAATGGAGTTTCCCTTTTTCTTCCATGATTTTGTCCAGCACGTCTATTTCTTCCCGAAGTGCTTTTTTCTCTCTATGCCATGCCTTTTTGTCGAGTGATTCAATCCGTTTTACGAGTTCCAGGTATTTCTGTTCCCCGTCTATATCGGCATAACCGTTGACAAAGGCGCATAAGAACGTTTTTACTTTATCTACATAGAGGTCTATGTCATCTCCGAGGACCATACAGGTTTCGTCGGTGAAATTGTCAAGTTTGCGCATCTTTTCAAAATCGATCTGTCCTGATTTTTCCGCAATTTCATATGCCTTTGTGCCCACAAAAGGAAAGAACAAAGACCACCTGAATCTCCCAGGCAGGACCTTGGCAAGAAGCCTCACTGTATCCTGAACGTCTGCTATCGTTTCATGGGGGAGTCCCATCATGACAAAGGCCGATGTGTGGAACCCGAACCGGTGCGCTATAGCAAAAGCCTCTTCAATGTGTTTGTTCGACATATACCGGTGAAGCACAGCCCTTCGTATCCTGTCGCTTCCACTTTCAAGACCGAACTTTACGATTCTGCATCCCGCATCTTTCAGGTACGATGCGGTTTCCTCATCAAATATCCGTGCATGGGCATTGCATACAAAACCGATATCGGTTACTTTTTTGTATTCTTGAGTGAACTCTTTGAGCCATACCTTGTCGAAAGTGAAGATATCGTCATCGAAGATGAACATCTTAATGCCTTTATAACGGGAAAGGAGATATTCTATCTCGGCAATCATCTGGCCGACGGTGTGTCTTCGCAGATAATCTTTCGGGAGGTATCCATAATTCCTATAAAGGCCCATGATCTTATGGTTGAGACAATAGGTACACCGGAAAGGGCAGCCCCGCGATGCGGTGAGCCCCACCCAGCCATCCTTTGCGTCAATCATCTGCTGAAAATCAAAAATTTCGTAATCTTTAAAGGGAAGTTTTGTGATGTCAGAGAATGGTCTCAAGGGTTCCAGAACGGAATTTCCCTTTGTTTTGTGCCCGATATTCTGTACCCCATGGGGGCTTCCTTTTGTGATAAGTTCAAGGAAGGCCTCTTCGCCTTCTCCCACGCAGATATAATCAACGCAGTCCTGCGATAATGTTTCACCAGGGTCCATTGTGGGATGGATGCCCCCGAATATGATGGGTGCGCTTGTATAGGTTTTGATATTATGGGCGATCTCAAGGGCGTATTTATACTGGTTTGTGAGAACGGAAAAACCAATCATGTCCGGCTTGATAGAAAGGACGTCTTTTTTAATCCTCTCATGGTCGAGGGGATATCCGAGCTTTTCGTTGATGTTGAGCAGGTGTGTTTCAATACCTTCTGTTTTTAAAAGACCTGAAATGTAGGATATTCCGTAGCTGAACCCTATCTGGGCATTGATGTTGGGATATATAAAAAGTATTCGCATTTAATTAGTTGTGCTCCTCTTATATACGGCGAGCACCGTTTTGTAAACCTCTTCAACGGTGATCCGGGTAAGGCATTGACGGTCGTCGCAATCCCTTTTTTTGCAGGGACTGCAGGGGACATCTTTTCTGATGACTGTATGTGCTGTGCCGTAGGGTGCATTGACTTTCACGTCTGTGGGTCCGAATATGGCAACGACAGGTGTGTGTGCTGCTGCCGCGAGGTGCATAACCCCCGTATCGCCGCCGATGTAAACAGTAATTTTCTTCAAAAGGGCAAAAATCTGCGGGATATTTGTGGGGCAGGCAAGTATTGCACCATTCGGCACCATCTCTTTCAAGCGCTCTGCCTCTTCTTTTTCACCGGGACCCCATAAAATAACCGTGTATCCCTGTAAATCATGCTTTATGCGGGCAATGAGCTCTGCATAGCGTTCCAGGGGCCACCGTTTAAAGTCGGTACCTTTACTGGAAAAGGGATTGACGGCAAATAAGGGTGAATGGCTGCCCGCTTCCTGAAGGAAGTTGTCAATGTATGCTATCGCGTCACCTGAAGTATTGAGGGGAGCCGCGGGGATGGCGCCGGTGCAGGCAAGATGCTCCGCGAGGAGCATATTTCGTTCAACTTTGTGCATTCTTTGGTCTGGACCGTTTACTGCACTATGATAAAAGAGATAGCTTTTTTCCTTGGCAAACATTTTTCCAAAACCGATTTTTTTCTTGCCCCCTGCGATCATTGAAAAGAGTGCGCTCTTTGCTATACCGTGAAAATCAAGGATGAGGTCGTATTTGTCTTTCCTCAAATGGCGTAAAAAGCGTCCCGCCTCTTTTTGTATCTTGAAAATGTTACCCCTTTTAAGTCCCTGCATAATTGGACCCCTCGGGAAACGTATGACCTCGTCGATAAAATCCTGGCATGCAAGAAATTCGCTGACAGCACCCTCGACGAGCCAGGTAATACGGGCATCGGGAAAATTGTTTCGTATCGCTCTCACTGCGGGAATGGCCATCAGTACGTCTCCGAGAGAACTTAGCCGTATAATGAGAATATTATTTGGCTGCTGTGGCATCTCTCAAGATAGTGAAAAGATACTGGGGAATGACGACGGGTTTTTTGTCTTTGTTGATACAGAGATGTTTTGTTTTTCCTTCGACGATGAGCGTTGTATCCCGGTAGATCATGTAATGGAACGTCAGCCCTCTTGATTGGAGTTCTGATATCCGTGTTTTGACGTTAATGAGGTCATCATAGGTGGCTGAATTGTAATATTTTGCTTCCATATTGACGACGACAAGACGGTAGCCCATCTCTTCAAATTCCCGGTACGTGAAGCCCTTTCCCCTCATATATTCGCTTCGGCCTACTTCAAAAAAAGCCGGATAATTGCCATAGTAAACAACGCCCATTAAGTCTGTATCTGCATAGCGTACCCGCACCGGCACGTCAACAAATCCTCCATCATTTTCCCGGGACTTGCTTGATTGTTTTCCCATCTCAGAGTGCCCTCATATATTCAGGACGCAGCATCGACGGGTCCTTTTGCTGCAATACGTGTTTAATAGCTTTTAACATGGCATCTTTTTCTTCGGGGAGCCATCCTTTGACCGGGAGGTAGTTTGAGGCATGATTTGATGCAAAATAGAGATGGTCTGCATCGATGTTCTCTATCATGGTATAAAGTTCTTCAAGGAGCATATAAGGATTGGGTACTTCGAAAGTGCCCTTCTTTACTTCTTCCGCGAGGACTGTTCCGGGGACAACAATAACGCTCAACGCCCCTGCGTAATCAGGCTGTATTCTTGTCAGGAACTTTCCTGTTGCTTCGGCGTGGATCTTGCTTCTTTCCACACCTCCGATACCCAGGAGTATCGTAACGGACAGGATGATGCCTGAGTCCTTTACCCTTTTTGCCGCCTCAGCTGTTTTGTCGAGGACTGTTCCCTTGCAGACCCTGTCGAGGACTACCTGATCGCCTGTTTCAACGCCGAGGTAGATAATGCCGACACCCAATTCTTTCAATTCTTTGAGTTCCTCGACGGATTTTTTTAAGATAGATTTTGTGTTTCCGTAGAGGCCGATTCGCTCAAGTTTTGGGAAGGCATTTTTAATGAGTTCGACAATAGGGATAAGCCTTTTTTGCGGAATAATCAGTGCGTCTCCATCGGCAATGAAGACTTTCTTGATATACCGTGCGTACTGCTTTGCTTCTTCGACGTCTTCTTTTACCTCTTCAAAAGAACGAAGTCGGAATTTCTTGTCTTTAAAAGAACTACAGAATGTACACTTATTGTGAGAACATCCGATGGTAACTTGCAGTATGAGGCTTTCCGCCTCGCTCGGTGGTCTGTAAATAGCGCCTTCGTATCTCATTTTTCAACCCTGTATACCTTTTCTCCATCCCTTACGAAACCGTATTTTATCCTTACCACTTCTTCCAAATACTGATCGTCTTTTTGGAGTTTCTCCAATTCCTGAAACAGCATAGTATTCTCTTTTTCCGCTTTTTGAATCAATGCAGTAATCGACTTTATTGTTCTTTTTGTCTTGATGTAATCGTATATGCCGCCTTCTGTAAAAGCTATCTGAAAAAAAAGTGTTGAGACAAGAATTATGAAACCATATTTCTTAACGGGATTTTCAGTCATACTTTTATTATATTAAAGGCAAGGAATGAAAAAGTCAACCTATTAGCCTCATGAGAGGCGTTTTATTCCATTTCTCAATCAAAGCGCTATCTTTGTTGGCTGCGTCGTCGTAAATCCTTAGCCACCCATGTGGTCTAATACCAATTCTAATTCATGCATAAAATAAAGCTTTCTCATCGTCGGAAATCCTCACGTACTGGGAGTACGCTCCGGTTTCCTCCTCTTCGGCATCTTCATTCTATTTTTGACTTATGAATTGGTATAATCTCATCTATGAATGATGCTGGTCGCACACGGGTTCCCGGCGAAATCAGATTTATCAATTGAACATTGTGTACGCTCCGGGTTCCTCCTCATCGTTGCCTCAATATCATCTTTGATTGAGAAATGGAATTATATGTCAGGTAAAGCATATTTTATTGTTATGCAGGACGGTTATCTTTTTAGGGACTGTGCGATCCTGATAATCAGGACGGAAATGAACCCCCAGGCAAAGGGGAGCCATACAGGTATGTTGAGAAACGTGGGTAGTGTATAACTCCAGATGCCGACACGGGTGGCAATAATCTCTACTATTGAACCGAGGATTGCCCCTGCCGCAAAAACGATATGATCTTCCCTGTTGGGCCACAGGACATACCGCAGGAGATAAGAGCCTATAATAATTGCCGTAACAGCAATGTTGTTTTTCCAGACGAGAATAACCACGAATATAACAACGAAGAAGATTAAAAGATCACGCAAGACGATATATGTTGATTTTTTGGTCATTTGTCCTGTGAATCTGCCATGCCTGGCACTTTTTGGATCATTGCCATCTCCACGCCACGATTTCAGGGTATTAAAAGTCCCAGCACATTGCGCACTTCCGCCATGGTCTCTTTGGCGATTTTACTGCAGGCTGAGGCGCCCTGTTTCAGGACGTCAATGATGTAATCAGTATCTTTCTGGAGGGCAAAGGCCTTTTCACGGATGGGGTTTAGTTCAGCGCGGACATTTTCAAAGAGCATTTTTTTGCAGTCGATACAACCAATGTCCGCAGATCTGCAACCGTGATCGATGGTAAGCAGTGTATCGTTTTCGGAGAATGCTCTGTGGATCGTGTAGATGTTACAGATTTCCGGATTTCCGGGATCTTTGCGGCGCACACGGTTGACATCTGTTACGGCGGTCCGTAATTTTTCCCAGACGGCGCTTTCTTCTTCCATAATACCAATATAATTGTTAAGCGTTTTCGACATTTTGGACTCTCCATCAACACCGAGAATTTTCGGCGCCCCTGAGAGGATTGGCTGCGGTTCAGGGAAAATTGCGCCGAAACGGCTGTTAAATTTGCGCGCGATTTCCCGTGAAAGCTCGATGTGCTGGACCTGATCTTCGCCGACAGGCACGTAGCCTGCTTTGTAGAGAAGAATATCGGCAGCCTGGAGTACCGGATATCCCATGAGTCCCATATTGATATTGGAACGGTGCTGTTTTGATTTATCTTTAAACTGGGTCATCCGTTCCACTTCTCCGATGGGGGTGACGGAGTTGAATATCCAGGCAAGCTCAGTATGTTCCTGTACATGAGATTGAACCATAATATTTGCTTTTTCGGGAGAAAGACCGCATGCAAGCAGTATCAATGCTGTTTCGATAATTCTCTTTTTGAACTCCTGGACGGGGTACTCCACCGTGATTGCATGATAGTCGACAACACAAAAGACGCAGTCGTACTCTTCCATGAGATAAACCCAGTTTCGTATGGCGCCCACATAATTACCGAGGTGGATTTCACCTGTAGGCTGTATACCACTGAATATTCTCTTCATAATTGTCCTCCGGAAAAAGTTATTGTAATCTACAATAAAGAAGGGCCTAAATCAACGGTTGTTTCGCAGTGCACAGTTTTGTGATTGAATTATTTATTGTCCGCAATGAACTATCCAGAGGTTTGCCTCTGGATAGTTCATTGCGGGTATGAAGCTATCTGTGTCCAGACCTAAAGTCAAAGAACAAAGAATTGTTGGCGGTGCGCGACCTGAGATGTTAGGGTTTTTTACTTTGTCCAGTCCATCCAGGGGAGCCCTGTCTTTTTCTCCCAGTCCGATTCAAAGCTATCGGTGAAGAAGGCATGCAATTTACTATATAGGTTACTCCATCCTGTATCATAGTCATATTTGAGGACATCTTCAAGGAATGGAACGACCTCGCCAAGCTGTTCCTTCGGCAGATATGCCCGCGCCTTCATCTTGTAGGAGCGCTCCAGCGCCTCCGGGGTTAATGCGTGGGCTGTGAGCATGGCTACCCTGAGGTCTTTTTTTACCGCTATGTCGAGAAGGTCAAAACCACGGACACCCATGATATCAAGGACAACAACATCATATGGTTTGGTTTCGAGGAGCTTCGCTGCTGATTCAAAGGTTGTGGCTGTTTCAAAGGTGCAATTCGGGCAGGAATCCATGATCTCCTCTTCGAGAACCTTCAAGACATCCGGTTCATCATCTACGGCCAGGATCTTTTTACCGTTTAAAATTGACTCGCTCATGTTACTCTCCTTTTATATTTTTATTGCATTATGTATCAAAGGGGAGGAATACGAACTGTAAAGCAGGAACCGGCATCTTCACCGCTTTTCAGCGAAATCTCTCCTTTCATCATTTCAATAAGATTTTTAACACACGAGAGACCAAACCCAAGGCCTTCTGGGCCGCTCTCTTTGTCTTTGATATTAAAAAACCGCTTAAAAATATAATCCTGCTTCTCTTTGGCAATCCCCTGCCCATCGTCTTCAACGGAAATGATGAGGTCAAGATCACCGGTGACGGAAAGCTTCATTATATTTTTGCGGTATTTCAGTGCATTGGAAATGAGGTTACGGATAATCTGCCTGATTTTCTTTTGATCATGGGAAAAGGGGGTAGCGCAGTATCTTCCGCTCATTTCCAGAGAGATTCCGTTCTTTTGCAAGATACTCTTAAACTGGTTTTTATTTTTTGCTCCGGCAAGTTCCTCACCGATCTCGGGCTTGATAATTTCGATAGCATCGCGAAGGGCATCCAGAAGGGTTTCTTCGATTAAAAACTGGTCTTTCCTGAAAAGTCCTTCTTCTGAGCGATATACTTCAATCATCTCCTGGAGCAGACCCTTTGCCTTACCTGCGTTACGGAGAATACGTTTCAGTGTTTCCTTCTGGTAATCATTATAGGGACCGTATTTTTCCTCCTTGTTTATAAGATTATTAACACTGGCGAAAACGATTGAGAGAGGCCCCGTGAGGTCATGGATGAGGAGGTCTACCAAAGGATCTTTACGGATCATACTATAAGTCCTGCATTTTTCGGGTTTTTGCTCATTGTTTCTCTCATTTTTACCATATCATTATGCATGAGTGAAAGGTAAAAATATATTACTCAATAACCCATGCATGTTTTTAATATGGGCCTCATTTTACCATCTGTCAAGGAACCTCTATTTTTTGCCTCTTGCCTTGAGAGTATTATCAAGGTCTTTGATGAGTGCTTCAGAAAGGTGTGACATGTTGGCGCTCATACCTCCCGTGAATCCATCGGGGGACTTCTCCTTTACAGGCGATGCAAATTGATATGCTTTCTGAAAGAGGATTTTTTTCGACACCTCTCTTTCAGTCCTGTCGAGAAAAGTGATATTGACAGTGAGAATGGCCCTGCCTTCAGGACCCTCATCGGATTCAAAAAACTCTTCCAGGGCCCCTTCGAGCACGAACCTTACCGGTTCGTCACTATAGTAAGAAAATACCCCTTTAAAAAGAAGTGATTTGCCTATGTCACGGATGAGAAAGTCACTCATCATATCACCGGGATTTACCCTCCAGCGGCTGTAGGGATAGGTGTCGAGACGGTACATCTGCGGTTTATAAACCATTGCCGTCGAGTTAAAAGATTGTGCCACGGAGAACCGCTCTATACGGATAAGCTCATGTGTGGAGGTGAGACCCGGTAAGACCGGCGATGGATAATCGAGGGTGAATTGATCGACGACATAGGGTGACTTTGTTCTGCCGAAACAGCCCGTGAAGATAATGACGGTAATCAGGATAAAGCAGATTTTGATACATGTTTCCATACTCTGTTTTTTCATCATTTCACCTCTTTTTCGCGGGCGGGCTACTGAAGATGATCTCTGACGGATCTGCCTTCAGCCTGTCCACGAGCTGGTCCATATTTTCTGTCGTTCTCCTCAGGTTTTCGCTGGTAATCTCCAACTCTGTTGTGATGCGCTTTGTTTTCCGGGAGGCATTCTCAATGAGCTGGTTTGCCCTGTCTGAGGTCTCGGCGAGGTTAAGGGCATTAACCTCAGCTTTTATCTTCTTTATGACAGCCTTAGCCTCTATTATACTCTCTCGCGTATCATCAAGGATGTCGTCAACCCTGCCATCGGAGATAACCTTGTTCAGTTTTCCTGCGGTGCTTTCAAGATTTGCCATCATAGTGTCCAGATTTTTAATGATCCTTTTCATCTCATCGCCACTCACGAAGGTATTAATACTTGTAGTGGTCATTTTCAACTGGTCTGATATGCCTTTGAAATCAATCTGTTTTATTTGTTCTATAACACTGTCGATCCCGGAGAAGATTTGTTTGATATCAGAAGGATTTGACGGTATGACAGGGTATTTCGGGGTGAAGGATATCTTTGGAGAATTGGCAATATCTCCGGGTTTCCGGTGATCCAGTTCCACATATACGATACCGGTTATCCCCGCTGTTTTCAGTTTGGCAATGGTGTCGTCAAGGTTACCAGCATAATTTATCTTCATGACTACTTCTATCAGACGGTAGTCGGGGGCAACTTTAATTTGATCGACCATCCCGATGTTAACCCCTCTGAACTTGACGTTTGAATCAATCTGCAACCCCTGCACCGATTCATCGAAGTAGGTAGCGTAGATTTTCCCTTTCTTCAGGTATTGTGAAGCGCCAAGCCATACAATGAGAGCAATGCCACCCGCGATACCTATGAGGACAAAGAGCCCGACCGTGAAAAAGGTTTTTTTCTTTAGCATAGTATGATCCTCAATTTTTCTTTCTATCTGGCTGCCTGTTGAAAAAGTTTCTTATTTTCGGGTCTCTGGAGTGCTCCTTCAGTGCTCTGGGGTCACCTTCGGCAATGATCCCTTTTGTATCCTTGTCGAGCATGATAATCCTGTTGGAAACATTAAATATAGTTTCCAGTTCATGAGTTACAATGACCATGGTGGTGCCTATGCCGCTATTGATCTTTTTAATCAGTATATCCATTTCTGCCGAGGTTATGGGATCAAGTCCCGCTGAGGGCTCATCGAGAAAGAGCATAGCAGGTTCCATTACCATCGCCCGCGCAATGCCTGCCCTCTTTTTCATTCCCCCTGATAGTTCCGAGGGGAAATGGTTTTCGTAGCCTGAAAGCTCTACCATACCAAGTTTCATCTTAACGATGAGCTGCATAGCTTCCCGGGTGAGTTCGGTAAATTCTGTGAGGGGAAGGGACACATTTTCCCCGATGGTCATAGAGCCGAAGAGGGCGCTCCCCTGGAAAAGCATCCCTATTCCTCTTCGCAGCTTCGCCATTTCATCGTCATCGATGTTTGTGGTGTTGATGCCATTGATGAAAATATTACCGGCCTTCGGTATGTCGAGTCCGATAATATGTTTAAGAAGCGTTGATTTGCCGCAGCCGCTTCCCCCGGCGATAACAAAAATCTCACCCCGGTAGACTTCAAAGCTCACATTATCAAGGACTATATTGTCCCCGTATTGTACTGTCAAGCCTTCAACTTTGATCACTGCTTCTTGCGTACTCATGCTGATGTGCCTTCTTCTCTATCAACAAGAAAACTTCCTATACCGGAAATATATGGGCAAAAGGTTTTTTTCATTCGATGTAATGAAGTATTATAGCAAAGGTTGAGTCAATAACAACAATAAGAAATATGGCCGATACGACTGCCGATGTTGTTGCATTGCCGACAGCTTCAGCCCCTCCACGGACCTTAAAGCCCCTTTGACAGCCTATGGCTGCAATGAAAGCGGCAAAGACAACGGATTTAATAAGTCCCGATACGACGTCAAACATTTCTATCGCGTTCATCGTTTGCTGAACATAGGTAAAGATCGTTAAGCTAAGGCCCAGGACCCCCACGACCATACCGCCCAGAATAGCAAAGAAACTGGAAAAGCCGGTCAGTATGGGAACAACGAACATGGCCGCAAGAAGCTTGGGAATTGTAAGAAAGCGTGTGGGGTTGAAGCCCATGGTAATAAGCGCGTCCACTTCTTCGTTGACCCTCATGGTCCCTATTTCCGCAGCGAAGGCAGATCCGGAACGTCCCGCAACAATGATGGCCGTTATGATGGGCCCCAGCTCTCTTACCATAGCAACGGCGACGAGAGAAGCGACGTATATGTTGGCGCCGAATTGTTTCAGCTGTAATGCGGACATGAATGCCATAATAAGTCCGAGAAGGAAACTGATGAGCGCAACGATAGGAAGACCGTCAACGCCCACTTTTTTCATGTAGGAAATGACATCGTTCCACCGTATTTTCCTGGGATGTCTTATGGAAAATGCTATTTCATAGAGGATCTCTCCGCCGAAAAGAATAACCTCATAGATGTCTTTCAGCACATTGATTGTTTCGTTGCCGAGCTGTTCCAGGAGATTAAGCGCTCTCTCCTTTGCGGCAAGTGACGGGGCAGTGAGCGCTCTACGGTCAATGAGGCTCATGATCTGTTTTCCTTCATCGGATACATTGGCAATGGTGAAGGGGACCGACCGTGTCTTTGCTTCATCTTCCAACCGTACAAGGAAAAGGGCCCCGGTGCTGTCGAGATAATCGACCTTTTCAAGGTCTACGGTAAGGTGTGAGGGGTTATATTCGGAAAAGAATCCCTGAATCTCCCGGAGCAATGCATCAAAATTCTCCAGCCCGATTCTCCCAAAGAGAAAGAGCGTGATATCTCCCTGCTTTTGGCCTTTGATAGAAAAGACCCTATTGTTTTCAGGCATAGATTATCTATAGCATACTATGGGGGAAATATGAAGAGGAAGAGGCTGAAAGATAAGCGAAGGGTCTTCACCCGCTACTGCGTGCAGTCCTTACAATATTATATTTCTTGATTTTATATCGCAGCATCCGTTCGCTCAAGCCGAGAACATCTGCGGCTTTTGTCTGGACCCAGTCTGCACTGATGAGGGCATCGAGGATCATATTTTTTTCGACGGTTTCAACGGTCCCCTTCATATTTTTCTCGAGTAAGATCTTTGTCTGCCCCGAGAAGGCAGGCAGGTCCTCAATTGAGATATAATCACCCCTTGTGAGCACAACGGCCCGTTCCGTCATATTTTCAAGTTCCCGGACATTACCGGGATAATCGTATTTCATAAATATATCACGAGCTTCCCTTGTGACGCCCTTGACATTCTTTTTATGTTTTCCATTATATTTTTTCAAAAAGAAATCAATTAAAAGAGGGATATCCTCTTTTCTTTCCCGAAGGGGCGGTACGAGTATGTTGACCACATTGAGCCTGTAATAGAGATCTTCCCTGAAGGCGCCTTTTTTAACTTCTTCTTCAAGATTTTTATTGGTAGCTGCTATGATTCTCGTATCTACTTTCACGGAATGAAGGCCGCCAAGTCTCTCGATCTCTTTCTCCTGGAGTGCCCTGAGAAGTTTCGATTGCAGGAGGAGCGGTATATCACCGATCTCATCGAGAAAGATTGTACCTTTATGTGCCATTTCAAATTTGCCGATTTTACGCTGGTAGGCGCCTGTGAAAGCCCCTTTTTCATAGCCGAAGAGTTCGCTTTCAAGGAGGGTCTCAGGTATTGCCGCGCAATTGACCTTAATGAGTGGATACTCTTTCCTGTCACTGAGCGCATGGATGAGGTCCACGACAATTTCTTTTCCGACGCCGCTTTCTCCCCCTATGATACAGGTTGAGTCTGTCTTGGCAATGCGGACTATCAGGCTTGCCACCTCGTGCATTTTTTCGCCCTGATAAACGAAATCCTCTGATTTGAAGCGGTCTTTCAGCGTTTCTTTCAATACCCTGTTTTCGCGCACAAGGTAGGTTTTCTCTTCTGTCTTTTTAATTTTAAAAAGGAGGTCATCGAGATCAATTGGTTTTGTCAGATAATCTGTTGCTCCCGCCTTCAATGCCCCTACAGCGTTTTCAATGCTCCCGAAGGCCGTCAGCATGATAACCTCGACATCCGGGTTGATCTCTTTGAATTTTTTCAAGAGTGTCAGCCCGTCGGTGTCGGGAAGTTTATAATCAAGGAGGACAAGTTCGAAGACATCTTTTCTGAATAATTCCAGGGCCTCCTCTCCGGTTCCCGCTTCCCCGATGGCATACCCTTCTTTTCTGAGCAGTCCGGCATAAAGCAATCTCTGTGTAGCCTCATCTTCGACAATGAGAATGCTGGCTCTTTCCATATCAGTAACCTCCATGCTCCATTTCTTCTTCCATATTCCGTCTTTTCAACCCTACGACCCTTGTACTATGCGTTCTGCCTGCTTTTCGACTCTTTGCTTAAACGGTAGCGTTACAATAAAGGTCGTACCCTGTACTTCGTCGCGTGCGATTCTGATATCGCCGCCGTGATCTTTGACGATCATGTATGATATGGGTAGCCCGATTCCCATGCCCTTGTCCTTTGTTGTATAGTAGTACTCGAAGACCTTATGCAGTTCCTCTTCTTTTATTCCGGGACCGGTATCTTTCAGATAAATATCTACGGCGTCGTCTTTCGTTCTTGTCCATATTTCTATGGACCCTTTTTGGCCGATTGCTTCAATGGCATTGATAATGATGTTATAGAAGGCCTGTGTAAGCCGGTCTTTCTGGGATTCTATGGTGATCTGCGGATCTATTTTGCTGATAATACGGATTTCCCTTGAGGTTGCTTTTTCGTTGATAATTGTGATGATCTCGTCAAGTATGGTAAAGAGGTTTTCATTGATAAATGGCGCGTGGGCCCTGGTGGAAAGTAAAAAATCCTCTACGATCCTGTCGACGCGGACAAGTTCACCCCGCACTATGTCCAGAAATGCGAGGTATTCCTCTTTTTTGCCTTCTTCCGGTAAAAATTCTCTTTTGAGCCGCTGCACTGAGAGGCTCATTGCATTCAAAGGGTTCCGTATCTCGTGTGCCATACCGGAGGCGAGCTTTCCGAGAGAAACGAGCCGTTCCTTGACGATGAGTTCCCGCTCCATTTCCCTCACTTTCTTTTCATGTTTTCGCTGGAGGAGGAATATAGCAAAGGTACTCAATGCACCCAATATAACGAGGAAAATAAGAATGAAAATAAAGCTGAGGGTTGTCCTTTTGATGGTGTCTTTGGCCAGTGCTTTCGATATGAGTATTTCCATGGTATAGCCCTGAAGAAACCCGGAATCGAGGGGTTTGGAAAGAATGAAGACATCGGCGCTTTCACTTTTCTGTTGTATAAATGGCTTTCCTTTTTGGTCGTAAAGATTGATGCCCAGAACATTAAACCGTTTTTCCTCTCTCTCCAGTATATCCTCTATAATAAATTTCTTTCTCAGTAGTTCCAGCTCGGTCTTATCAATAGTGAAAAAGAAAATGCGGTCTTTAACGCGCATGCCCATGGAGAGCGACTTGTCCTGATTTGTCGGCATTTTCAGGATTGTTTCCTGTTTTTTTGTGATAAGTGGCCGCAGCTCCGATTCAGTAATCCGGAGGGCGCCCCGTGCAAAGATTTTGTTACCGGTCATATCAAAGACCGCGAAGGTTGTAAGGGGCAGTTTATCCAAACGCATATCTTCCGTATCACTCATGAGATTATAGAGATCTTCCACAATGGTTTCATCAGAAACCATAATATTCAGAAAATTGGGGGTAATAATGGCAGGTGATTTTTCGAAAAGGGTCAGATATTCAAGGTTGATATCGATTTCCCGTTTAATGTGGTTATAAACAATTTCGCCCTCACCTTTCAGGAGATTTTCGATATTTATCTTGATGATCCGTATTAAGAAAAACCCCGTTGATGTTATGAGGAAGAAAAAAATGACGAACAACAACGAGGGAAAGATAATAGCTTTTTTATCTCCCATGCCGTCTCGGATGGTCAGGATTTGCAGTCCGCATTCTTTTGTTCTCAGTATCAACGAAGTTGTTATACTGTTCTCGCTGTTTTTCGTTAAGGTTCCTCGAAACTTCTGATCTGTATTGATTATAAATGTTTCCCCGTGCTGTTTCCAGCCCTCTCACTTCGCTCTGCAGTTTTCCGATTCTTTCGGGGTTTGCTGACGGATTCTTACTGAGTTCTCTTAGCTCCAGCCTCTTCCTCATGGACTCACTTCTGACCGCACGCCATTCGTTGATGTATTGGTTTCGGATCCCATGAATCTGGTTCTTTTGAGACCCTGTCAGTTCGAGCCCCCTCTCAAACTCTGAGTATGAATCCTGTGCAAAAAGAGGGGGCACGCAAAAAAAGAAGAGAAGGAGGAGAAAAATCAGTATTTTCACGGATTAACGGGTACCCATACCTTATGTGCCGGGATCCATTTTCCGCCTGCCCATTGTCCGGGAACTTCTATCCATTGTCCCGGGGGACCCTCAAGCGTACTCTGCTGTGTAGCCTCCGGAGCAGCGGCAACAGCCGGCCTGGATCTCTGAGCAGCTTCTATTTTTTGATTGGTCACATTTTGATCGACGGCATTACCGCCAACAGCACCTGCAAGTCCTCCAACGGCTGCTCCAATCAAGGTTGATGCAGTGTCGCGGCCTATTACCTGTCCTGCAATAGCGCCCAGCCCTGCTCCGATGGCAGCGCCCTTCTGTGTGTTGTAGCCCTCAGATACGCACGAGAAGGAGATAAACCCCACTGCAATAACTACCAAAACAACCATACTCTTTTTCATAACTCTTTCCCTCCTTATTTGTTAAGAAGGCAGGGCCGTGTATATCAACCCTGCCTTCCCTATTGCCTTACATTCCTCCGCATGCTCCAGGCCCGAATCCTCTGTGGCCTGATGCCCGCCCGAAACCTTTCATTGTGCCGGGACCAGTTCCCGCTTCGCTCAGTTTAGTCAACTGTTCCGGTGTGAAGATCTTTCTCTGTTCAAGCTTGAACTGTACCATTTTGTCCTGCATTTTCTGCTTCTGCGCGTCAAACTCTTTCTGCTTTGCAAGAATCGCTGCGTCATCGGCTTTTGAATCGGCATAGACTGTTTTCAGTTCCACTCTTTTCTGGAACAGCTCATATCTCAGGGCCTGGGTGTCATTATAAAACTTTTCCCTGAGCTTCCACATCTTATCCGTCTGTTCCTTACTCAGGTTTAAACCTGCAACGTTGCCTATTGCTCCTCCGTGATCGGGGCCGTAGCCGCCTCTGCCCATAAAACCTGCTCCGGGACCAAAGGCAAATGCCGTTGTGGCAAGCGCCACAAAAAGCACTGCTAATAGTATTACATGCATCTTTTTCATTCTAACCTCCTTAGTGGTTTTTTTCAAATGCTATTCTACCTATGAGCAATATGTATGCCACAGGATGTCATTACATAAATATAAGTAATTATTGGCAATTAACAAGAGCGTTTCAAAATGGGTGTGTCTCAATGGGTAATAAATGTCGAACTCCCTATGGATATGCCGACAATTATGTCGAGCGGCTTTACTCCGAAACCCTTTTTTAATGCTTATGAACCTGCAAATATGATATATTTTCCGCTGTTGAAAGAAAAATCAGGAAAGAGATCGGTAAAGTTGTAAAATTCATGGTTTCATGGGGAAAATGAAAAGTATTCTTACCATAGCAGGTTATGACCCCTCATCGGGAGCGGGGATTACAGGGGATATGGATACCTTTTTTTCTCTCGGTCTTCACGGCCTCTCAGCGCCAACATGCACGGTTATACAGGGACCACAGGGTGTAGAGAAGGTCTACTCCACACCGCTTAAGTATTTCAGGGAAATCCTCAACACAATAGGAAAGGGGGCCTCTTTACAGGGAGTCAAGATAGGTGTTGCCTGTGATGAACCTTACATCCGGGAAACCGCAGCCTTTCTTAAAAACAAAAAAGGCATCCCCGTTGTCATCGATACTGTTTTTGCGGCCAAAAATGGTACGCAGCTTATCACTGAAGCAGGCATCAGCGCTCTCACAAAGTTACTTTTCCCGATGGCAACGGTTGTGACCCCCAATCTTGCAGAAGCATCACGCCTCTGCGGGAAAGCGATTAAAACGATGAGCGGTATGAAAGAGGCCGCCCGGTCACTCATAAAGCTTGGCCCTAAGGCTGTCGTCATAAAAGGCGGGCACCTGAAAGGAAGCCCGATAGATATCTTCTACGACGGAAAAGAGTTTCTTTCCTGGGAAAAGAAAAGGATAGACCGGGAAGTGCACGGCACCGGTTGCGCTTTCTCTTCATTGGTTGCCTCTTTTCTTGTCCTCGGTTATGCCCTTAAAGATGCTTTCTTTACAGCTGAAGAACAGATGGAAGAGGTGCTCAAAGCGAGCTACAGGATTGACAAGTTGGGATACTTTTATATGTCTGCAGGCATTATGAAGAGTGCGCAGGCAGACAGATGGCAGGTTATTCATGGACTCCGGGAAGCAAAGGAAAGACTGCTTACGCTCAACCCGGTAGAGCTTATTCCTGAAGTGCAGATGAATGTAGGATATGCCATAGAAGGCGCTGCTGGGACCGAAGATGTGGCGGCATTTCCGGGCCGTATCGGAAAGCATCAGGGAAAAATTCAGATAAAGGCGGGGCCGCTCTTTGATGCCTCATCTCATGTGGCGCTTATGATCCTGACATACATGCGCTATTATCCCCGCATACGGGCATGCGCAAACGTACGGTATGACGAAGCAATTGTAAGGAAAGCGAAGACTGCGAAAATGGATGCTGTTTTTTATGATAGAATGAAGGAATCAGCCAGCACGAAGGGGACAGAAGGAAGAGGCCTTGATATTATTGTTGAGAGGGTGCTGAAGAAGGCAAAAAGACCTCTTGATATTATCTATGATAAGGGCGGTCTGGGCAAAGAACCCATGATCAGGCTTTTTGCAAAAAACCCTGGAGAACTCATACAAAAGATGGAGATGATAAGACCATGAAGAATCAATTAACAGCAGCGCGGGAAGGAAAGATTACCCAGGAGATGAAACGTGTCGCAAAAGATGAGGGTATTGATGTCAATATTCTCCGTGACAATGTCGCGGCAGGTAAGGCGACTATCCTTGCAAATAACAGGCATAAGGGCTTTGTACCCAAGGGCGTAGGCAAGGGACTCTCCGTCAAGGTCAACGCCAACATCGGTACATCGCCGGAACGTGTTGATATCAAAGAGGAGCTGAAAAAGCTGAAAATGGCTTGCGACGCAGGCGCAGACGCAGTGATGGACTTAAGCACTGGCGGCAATCTTGATGAGATACGAAAAATCATCATGAAAGAAGCGCAGATACCGATCGGTACTGTTCCTATCTATCAGGCTGCTGTTGACACAGTGAAAAAGAAAAAACCGGTCACAAGTATGGACCCCAATCAAATATTCGATGTCATAGAAAAGCATGGTGTTGATGGTGTTGACTTTGTCACGGTCCACTGTGGAGTGACGCAGAGCTCGCTGGCAAGGCTCAAAAAACAGGGAAGGATTACAGACATCGTAAGCCGGGGCGGCGCCTTTCTTGCCGAATGGATGATCGTCAATAAGAAAGAAAATCCCCTCTACGAGCAGTTCGACAGACTCATTAAGATCGCGAAAAAATATGACATGACCATAAGCTTAGGCGATGGTCTCAGGCCGGGTTGTATTGCCGACGCCACAGACCGGGGCCAGATTGAGGAGCTCGTCATCCTCGGGGAACTCTGTGCTGAAGCAATAGAAAATGGCGTGCAGGTAATGATAGAAGGTCCGGGCCATATGCCCATCAACCAGATTGAGACAAACATGGTCCTCCAGAAAAGACTCTGCAACGATGCGCCCTTTTATGTTCTGGGGCCTCTTGTCACTGACATAGCACCCGGCTATGACCATATCACCTCGGCAATCGGCGGCGCCATTGCCGGATACTACGGCGCTGATTTTCTCTGCTATGTGACCCCCTCGGAACACCTTGGTCTGCCGAACCCTCAGGATGTCCGGGAAGGCGTCATCGTGACGAAGATAGCTGCCCATGCCGCGGATCTGGCCCGTGGTAACGAAAAGGCTCTTGCCCGTGACAAGGCCATGTCAACTTACCGTATGGCCCTTGACTGGAAAGGGCAGATCAAATGCGCCATCGACCCCGATAAAATCATACAGTTCCGCAAAGACAGGAACCTGAAGGACGATGTATGCAGCATGTGCGGCGAATTCTGTTCCATGAAGCGGATGAAGGACCACCTGAAAAAGTAAATGGCACTTTTTCCTTCGCCGACTATAGATATTTATACTGTCTCGGAACTGACAGCCCAGCTCAAGCAATTTATCGGCGGCAGGTTCAGAAATGTCCGCGTGGAAGGGGAAGTTTCCAACTGCAAGCTCTACCCATCGGGACACATCTATTTTACCCTCAAAGATGATAACGCCATGATGAAGGCCGTTGTCTTCAATTATTACGGCAAATTTCCCGACAAAGCTCTCATGAAAGACGGCGATACCGTTACCTGCGAGGGAAAGATCGATGTCTACGAGAAGCGCGGCGAATACCAGCTCATTGTGAATAACCTGACGATCAAAAGCGATCAGGGAAATCTTTATCTGAAGTTCCTTGCCTTAAAAGAGAAGCTCTTCAAGGAAGGCCTTTTCGATGAGGCGAAGAAGAAGCCGCTGCCCGTTTTCCCTGAACGCATCGGCATCGTAACGTCTCCTGCAGGGGCGGCAGTAAGGGATATCCTCCACATTATTTACGGGAAGTTTGAAAATGTGGCTGTCGAGATCTATCCCGTCAAGGTACAGGGGGAAGAAGCCCCCTTCGAGATCGTCGAGGGCCTTGCATATTTCAATAAAACGAAATCAGTGGATGTGATTATTGTGGGCAGGGGAGGGGGTTCGCTGGAAGATCTTGCTCCTTTCAATGAGGAGATCGTCGCCCGCGCCATCTATACCAGTGTGATACCCGTTGTCTCAGCCGTCGGTCATGAAATAGATTTTACGATTGCCGATTTTGTCGCTGATGTGAGGGCGCCGACACCAACGGCTGCTGCGGATATGGTCGTCCGTGACAAAAAAGAAGTGCAAGGCATCCTCGATGCCAGAAAAATTGCCCTTCTGCAGGGTATCCGGAACAAGCTCGAAAGATCGAAATTTGTTTTCTACCAGCAGGCAATGGAGCTCAACGAGAGGAAAGATTTTTTCACGAGCCAGAGCATGTACGTCGATGACTTGCTGAATAACCTCATGCACGGCTTTTCCAACTATATGCGTGATACACGGAAAAAGGTGGATGCCCTTTCTCAGCGCATAGCAGACCTGAACCCGGATAATATTCTGGAAAGGGGCTACAGTATTACCCAGAGAAAGGACACAGGAGCGATCGTCTTCGACAGCGCCGCAGTTGAAAAAGCCGATAACCTCATAGTGAGTCTTTCGAAAGGTAAAATAGAAGTTACTGTCACAGATTCTCAGCAATAATTTATAAAAAGACTGTAGCAACGTGCGTAAAGTGTCCGGCCAAC
>PNOF01000018.1 GCA_013824645.1 Syntrophus sp. (in: bacteria) | reverse complement strand
GTGAATGGTGAATGGTGAATGGTGAATGGTGAATGGTGAATGGTGAATGGTGAATGGTGAATGGTGAATGGTGAATGGTGAATGGAAAAGCGCAAAGGGAGAGAGCGTAAGCACTGTAACAGCAAAGATCTTTCAATATTCCGGTGATATGTTATCATTATCATGAGGGGAAAATGGATCAGATGACAGGTGGTCATACAAAAAGGATTATATTTTTTTCATCCCTCACCATCCTGGCATTTGAAATCATCCTTATCAGAACCTTTTCCGTACGGTTTTCCTATCACTACGCGTCACTTATCATAAGCATTGCCATGACCGGCATTGTCTTCGGAGGTATTGCCGCCTTTCTGAAAAGGGACATGCTTTCACGGATAGGCATTGAAAGATGTGCTGTTGTCCTTTCTTTTTCATGTCCCCTGATTTTTATTCTCTCTTCCTTTATTCCAATGGACTATTACAGGATGCTCTGGGAAAATATCCAGATTTGTTATCTTTTGCTTTTCATGCTGGTCTGTTCCATTCCTTTTTTCGTTTACGCAATCATCCTGTCGCTCTCCTTATCCTCTCATCCTTCGGATTCCAACAGGATTTATGCCGCAGATCTGATCGGGGCATCTGTCGGTGTGGCGCTCACCGTTCTTTCTATGGATTACATGGCGCCTGATTATATTATCGCTATCCCTTTTGTGCTCCTTACTGTTGTTCTCCTTTTTGAGCTAAGAGGCCGCCTGTTAAAAACTGTTTTTCTGGCTGCCGCCTTGTCTTTAGCTGCACTTATCGTCTCCGGTCAATTCACAGCCAACCTTTCCCCTTACAAAGGGCTCATGCAGGCATTAAAAGAAGATAACTCAAGACGCATAAAGACCATATATTCTTCCCACTCCCGCCTTGATATTTTTGAGAACCCGAGGATGAAATTCGCGCCCGGCCTCTCGCTTACATACACAAAACCTGTGCCGCCAGGGCTCGGCATAGCGCTTGACGGAGAGATAGCAGGCGTAATGCTTGACGAAAACAACATTGGTAACAATGAATTTCTTTTATACATGCCCTCAGCGGCGCCCTATCTCCTGAAAATGCCTGAAAAGGTTATGATCATAGGCTTCAAAAACAGCGTTGATGTGCTTGTGCCTTATTACTTCGGTGCAAAAACCGTCTATCAGGCGGAGAAAGATCGTTCTGTCATTAAATTTCTCTTCTCCCAATATCCCGGTGGCAGCATTTACAACAAATCCCTCCATGAATCTTCCGGCAGACTTCTCCTTAAAAAACTTAAACAGAGGTTTGATGTCATATCTCTGTCGAGAACCGGCTTTTTTCCCTCCGGGACCTTCGGTCTTCAGGAAGACTATGAACTTACCATAGAGGCACTGCAGACATACCTTTCTCACCTGAAAGAAGATGGGTTGCTCTATATCCAGATGTTTCTTTTGCCGCCGGCACGCTACGAGTTGAAAATGATGAACAACATTATCTGCGCACTGGAGAAAGAAGATCTGAAGGTTTCAAAAAATAATCTTCTCATCTTCAGAAGCTGGGACACAATCAACTTCCTGATAAAAAAGAACGGCTTCTCTCTGCAGGAGCTCAACAAAATCAATATGTTCCTGGACAGTAGAAATTTTGATACGGTCTATGGGGACGCACGCTCCGGGATGAAATTCATAACCGGCACGGATTACGGGTATATGTTTGAGCAGCTCCTCGATGAAAATAAGAAAGTTTCCTTCATCAAAAACTATACATTCGATATTGCTGCCACATCAGACAACAGGCCTTTTTTTCATTACTTCTTTAAAATAGATAAGCTGCAGGAAATCTATCATTTATCAGGAAAAAAATGGTCCTATTTCATCCACGAGGGAATGGCGCTCCCCTTCATAATCATCTTCCAGGTTTTGATTTCGCTCCTCACATTTGCATGCTTTTTCATCGTTTTGAAATTGAGTAAAAACAAATCATCTCACAATAATCCCCTGGCCTTTGCATCGACTTTCAATCTGCTCTATTTTATTTTCATTGGTTTTGCCTTCATGTTTACGGAGATGTTTTTTGTCCACAGGCTGATGCTGACATACGGCTCGCCTGTCTCTGCCTTCTCAATCACTCTTGTGACACTGCTTCTGAGCTCAGGCGCGGGGAGTTTTGTATGCGGTTATCTGAACAACAAAAGCGCCATGAAAATCATGTCAGGCGCTCCGCTTATCGCCCTGCTCTACTTTTTCATTGCAGCAACCCTGCCCGATGCAATCAATGGTTTTTATTACATAATACCCTTGGGGTTCTTTCTCGGTTTCTTCTTTCCGATGGGTATAAGGATTTTTTGCGCAGATAATAAGAATACAATCCCCATTTTCTATGCATTAAACGGCGCCGCATCCATCGTTGCGCCCCTGCTTGCCTCAATCATCGGGGTTGCCTGCGGGTTAAGAGTGCTCCTCACCCTGGCTTTTTCTCTTTACGGTATGGCATTATTTTTTCTGTGCTTCGCCGGTCATGGGCACAAACCTCACGCTCCCTAACTCCGTAACAATGGGTTTCCCCTTTTCTTTTCTCACCAGCGTAAGGTTCTGGTAAAAAACCGTACTTCCCAGCGGTATAATAAGCTTCCCCCCTTCTTTCAACTGGCTTATAAGGGGTGGAGGTATATGATTTGCCGATGCGGTTACCATGATTACGTCAAAGGGCGCATTGCTTTCCCATCCGAAGTATCCGTCGCCATGCCTTACCTGAACATTTTTGTAGTCAAATTGTTTAAACCTTTCCTGTACCTGTTCATAGAGACCTTTTTTAATCTCTATGGTAAACACGCTTTTCACTATCTCTGCGAGGATTGCCGCCTGGTAGCCTGAGCCTGTCCCGATTTCGAGCACCTTCTCATATCCTTTCAGACCCGCTGCTTCGGTCATGAGGGCAACTACATAAGGCTGGGAGATCGTCTGCCCCTCTCCGATGGGAAGCGGATGGTCGTTATAAGCCCTGTCCCATTGCGCCGTATCCACAAAAAGATGTCTTTTTACCTTAAGCATGGCGCTCAATACCCTTGGATCATTTACCCCTCTTGCCTTTATATCCTGCTCCACCATCATACTTCTTCTTTTCTCAAATGTATCGGAGGACAGGACAACGCAAGGAGCGGCCAGAATCAAAAGGTAGATCAAACATAACATTTTCAGATAATTTCCCATATCAATGTATATTGTATCACAAGGCAGCCCTGCTAATAATTATTTAAAATCAGCAAAATCGCAGAGGGCATAGGGCATCGAGCAAAAAAGGCCGGGGATCGCCTTCAAGGGCAACATCTCTCTAAGGTCGTGCTGTATCGATTTTTTTTCTTCTTCTAACCCCTCGACACGCTTTGCATGACCTGCGAGATGATTTCCAGGTTTATCGTGTTCTGCCAAGTCAGCTCCTGCACCAGATCCTCCGGCATCAGGGGACCTTTGTATTTCAGGACCATACTGACAAATTCGCATTCATCGATAACCCTCATCATGTCGGCCTTTTCTTCTTCTGTGAGTTCGAGCCATCCCTTCCCTGTGCTATCGCGTTCCATCGCTTGAATTGCCATTTGTCCTCCTTTCATAATCCGCAGGCCTGTTGGAAATCATAGCAAAAAGATTCCTCAGGTTCATCGGTGCAGTGTCTTTCTTCGAAGAAGCCGCTCTTTACAGAACAGTTGGTGGGCTTTGTTTTCCAGACTATCATGAGGAGCCTGTCGATATCCGCCCACTGATCTTCCGTTAATGCATCAAGGTCTGTTGTTCTTTTTTTCTCTGCCGTCTGACATATCATGGTCATATACTCCTTTTATCGCATTTGATAGAGATAGTATAAGGGGTGGGTGTGACAACAGTATGTCACCGGTAATAAATTTTATTTATAAATGGGATGCGGCGGCTTGAGCTAATTCTTTGTGGATTTGTCTACGAAGAGAGAGGGGTTTTATGACTTCCACATGGGGAAGCCAGGAATAGATCCATTTTTTAATCTCAAGAGTGCCTGCCACAGCGAACTGAAGTTCCACGCCTCCACCCGGGAGGATCTTTCTTTTTTCCGAGGGGTGCCAGGAGTCTCTGCGAAGGATATAATCGGCGGCATCCTTTGTGAATCGCACCACAACACTGGCCTCTTCACCGTCGATGATGCCCCAGGTATGGGAGAGGTATTCTTCGAGGTTAAAGTCGTCACGGGTCGCAAAATAGCGGTTGCGGCCCTCGATACGGACGATCCTGTCGAGGGCAAAGCTCCGTATCTGTTTTCTGAGATTGCAATAGCCGATGAGTATCCAGACACCTTCATAGAGGACCAGACCATAGGGATCAACGGTCCGCGTTGTTTCCTGAGACTGGCCCCGTGTGTGGTAAATAATATCGACAGAGCGCTTTTCCTGAATGCAGACAGGGAGAACACTTAAACACTCCTCCAGCTTGCCGCCCTGCACGGTATTGGGCGTCCGCACAATGATGGGAAGTTTTCCTTCCGGGGAAATCTTCGAAGCCCCTGCAAACATCCTTTCAGTGAGCTTCTGAAAATTATTCTGGAAGGTCTTTCCGAGATGAGACACGGCCTCACCTGTGGTCAGGAGGGTCGCCAGATCATCTCTGGAGATAACGAGCTTTTTCAGACGGCTGCCGGAGGCGAAGAAATAGCCCTTCCGATCCGGGTCAAAGTCAATAGCATCGATGGCCCTGATAATCTCCAGATAGCGGTGGACAGTCCTGCGGGTCACACCAAAGTGCGCTACGAGGGAATCAATGGAGGGGTATCTGTTTTCCGCAATAATGGAATAGAGCTCCAAGAGGCGGGTTACCTTCTCCGAGATACCGGCAGGCTTCTCTTTTTTCTTTCTTTTCTCAGGCAGCATTCTTAAGTCAGAGTATATCGAATACAGGATTTGCGCAACTGTTATTCATAACCGCTCCGTTTGCCGCACTGCGGCTGTCATTGAACGGCCAGGCAGAATATGTTATAAGAGAACCATGTACGTTGACTCCCACTGCCATCTTGAAATGGAATCATTCGATAAGGACAGAGATGCCGTTATTCAAAAATCCCTGCAAGAGGGTCTTCAATACATGCTCACCGTCGGCACCGAAGAATCATACTTTGATAAGGTCATCGGGATCGTTGATAAATACCCTGCTGTCTACGGCGCAATGGGTATACACCCCCACAACGGCGCAGAGTTTAATCCGGCCGTTGCCGATAAGATAAGGCTCTTTGCGAAACATCCAAAAATAGTAGGCTATGGAGAAGTCGGTCTCGATTTCTTTAAAAACTACTCTCCGAAAGATGTCCAGATCAGGGCCTTCAGAGAACAGCTGAAGCTGGCGCAGGAAGTCTGCATGCCTATTATTGTCCATTCCCGGAGCGCCAGGGAAGAGACCCTGGAGATCCTCAAGGATACTTACCGAAGCCCACAGGGCGGAGTAATCCACTGTTATTCCTACGACCTGGACTATGCTAAAAGGTTTCTTGATATGGGCTTTTATATATCCATACCAGGGACAATCACATACAAAAATAATGAAGAGCTTATGAAGGTTGTGGGGTATATCCCTGACGACCGGATACTCGCCGAGACCGACGCCCCCTTTCTCACGCCTCATCCCCACAGAGGAAAACGCAATGTCCCTCACTTTGTTAAGCTCACCATTGAAAAGATGGCCGCCATCAGAAACAAAGACAAAGAAGAACTTGCATTAATGATTAATAAAAATTTCGTGAAACTCTTTTTAGAGAAGGCCAACGGGGGCACATTATGAAACCTGCCGTCATCATCGTCGATATGCTCGAAGGCAACTATAGTAAAGAGAGGAAGGGTGATCGGGAAGACGAGAAGATCATACCCCTTGTACGGGACACCTTAAAAAAATGCCGGGCCCTCTCAATACCGGTTATATTTGCCTGTGACAGCTTTCTGGAAAAGGATTTCATCTTCAAGGGCCGGATGAAGCCCCATGCAATCCGGGGAACGGAAGGCACAAAACCCTTGTCCGATCTGGAACCGGAAACAACAGACATCATCCTGGATAAGCGCAGGTTCAGCGCCTTCTTCAAAACCGATCTGGACCAGACCCTGAGAACTTTAGACATCGATACCGTTGCCGTCTGCGGCATCAATACCCATTTCTGCGTCCTCGCCACGGCCTTTGATGCCCTCTGTAATGATTTTTATACAATCATCCTGGAAGATATGAGCGCCGCGTTCAAAAAGGAGATTCATGAGCACTTTGTCGATGCATACAGAAACTCCGCTATTTATCCTCTCTTGAGGGTCATGAAGGCAAAAGAGTTCCTGAAAGAGGCATCGGGGGATTCTGCAAATGAGTAAGAAAAAGATGCCCAATATCTATGTCCAGCAATACCAGAAGTTTGAAAAAGAACCAAAGCAGAATCAATACCTCATCATCATACTGATTGTTGTCATCATCCTTGCAATAGTCGCCTTAGGATATCATTACAGGGACCTATGGACGAAAAAACCGCAGCAAATCATCACCATCGTTCCGAAGGAGACTCTATCGGTCTACTATCCGGCAGGTTTCAGCAAACTTGTGGAAAAGAAAATTGACATCAAGAACGCTCTGAGCGATAAAGAAAAAGGGGATCTTATTATAAAGAGTCTGAAGTCACTGAAGAGTATCCCCGAAACGCTGACATTGAATGATCTTGTTGTGGATTCCGACAATATTATGTATCTCAACTTCTCGAAAGATATTGCAGAGGGGAAAATTTCACCCATGGCGGAGATCCTTAAAACATTCTCAATTGTAAACTCTTTTCTGGGAAGCTTCAGGAATGCCAACAAAGTGCAGTTCCTTGTTGAGGGGCAGCCATCCTATACGCTGAACGGTACGGTCTATACCTATAAACCGATAGAATTTAATAAAGATCTGCTGGAGGATTAAATGATTGATCCAAAACTCATCAGAGAAAATATTGGTATCGTAGAAGAAAGTCTCAAAAAAAGAGGCGCTGCCTTTGATACGGGCAGGCTCGTCAGCCTTGATGAAAAAAGAAGAAAACTCATTCAGGAATCGGAGAAGTTGAAAAACGAAAAGAATGCCCTCTCCGATGAAATTGCCAAATCAAGGAAAACCGGGGCAACCCCTGCGGAAAAGATAGAACACCTGAAAGCGCTGGGGAAAAAAATAAGCAGCAGCGAAGAAGAACTGAAGGTCATCGAGAAAGGATGGGAAGATATGACCCTCGTCATCCCTAACCTTCCCCATGAATCGGTTCCCATAGGGAATGGAGACGAAGACAATAAAGTGGTCAAAACCTGGGGTGAGAAACCATCCTACGATTTTGAACCTATCCCGCACTGGGACCTGGGAGAAAAGCTCGATATCCTTGATTTTAAAAGGGCTGCCAAGATTACAGGATCACGGTTTACCCTCTACAAATCATACGGCGCGCTCCTCGAACGTTCCCTCATCAATTTCATGCTCGACCTTCACACCAGGGAACACGGTTACACAGAAGTCCTCCCGCCCTTCATGGTAAACCGCGAGTCCATGACCGGCACCGGGCAGTTACCGAAATTCGAAGAAGAACTCTTTCGCCTTGAAGGTCTTGATTATTTCCTCATTCCCACCGCCGAAGTCCCTGTGACAAATATCTACAGCAATGAAATCCTGAAAGAAGAAGAGCTTCCTATTAAATTCGTTGCATACACACCCTGCTTCAGGAAAGAAGCAGGGGCACACGGCAAAGATACACGCGGTTTAACGCGGCAGCATCAGTTTAATAAAGTGGAACTCGTCAAATTTGCCCACCCCGATAATTCCTATAATGAGCTTGAGGGTTTGCTCCTCGATGCCGAAGATGTGCTGAAAAAACTGAACATCCACTACCGGGTTTCCCTTTTGTGTACCGGTGACATCGGGTTTTCCTCTGCAAAAACATACGACATAGAAGTTTGGCTTCCGGGACAAAATATCTACCGGGAAATATCCTCCTGCAGCAACTTTGAATCATTTCAGGCACGGAGAGCAAAAATCAGGTACAGAAAATCAAACGGAAAAATTGATCTCCTGCATACCCTGAACGGATCAGGTCTTGCTATAGGAAGGACGGTTATGGCGGTTATGGAAAACTTTCAGACAAAAGACGGCTTCATAACAGTGCCGGAAGTATTGAGACCCTATATGCACGGAATTACCCGGATTCCTCCGGATTAGAGAGCAGTTGATCTATCTTGTAGACAATTGATAGATCCTCCTCGGTTTCTTTAATAGCAAGGAGCATCCGGCGACCATCACCATCTGATATGGAATAAAAATATTCAATAGCGCTCAGTCTTAATGCGCTATCGCCTATTTCCCTGAGGATATTGATAATGGCAATGATTGCCTTTTTCTTTCCTGTAAGACCTACGGCTTTAACGATAAGGTCTTTCACTTCGGGAATATCTTCCTTTTTCAAATGGCGCAGCAAGGGGTTTACCATCTCCTTGTCGCCTATATCTGCAAGGAGTTGTACTGCTTTTGTCCTGGCGACAGCATCATCAGTATGGAGCAGTCTCAGGATTGGCTGGATACTAATCCCCTGCCCGTCTTTTTTTGCCTTCGTAAAAAAATACGTACCATCCTTTTGATGAGCAAGGAGACTTCCAAGAATGAGGCCGATCTCTTCCTTTGTGAATACCATCTGTTCCTTTAACGCATCGACGAGCATCAATGATTCATCGTCAAGAAAGCTTTCAGTGCCGATGAAATGATTGAGCATATTCTGTATCTTTTTCTTTTCCTCAAAAACATCAAGGTGCAATAAGGCATAGAGGGGCTCCTCAAGATGCCTGTTCGCTAACGAATAGTAGGTCCTTCCCTGAAACTCCGTCTCTCTCAGAATCTTCTTTTCTTTCATGGCGGTAATGTATGAAATGATGGTTTCCCCGGGGAGAGAGGTTGCACGCATTATTTCTTCTAATGTATACCTTGTAAGCATCTTTTCATGTGTATCAATAAGAGCCGCCATCATTAATCTGAATTCAGAGGTATCATTCAGCTGCGGCAGGAGGTCCTCTAATGTCTTTTTAAGGTGCTCATTTATCTCTGAACGTTTTCCTTCCATAGCTTTTATTTCGTAGAATGCTGAAGAATTGATTCCGTGAAACAGTTGATGCCAATCTAAAAAAGATTCCTTATTACCGCAGACAAGGAGATATATATTTTTCTCTCCCATACAGAAATCAATAAACCTTTCCAATTTTTCTCTCTCCGCCACACTCAACAAAGCAAATCGTTCCGCTGCATCAAGGATAATAAAACAGGGAGCCTCCTCCAGGAGCTTCTTGCAGAGAGAGACAATATCAAGTTTTCCATAGCGTTCATGTTTAAGCTTTTGGCTGATTACATCCCCTATTTCGCTGGTCGCATGAGACCATATTTCACAGTAAAACACATTGGGACTCACATGAAGTAACTGCGGCGCCACAAAAGACTTCAATACTGTCGTCTTGCCCGAACAGGCATCACCGATAACCATGGCATATCCATAATCAAAAAGCCTGTCTAATATCATCGCCGATTCATCCCATCTTCCCGATGGAGGAGCCCCGATCTCATTATCCTGAGAAATCACCAGTTCTCCAGGAGCATCATAAGAAAAATCGCTGGTAATATCCCATATAATCTCCTTGTACTGAAGTCCAAGCCTTCCGTTTGCATTATTTTTAAGGTGTGCAAACATATTTTCCACATATCCTTTTGCCTTCTTTAATACGTGAATCTCATAAGGGGATATGGCTTTGTATTGTATATTTATGATTCCTTCCTTGTTGTCGATGTCGATAATAGCCTCATCAGACCTCAAAATCATCCGGGGCACTTCATATCGTCTGAGAGATAAAAGCCTGATGTCGGAATAAAAAATATCGACGAGGAGGTGAGTAAAATTGAAAATAGATTCTAAGGTAATCGGGTTCCGGATAATAGCCCTTGCGCCATTGTCGGATATTTCCCATTCCGCGGGTATTTTGCTGACAATATGCGAATAGCTCAAATAATTGATGATCTCGATGGCGCTCTCAGGTATATTCAACTTCCTGCCTATTTCATAATTCAGAAAGATCTCTTTGCCTTTGCCGTCAATAAAATCCAGTATTTCCCTGTTAACGGACCATGGAAAGCCTTTAATAAATCCGACATCATGGAGATAGAGAGTCCCGAGAAGGGCGAATATCTCTCCGGAAAACATCTCTTCTGTTCTGTCCTTCGGATCGGGAATAATCTTTTCCAGAAACTCTTTTAAAATCTCGACGTGATGCTGAAGGGGAAGGTTAACACCGGAGAAAACTTTTTTTTTGCAAAAGGTTTTTAGATGTAAGAACCTTTCGTAGAGCTTGAGTTCCTGTTCTTTTTCTTTTAATACATCTTCAAGGCTTGCCTTCATGCAATCCTCCGGGATTGTTTTCCAGAAAAGACCCTGCAGTCAATGTATATCTCGGGTTGATAATTAACGATGTATCTTAACGGAGTTTTTTTCTCCAGAGAAAAATAAGGGGGCTTGCTACAAATATGGAAGAATATGTCCCGATGAACACGCCGATGAGAAGGGCCAGCGAAAAGTCGAAAAGTACCTTACCTCCGATAAAGAGGAGCGCGGCAATGACAAGAACGACAGTAAGAGAGGTTATGATAGTCCTGCTCAAGACCTCATTAATGCTGGCGTTTATAACAGCCCCGAGATCTGCTCTCGTTTTCATCTTCATCATATTTTCACGAATCCTGTCAAAAACAACGATTGTATCGGTAAGCGAATAGCCTGCTATAGTCAAAAGAGCAGTAATAAAAAGAATGTTCATTTCCCTGCCCAATACATAAAAAATACCCATCATGACAAGGACATCATGGAAGGTAGCAATAGTAGCGGCAACTCCAAATATAAAGGTAAATCTCCAGGCAATATATACGATTATTCCTATAAGAGATATGACAACCGCTATGATGGCATGCTGTTTAAGGGTATTACCGACAGCAGAACCAACCATGTTGCTTTCTAAAACATCATATTTCTTACCCGGCAATTGTGTTGATAATATCTGAAAAATCTTATCCTGGACTTTCTCTTTTTCCGAATCAAAAAACTTCGTTTTAACAAGAAACTCTTTTGTTCCGCTCACTTCCTGTATCTGCACATCGTGCATACCGTTGTCCATTAAAGCGCTTCTAAGCTGTCCGATACCTATTGTCTCCTGAAATCTGAGATGGAGATTCGTGCCGCCGGTAAAATCGACACTGAGATTGGCCTTTCCCATGGAAACCATTACAAAAGCGATGCAACCAAGCAGCAGAAGTACCGCAGAAAAAATAAATGTCTTATTTCGCAAGCCGATAAAATCAATATTGGTGCCTTTTATAATTTCACGAAACCCCATTATATGCTCAAACTCCTTGGCTTGTATTTTGTAATGATCCAGTCAAAGATCATCTTCGATCCGAAGACAGCAGTGAAAAGGTTTATGGCAATACCGATGCTCAATGTCAGGGCAAATCCCCTGATCGGGCCTGTGCCGAAAATGAAAAGCACAACGGTCGTAATCAGCGTCGTAACGTGGGCATCGATAATGGTGAGCCATGCTCTTGAATAACCGCTATCAATAGCTGCTCTTACTGTTTTACCAAGCCGCAGCTCTTCTCTGATTCTCTCAAAGATGATGACGTTTGTGTCAACACCGATTCCCATGGTGAGAATAATACCTGCTATACCGGGAAGGGTCATCGTAAATTTGAATAAGCTGAAGACACCCAGAAGATAAATAAGGTTGAGAAAAAGAGCGATGTCGGCAACAACCCCTGACAGTCTGTAATAATAGACCATGAAGAGAATAACGAGGATGGCGCCGAGGGCTGATGCCTGCAAACCCTTTTTGATAGAATCCTGGCCCAGTGACGGCCCTATGGTGATATTCTGGATGACCTTCACGGGGGCCGGAAGGGCTCCTGCGCGGAGAACAATGGCAAGGTCCTTCGCTTCATCCATGGTAAATCCACCGGTAATAGATGCCTTACCGCCTGATATCCTTTCTTTGATATTCGGCGCTGAATAGACGGTATTATCGAGGATGATTGCCAATCTCTTTCCTGTATTCGCTGCAGTAACCTGATCAAAAAGTCTCGCGCCTTCACTATTGAATTCTATGGCAACATAGGGCTCATTACCAAAATCTCCTCCGATTCTCACTTTCGCATCGGTCAGGAGGTCACCCGTTAAGATACTCTGTTTTTTAAGCAGTATCGGCGTTGTGGTACCGATACCTGTCTCTCTGTTTTTCGTCTTTATCGTAAGCAGCTCGCTCCCTTCGGGCGCTATGCCGCTTGCCTGCACCTTTATCATATTATCTTCGTCAACAAGTTTAAACTCAAGCTGGGCTGTTTTTCCGATCAAGTCCAATGCCCTCTGGGGGTCTTTCACACCGGGTAATTGAACAAGGATCTGATTTTCACCCTGTTTTACGATAACCGGCTCAGAAACTCCAAACTGGTCTATTCTGTTCCGTATCGTTTCAAGGGCTTGACTAACAGCGTTCTCTTTTATTGCAGACAACTCTTTTTCGGGTAAGAGGAATTCGAGATGGATTTTGTCCCCATCGGTTTTTGAAGCACCCGCTTTTAAATCAGGGAATTTACTCCCCACAAGATTGTAGAGCTTTTCTTTCTGCTCGGCCTGTATTGTAACGATCACGGAAAATTCTTTTTTCTCGAGACCGAGAAAGCGAACACCATCGCTGATCATTGTGTCTTTCAAGGAGTTAAACTTCCTATCTACCATATTCTGCATAAGCTTGACCATGTCAAGCTCAAGGAGAAGGTGCATGCCTCCCTTCAAGTCAAGTCCCAGTCGGATTTTGTCGGAGGGAAGATACTTTTTGAGATCGCCTCCCGGTTCATAAAGATTGGGCAGGCAATAAACAATAGATATCACAAGAAAAACAGAAATAAGTACAAACCGAAGTTTTAACGACTTAAACACGTGCTAACCTCATTGTCTGAATTAGGCAAAACTTAGCAAAAGTATATTCATATGAGCAATTTGTCAAGAGAAATTTCGCACATAGGCAGGGAATTTAATTCTCTGGACTACAAAATATTGTATGGTATATGATACATTCTAAGGCGTTACGTCGCACAGTAGAACACAGATAAATATGGACAGAGAACAGGCAAAAATAAAAATAACAGACCTCAAAAAAAGTATCGAATACCACAACCACCGGTACTACGTGCTTGATGACCCTCTCGTTTCCGACGCGGAATATGACAGGCTCTTTCGCGAACTCACAGAGCTCGAAGCTCAATATCCTGAACTATATGACGCCAGTTCGCCAACTCAGAGAGTAGGGGCGGAGCCGCTTGATGCTTTTTCATCTGTTTCCCACACAATACCCATGTTGAGCCTCCAGAACGCCATGTCCGTCGAAGAGATAAAGGATTTTGATAAACGGACAAAAAAACTGCTTGAGACCGACAGTGTGGATTACGTGATTGAGGTAAAGATTGACGGCCTGGCGGTTGAACTCGTCTATATAAACGGTGTTTTCACACTGGGATCTACAAGGGGCGATGGTTATATTGGCGAAGATGTGACACAGAATCTGAAGACGATCAGGTCAATCCCGCTAAGTCTTTTATCAGACGCCGAAACTTCTGTTCCGGAAAGGCTTGAGGTACGGGGAGAAGTCTTCATGGGAAAGAAAGAGTTTCTTACCCTCAATGAGGCACGGGAGCTCTCAGGAGAGTCCCTCTTTGCAAACCCGAGAAACGCGGCGAGCGGTTCTATCCGGCAGCTGGACCCGAAGGTGATGGCCGGAAGAAAGCTGAACATCTTCTGCTATGCCGCAGGACAAATCACGGGCATTACCTTCGCAGCCCATGAGCAGTTCCTCCAGTTTCTAAAAAAATGGGGGTTTCGCGTAAACCCCTTAACAAAACTCTGCCGGGGTATCGATGAAGTCATAACCCATTATCACTACATCGAAGGCATCAGAGATGAACTCCCCTACGAGATTGACGGCACTGTCATAAAAGTAAATCATATTGCACTGCAAAACCAGCTCGGCGCCATCTCCCGCTCCCCCCGTTGGGCAATTGCCTTTAAATTCGAGGCACGGGAAGAAATAACTATTATTGAAGATATTATTGTCGGTGTGGGAAGGACCGGGGCGCTCACCCCAGTTGCAGTCCTCACCCCTGTGACAATAGGCGGAGTGGAAGTATCGAGGGCAACCCTGCACAATGAAGATGAAATAAAACGAAAGGGCATCATGATCGGCGATACTGTTGTCGTTACCAGGGCCGGAGATGTTATTCCTGAAGTGGTAAGGGTTATTGAGGAGAAACGGACAGGCAGGGAAAAATATTTTAAAATGCATGATACCTGCCCGGTTTGCAACGAGGCTGTCATAAGACCGCCGGGCGAGGCAATCAGACGCTGCGTTAATATAAACTGCCCTGCCCAGATCAAAGGCAGTATCGAGCACTTTGCTTCCAAGAGGGCCATGGATATTGACGGGTTGGGAACAAAGCTTGTGGAACAATTGGTAGACAAAAAGGTCATCAAAGACGTGTCCGACCTTTACTACCTGAAAAAAGAAGACCTCAGCGCCCTTGAAAGGATGGCCGACAAATCGGCTCTGAATATCATTGACGCCATTGATGCTTCAAAGAACAGGTCCTTCAGCCGTTTCATTTTTGCGCTTGGTATCAGACATGTAGGTGAGCACATTTCGGTTCTTCTCGCGGAAAGATACGGCAGTATTCATACACTCGTGGCAGCAGACACGGAGACTCTCCTTTCAATCCCTGAAATAGGACCTGAAGTGGCAGGCAGCATCATCTCCTTTTTAAAAGATAAAAAAAATACCGATACCATTGAACGTATACTCACAGCGGGCCTTTTCATTGAATACAAACAGGCAGGAACAAAAGCATTACGGGGGTTCACCTTCGTATTCACCGGCACTTTGCACGGTATATCCCGTGATGAAGCGCGAAAGACCGTGGAAAAAATGGGCGGCAAAACAGCCCCCTCAATAAGCAGGAAGGTTGATTTTGTCGTTGCCGGGACAGAAGCGGGCTCAAAATTAGACAAGGCGGCAACCCTGGGCATCAAAATTATAGGCGAAGAGGAATTCCTCATGCTAATTAAGGAAAAAGTATGAAAAAACAAGGATCTAAAACACCCGTCACCGCTATCATCGGCGGTACATCATTGATGAATTCCACGATCTTTTCTTCCTGGAAAACAGAACGAGTCAAAACAGCCCACGGAACCGTACAGGTAATGATAGATGGAAATACGGTATTTCTTCAGAGACACGGAGAGCCCGCTGTCCCCCCGCACAAGATTAATCACAAGGCCAACATCGAGGCCCTGAAAAACATGGGGGTAGACACTATCATCGCAATTAATTCCGTTGGGAGCCTGAAGACAGCATTAAAACCGGGCAGTTTTATGGTTCCCGATGATTTCATATCCATCTGGCATATAGATACCTTTTTTGATAAAGAGATGAGATTCATGGTACCCGGCATGGATAAAAAACTTGGCAAATCACTCTATAACCTCTGCAAAGAACATACAGCTAATCTCCGCTTTGGAGGCATCTACATCCAAACCATAGGGCCAAGGCTTGAGACAAAGGCAGAGATCAGGATGCTTAAAGGTTACGGCCATATTATCGGCATGACCATGGCTTCAGAAGCAACGCTGTCTATGGAATACGACATTCCCTACACAAGTCTCTGTTCCATTGATAACTACTGCAACGGTATCGTTAAAATCCCCCTTACCATGGAAAAAATACAGAAAAACATTGTTAAGAACATTGGCATCATCGAAGAAGTAATAAAAACTCTGATAGAAAAAGGCATTCCATGAAAATACTCATAAAAGATGTACTCCTCGACGGCAGTATAAGGGATATTTTTATAAACAACGGCACTATCGAAGAGATAGGTGTAAACTGTACCCGCCCAGCCGATAAGATCATCAACGGTAAGAACAAGGCTGCTCTGCCCTCATTTATCAACGGTCACACACACGCCGCCATGACGCTTTTCAGGGGCTATGCCGATGATATGCCGCTGAAAAGCTGGCTTGAGGAAAAGATATGGCCCTTAGAAGCAAAACTGACCCCTGAAGATGTATACTGGGGGGCAAAGCTTGCCTGTCTTGAGATGATCAAGAACGGCATTACCGTTTTCAACGATATGTACTGGCATTGGGAAGCAACAGCTCAAGCCGCATCCGACATGGGTATACGGGGACTTATAAGCGCCGTCTTCATCGACATGTTCGACCCGAAGAAAAGCACAGAACAGATCGAGCAGAATATAAAACTCTTTGAACTGTCGAAGAAATACCAGCCTTCTGTTACATTTACCTTCGGACCCCACGCGATCTATACCGTCTCAAAACAGAGTCTGGAGTGGATAAGGGATTTCTCGGAAAAGGAAAATATTCTCGTCCATATGCACCTTGCAGAAACAGCGAACGAAACAGGTTTCTCCATGGAAAAGTACGGATTAACGCCTGTTGAGTTTCTCGATTCAATCAACCTCCTTTCGGAGCGGTATATCGGCTGTCACGGGTGTATGCTCAACGAACCGGACACCCGTATTATCAAGGATAATAAAGTAAAACTCGTTCACGTCCCCGTCTCTAACCTTAAATTGTCGGTAGACCGGATTTTTCCCTACGTGCTTATGAAAACAGAGGGAATCCCCTATTGTTTTGGTACCGACGGGTGCGCATCAAATAACCATCTCGATATTATAGAAACAATGAAATTCGCATCCCTTCTGGCGAAATTCTGTTCTCATGACCCCACCACACTGCCCGCCGGGGAAACTTTTGACTTAGCCACCAAAACAGCAGCCAATATATTTCGTCTCGGCAGTTGGGAAATAAAGGTTGGTAATGCCCCTGATATTATCCTTATAGACCTCGCAAGACCTGAATTTGTCCCCAACTTTGATATCTATTCGGACATTGTCTACGCGTCAAACGGCACCGTTGTCGACACCGTAATCTGTATGGGAAAAATCCTCATGGAAAACAGGTATGTCCCCGGTGAAGAGGAACTCATGGACAAAGCCAATAAGGTTGCCAGAGCGCTTGTCGCCCGATGAGATTTATCTGCGACAGTATGCTTGGAAATCTTGCAAAACATTTGAGGATCCTTGGCCTCGACACTGTCTCCATAAAAGATCCTTACAGATTAGAGCCATATAAAGATGCAGCTGACCTTCCTTTTTTCTTTACAAAAAGAACAAAAGCATTCCCGTGCCAACCCTTTATTTTCATCCGCTCTGATACAATTGAGGAACAGCTCAATGAAATAAGAAACCTTATCCAGCCCTTTATTAACCCCGAAGCCTTTATGAAACGGTGTATCGAATGCAATACGCTCCTCGAATCTGTAGCGAAAGAGGATATTGAAGCACATGTACCTGAATATGTTTACCATCACCATGAGGGTTTTAAAAGATGCCCCTCATGTAAAAAGGTTTATTGGGAGGGGACACACACGAAAGAAATGAAGAAATGGATTGAGTATATAAGGGCTCTGAAATAACAGGTAAAATTATGATCTTTTCCTTTAAGAAAATGATGAAAACATTAGAAGGGCTTTTTCACGAAGACGTGCCATCTGTAACGAAGATTTCTCAGATGGAAAAGGGAGACCCCTTTCTTGTGCTTGTCGGTACTCTCCTGAGTCTCAGGACAAAGGATGAAGTAACAGAAGAAGCCATGGCGAGACTGACCCGGCGGGCAAGAACAGCGCAGGAATTACTAAAAATCCCCGCAGACGAACTTGAAAAGCTTATTTATCCTGTCGGCTTTTACAGAAACAAAACAGAGACACTGAGAAATGTCTCCGGACTGATTATCGAAAAGTATGATGGCCTTGTACCTGATTCAATTGATGAACTGTTGACAATAAAAGGTGTGGGAAGAAAGACTGCAAATCTCGTCGTTACCGAAGGTTTCGGCAAACCCGGTATTTGTGTTGACACCCATGTTCACAGAATATCAAACAGGCTGGGTATCGTATCAACAAAAAATCCTCACGGCACTGAAGATGCTTTACGGAAGGTTCTCCCCAAACAATACTGGATCACATACAATACACTCCTTGTCACCTTCGGGAAACGTATCTGCAAGCCCATATCGCCGCTCTGCAATGCTTGCCCGTTATCAGCTATGTGCAAAAAGACCAACGTAGGTAAACACCGGTAAAAGAGCATAATGCTAAAAAATATTTGTCTATAATAAATACTGCGACTTAGTAGAGATATGAACTGAGTAAAAGAAAAAACCTATTAAACTGCCTCATAAAACAAAGTGGACCCAACAAACAGAGCAAGAGACAGCCGTAGAGACATTTGACGCGTAATGACGTTTTGTAATTATTTGTTTGTATTCTTTGCCATAGCACAGACAGCCATTTAAGGTGATATAATATGGAGGATAAATTCACCAGAAGTATGAATACTGCGGACAATGAGAACCAGTCCATTGCAAAAGAGTGGGACTGAAAAAAGATCCATCTGCCCAATAACCCCATTGATGGAAAAATACCGATAAAAGAAAACAAAAATACCGGCTTAATATCAATTTTTAGGGCTTTTTTATCTCCATAAAGGAGGAGTAAACAAATAACAGTGGAAGCGCAGCCCCCACGGCCAATACACAAAAGAATATACTGAGAGAATTTAATTCAAAGACAACAAAATGGTAAAAATATCTGATTTACAAGGGTTCAGTAAAAGATAAATAGACCAGAAAAACCAAAAACGAACTGAGAATTGATAAAATAGGTATGAAGAATGCAAAAGTATTGTTCTTGATCAGCTTAATAGACAGATAAGCGAAAAGAACTCCAGACATAATTATCCAGAAAGGATAGAGAAACATGAATGTGTTAGATACCATACCTTATAACTACAATTCCATATGCAATTAATCAATTATTTTTTGCCTTTACAATACATGCTTTTTCTGTTAATTTTCCTAATCATATGAATAAAACAAAAATTATTCTGATTTTATTATGTCTTATGGTATCTCCTTTCCCGCTTTTGGCCCAGGATGCTCCTACAATCTTCAAGATAGATATCACGGGTAACGAAAAAATTGACACCGGTGTTATAGTCAACAATATAAAAACAAAGGAAAAAGAAACATATAACCTCGACAAAATCCGGATGGATATGAAAAATATTTATAAAACCGGCTTCTTCAGTGACGTACAAATTGATATCAAGGACACTGACAAGGGGAAAAGCATTACCTTCATAGTTGTTGAAAGACCTACCATTAGGGCAATTTTCATCTCCGGGAATCAGCAGATAAAGACTCCTGATCTTTCAGAAAAATTAAAAATACGGACAAATACCGTTCTCAACACTGAAAGAGTCAAAGAAAGCATCGATGAATTGAAAAAATTCTACTCCAGCAAAGGATACTACGCAATAAAGATAGATTATGGAATAGATTATGGAGAAGAATATAACGCAACGGTAAATATCAATATTGAAGAGCCCAAACAGGCATACGTGAAAAAAATCACCTTTACCGGGAACAAAGTATTCAAGGCAAGCGTTCTAAAAAACTATATGCGGACAAAGGAAAAGGGGATCCTTTCCTGGATGACCGGTTCGGGTATTCTTGATGGAGACGCCCTCGAAGAAGATCGTAAATACCTCGAATCTTTCTATAATGACAATGGCTATGTAAAAATTAACATAGGGGTTCCCGACATTACCGTCTCAAAAAACGGGAAAACCATTACAATCAAAATACCCGTTGATGAAGGCGATATGTATAAAGTCGGAACAATAGATTTTGCCGGTGATTTAACCCTCGGCAAGGATGAATTAGTTAAAAAACTGAAGACAAAAACAGGAAATACCTTCAGATCAAGCTTGTTTCATGAAGATGTTCTGACACTTACCGACCTCTACCAGGACCAGGGCTATGCTTTTTGCGAAGTAGTACCCCTTACCCTCATTGATGAAAGCTCGAAGAGCGTAAACCTGACATACAGCATGACCCGGGGGCAGGAAGTATATTTCAATAGAATTAATATTTTAGGTAACACAAAGACACGTGACAAGGTTGTACGGAGAGAATTAAAGATCACCGAAGGCGACAGATTCTCGTCATCATACCTTAAGGAAAGTAAAAGGAAACTAAAAAACACGACCTTTTTTAAAGATACAGATTTGAAAATAATAAAAACTGAAGACCCCAATAAGGTCAATGTTGACCTCACTGTTGAAGAAAGACCTACAGGATCAATCAGTATTGGGGCAGGATACAGCACTACTGAAAAGGCATTGCTTTCCGGTTCGATTGCGCAGGAAAACTTCCTGGGAACAGGGAGAAAGGTAATACTTGATGCTTCTTTGGGGGGTGTTACACAACAATACCGCTTTACCTATCTTGAACCCTATATTTTTGACAAAAAGCTCTCCGCCGGTTTCAGCGTTTTTGATTTCAAAAGAATTTTCGACACCTATAATTACAATAAACAGGGTGGCAGCGTATCGCTCATAAGACCCCTCACGGATTACATAAAGGCATCTACACGATACAGGTTAGAAAACACAAACGTCACCAATATTGAAGACAGCGCAAGCTCATATGTTAAAGCACAGGAAGGTTCAAGTATGACCAGTGCGGTCAGCTTTGGAATACAAAAAAATACAATAGACGATATCATGAACCCCACAAAGGGAATAAATGCTGATATAACCACAGAAGTTGCAGGAGGTCCCTTTTCCGGTGACAATAATTTTATCAGTATCGTCGGATCCTACGGGAGATATTTTCCTTTAAAATTTCTTGACAGCGCCTTCTTCGTAAAAGGCGTTGCCGGGATGATCCGGCCATATGGCGGGAAAGAGGTACCGATTTATGAGAAATTCTATGTTGGTGGTATCAGCACTATTCGGGGTTTCAAATACGGAGAGGCAGGCCCTCTCGATGCCAACGAAGAACCGATAGGGGGCAAAAACCAGGCTTACGCTAATTTTGAATGGATCTTCCCCATATATAAACCAGCAGGTCTCAAGGGAGTTATCTTTTTCGATGCTGGAAATGCATTTGACAAAACCAGTGATTTCTCATTAAAAACAACAGCAGGTTTCGGTATTCGATGGTTCTCACCGTTTGGCCCCATCAGGCTTGAGCTTGGTTTCAATTTGCGCCCGAAAAAAGGCGAGCGATCAAATGCATTTGACTTTGCAATCGGAACACAATACTAACAGGGAGGAACTATGAAGTATATCATCACATTTATTTGTATTCTTGCAGTTTCATTCATGCCTTATACCGCAAAAGCTCAATCTATGAACATCGCCTACGTAGATCTGCAAAGGATTATGCTTGAGTCAGATCAGGGAAAGCAGATTAAAACAATTCTTACTGCTGATGCAGACCGCTTGAAAAAAAATCTCGATACAAAACAGGATGAATTGCAGAAATTGAAGGATGCCATCGAAAAGCAGGGTGCAACAATAACCCCTGAAGCAAAAGCAGAGAAGGAAAAACAGTACCAGGCCAAGCTAAAAGACTACCAGAGGTTATACGGCGATTACCAGTCCGAGCTGCAGCAGAAGGATCAGGAATATACACAAAAAATATTAAAAGAAATTGACGATATTATTAAGAGTATCGGCGAAAAAGAAAAATATACACTCATCCTCGAAAGAAGCCAGGCCGGCATACTCTTTGCAGCACCGTCAGCAGATATAACAAGCAAGATTATCGCACTGTTTAATACAGCTTCGAAGGACAAAAAACCGGTGGCATCACCAAAAAAATGATTCCATTAAAGAAAATTTCTTCTCACATAAATGGTCATCTCATAGGTGATCCAGATGTAGAGATAAGCGGTATAGCAAACATCAAAGATGCCAAAGAAGGTGAAATCACCTTTCTTACGCATCTCAGCTATAGAAAATATCTTAAAGACTGTCGTGCATCGGCGATTATCATCGGTAAGGATTTTCCTACCAACAGCGTAAGCAATATGCACATTATTATTACCGACCTGCCCGTTCTTGCCTATATTAAGGCCCTGGAACTTTTCACAGAACAGAAGAAAATAAAAACCGGAATAAGCAAACTTGCCTTTGTTTCCAAAGAATCAAAAGTCGCAGGCAACGCTTCAATCTCACCCTATGCCTTTTTGGATAAGAAAACCGCTATCGCTGCCGGAACAGTTATTCACCCTTTTGTATATATAGGTGAAAACACGGTAATCGGCGAGGGTAGTACCATCTATCCTCATGTTACTATTTATGGCAATGTCACTATCGGCAAAAATGTCACCATTCATAGCGGTACGGTGATTGGAAGTGACGGTTTCGGATATATATGGGACGGAACAAAACACGCAAAAATCCCTCATATAGGAAAGGTAATTATAGAAGATGATGTAGAAATAGGGGCAAATGTCACCATTGACCGCGCATCACTGGGCCAGACGATCATTAAAAAGGGTACAAAAATAGATAACCTCGTGCAAATTGCCCATAATGTTTCAATCGGCGAAAACTCAATCATCGTTTCACAGGTTGGCATTTCAGGAAGCGTTTCAATCGGTAGCAACGTTGTTCTTGCCGGTCAGACGGGTGTTCGCGACCATGTCGTCATCGGCGATAACGTCATGGCAGGTGGACGAACGGGCATTACTGGCAATGTTCCTTCCAATAGTCTTATCTCCGGCACCCCTCACATGCCTCATAAAGAATGGCTGAAACTGAATATCTACCTGAAGAAATTACCCCTGCTTTTTGAGAAAATAAAAAAGATTGAAGAAAAACTCCATCTGGAGGATGGTAATGGTTGATATTAATGAAATCAGGAAGCTCCTTCCACACAGCTATCCCTTTCTTCTTGTAGACAGGATAATAGAGCTGGAGCCGGGAAAAAGAATTGTAGGGATTAAAAATGTTACTTTCAATGAGCCCTTTTTCACCGGCCATTTTCCTGAAAGACCTATAATGCCGGGAGTACTCATCCTTGAAGCCATGGCCCAGACTGGCGGCGTGCTTGCCTTTAAGTCTTTTCCCGGCATGGAAGGTTCTGTCTTTTTCACCGGAATTGACGATGCTCGCTTCAGAAAACCCGTCATCCCCGGTGATCAATTGAAACTCATCGTGGAGGTTGTAAGACACAGGCGGGAAATATGGGTATTTGACGGAAAGGCGCTTGTTGATGATGATGTTGTCGCAGAAGCACGGATTATGGCCATGCTAAAAATGAATAAGGAGCAATAAGGTGATACATCCCACTGCGGTCATTCACAAAAAGGCAAAAATTGACAAAAGTGTTGAAATAGGTCCTTACTGCATAATTGATGAACATGTAAAGATTAAAAAGAACACAAAGCTTCTCGGTCATGTTGCAATCCAGGGATGGACCGAGATTGGCGAAAACTGCACCATCAGCCCCTTCGCAACCATTGGCGGCCCCCCGCAGGACATTACCTATAAAAACGAAGAGACGCGGGTCATAATCGGCAAGAATAATACAATCAGGGAATACGTTACAATTAACCGGGGCACTGAGCACGGCAATAGCGTCACAACCGTAGGTGATAATAATTTCATAATGGCCTACGCCCATATCGCCCATGATTGTGTTGTCGGCAATAATATCATCATGGCAAACGGCGCCACCCTTGCCGGACATGTAGAGATCGCCGATTTTGTCATCTTTGGCGGCCTCTGCGCTGTTCATCAATTCTGCAAGGTCGGTCAATATGCCTTTATAAGCGGCCTTACGGGCGTCCCCAACGACGTGCCGCCCTTTGTCATCGCCGCAGGTAACAGGGCAAAGCTTTACGGTCTCAATGTTGTCGGTTTAGAGCGGCGCGGTTTCTCCAAAGAAGAGATTTCGAAATTGAAAAAGGCATACAAGCTTCTTTTCAGGTCATCCCTGCCTTTAAGCACTTCCCTCAAAATCATCCAGGATGAACTAAAAAGCATACATATTGACACATTAATAGAATTCATCAAATCATCCAAAAGGGGTTTATGCCGTTGAAGATAGCCGTTATAGGCCTTGGCCACATGGGCAGGATACATCTCAACAAGTTAAACACTTTTGACGATGTTGTTATTTCTGCCATCGTTGACACAGACAGCACCGCTGCTGCAGAGCTGTCAAAACTCACCGGGGCAGAGGTCTACGGAGATTACCACGACGCCATCGCTTCCTGTAACGGTGCTGTCATCGCAACACCAACAGAAACTCACGGTTCCGTCGGTAAGGCCTTTTTGGATGCCGGCAAACATGTTTTTATGGAAAAACCCATTACAGCAAACCCTGCTGAAGCTGAGGAGCTCGTTGACATAGCAAAGAAAAATAAACTCATCTTTCAGATAGGCCATCTCGAACGGTTTAATCCGGCATTTCTACAGGCTTTGCCGCTCATTCAAAAACCAATACTTATTGAAGCCACCAGGATAAGCCCTTTTACAGGGAGGTCTACTGACGTCGATGTTGTCCTTGACCTCATGATACATGATCTTGATCTGGTACTCTCACTCGTAAGGAGCGAAATACGGGATGTGAGCGCTCAGGGTGTATGTTTTATGACCGACAAATTGGATGCAGCCGCTGCAAGGATTGAATTTACCGATGGCTGCGCAGCAACCGTTACCGCAAGCAGAATCTCACCAAAAAAAGAGCGTAGCATCACCATTTATGAAGAAGATAAATCGTTATCTATCGATCTTCTTCAGGGAAAACTTATCAGTATCATCAAAAACAATCACGGGACAGCAGATACCAAAGAATATGCAGCAACCCGCATCGACCCCGTAGCAGACGAATTGCGGGAGTTTGTCAATGCTATGGCGGGGGGGAAACCTCCAGTTGTCCAAGGTATTGACGGCATTAAAGCGCTTCTTCTTGCTGTCAGAATCAAAGAATTTATTAAAGACAAACAGCGTGCTTCAAAAATTCAATAATAAAATTGTTATTATCACCGGTGAACTTTCCGGTGAGATGCACGCCGTACATCTTGTGGAATCATTTAAAAAACGTTTTTCTTTTGAATTCAGCGCAATGGGTAGCACAGGCCTCTCCCTGGCAGGTATCGATGTAATTTATGACTACCGGGATATTTCTCTCACAGGCATCAGCGAGATCTTTTCTAAACTTCACCACATTCGCAGGGCATTCAAAACGATCAAAGAACACATACGGAGCACAAAACCAGCTCTTATCATCCTTGTTGATTTCCCGGGTTTCAACCTGAAGATAGCCCGATTTGCAAAGAAACTCAACATACCGGTTCTTTATTTTATCCCGCCTCAAATCTGGGCATGGAAAAAAAATCGTATTTTCACAATAAAAAAATACGTCGATCAGGTAATCTCCGTCCTTCCTTTTGAAAAGACACTCTATGAAACGTTCGGCATTAATGTGGTATACGTTGGCCACCCCTTTACACAAACGGTCAAACCATCGCTTTCAAGGGAAGCTTTTCTGAACAAAGTTGGCATCAATAGACGAGAACCGATCATTACCATTATGCCCGGAAGTAGAGAAAATGAGATTATAAAACATATGCCTGTCTTATTAAAGACTATCGATGTAATACGCAAAAGTATGCCTCAAATCAATGTAATTCTCCCTCTTGCAGACAACATCGACGATAGCGCATTAGAACCATTCAAAGAAAAGCTTGGGAATACTATCGTCATCAGAAATCATGCTTATAATGCGCTATCGTATTGCGATGCTGCTATCGTGGCATCGGGAAGCGTAACTCTCGAAGCGGCTATACTGGGGACCCCTACAATCGTTATTTACCAGATCTCGCCTCTCTCCTATCTCATTGCGAAAATGCTCGTAAAAGTAAACTGGATAAGTCTTCCTAATATTATCGCAGAAAAAGAAGTTTTCCCTGAATTCATCCAGAATCTTGACGCCGCAAAGATTGCGGAAAAGACACTTTATATGGTACATAATGGAAAAGAGGAGATAAAAAGGGATATTGAAAACATCATTACAAAACTGGGCAGGCACAACTCCTATGAATCTGCCAGAGACACCATTATCGCTTTTTTAGAGAATAGATATGGCGCTTTATCTTAAATTACTTAAGTTTCTCAAACCCTACCGGAAAAAGCTCGTTTTTGCCATGATCTGTATGTCCTTCGTGTCTGCAACGCAAGGCATTATGGCTTTCATCGTAAAATTTGTTATGGATGACATCTTTATCAAAAAAGATGCAACAATGCTCTATTTCATCCCCGCAGGCGTTATCCTTCTCTTCCTCTTTAAGGGTTTTTTCTTTTACCTCCAGGCATATTTCATGGGCTATGTGGGTCAGAGAGTGGTTACAGATATAAGGAACCTCCTCTTTGTCAGGCTCCAGCAACAACCGCTTTCTTACTTTGATAAAACACCGACAGGTCAGAGTATTTCACGGATCATAAATGACGTGACACTCGTCCAGAATACCGTTTCAGACTCGGTCACAGCAGTGCTTATCGATGTCTTCAGCATCATCGGCCTTGTGGGCGTAGTTTTTTACCGGGACTGGTGGCTGGCATCGATCGCCTTTATCGTACTCCCCATAGCCATATATCCTATTGTCTCCTTCGGTAAAAAGCTGCGAAAAGTGGGCACAAAAACACAGAAGTCCGTAGCCCGTCTCACAAGCTTCCTCCATGAAACCATTACAGGCCAAAGGATTGTGAAGGCCTTTTCCATGGAGCACTATGAGAACGAGCGCTTCAAGGGTGAAAATGAGGAGATGTTTCGTATCATTATGAAACGGACAAAGATCCGGGCACTTTCCCATCCGGTCATGGAAATCATCGGTGGTATCGCTATCGCCATCACCATCTGGTACGGAGGGAATGAAGTCATATCGGGCCGCTCAACACCGGGCAGCTTTTTTTCCTTTACTACAGCGCTTCTGTTGCTCTATGAACCAATAAAAAAATTGAACAAAGAGAACCATAACATCCAGCAGGGACTTGCTGCAAGCCAGAGGGTATTTGAGGTTATCGACCGGGTGCCGGAAATCCAGGAAAAACCCGGCGCAGTCGATCTCGGAAAGGTCGAAGGTATCGTTGAATTTAATGATGTTTCCTTTAAATACGATGATAAAATGGTTCTCCATAATATCAATCTGCGCATTGAGAAAAATGAAGTTATCGCTCTCGTCGGAGAAAGCGGTGTTGGTAAAACAACGCTGGCTAATCTCATACCGCGGTTCTATGATATTACGAAGGGACGCATTGAAATTGACGGCATCGACGTTCGGGATGTGACTCTTCCCTCACTTCGGCAAAATATCGCCCTCGTCTCCCAGGACGTGATCCTCTTTAACGATACGATCAGAAACAATATTGCCTATGGTGTTACCCCCGATATGGAGAAGATTGAAGAGGCTGCCACAATGGCATTTGCCCACGAGTTTATTATAAAACTCCCCAAAGGCTACGATACCGTTGCCGGTGAAAAAGGGGTAAGACTATCTGGAGGGCAAAAACAGCGGATTGCCATAGCACGGGCACTCTACAAAAATGCACCTATTCTCATCCTCGATGAAGCAACAAGCTCGCTGGACGCCGTTTCGGAAGTAGAAGTACAGAGAGCGCTGGAAAACCTTATGAAGGGCCGCACAACGATCATCATTGCCCACAGGCTCTCAACCATCATCAACGCAAACAGGATTATCGTTTTCGAAAAAGGCAAGATTGTTCAGATTGGCGCTCATAATAACCTTATAGAAGCTGACGGACCCTATAGAAGGCTTTATGAATTACAGTTTAAAGACAGACCTCAAAAGAAAATAATGAAAATAGGGAAAAAAAGCCATGTCTAAGAAAATAAGAAACTTCACTATGTTGACCATTCTCCCACCGGTTGTCGCTCTCTTTCTTGCACTTCTCAGAATAACCCTTCGTATCGAGCACATCAACCAGGGACCCATCAGGGATGCTTGGGCAAAGGGGACTAATTTCATCGTCTGTTTCTGGCACGGAAGGCTCCTCATGATGCCCTTTGCAAAACAGAATGGAGGAGGAAAAGTCCTCGTCAGCCGGCACCGCGATGGTGAATTGATTACCCGAATTATTCATTTTTTCAAGCTCGGCACTGTACGAGGTTCTTACCAGAAAAAAAGTGTCTCCTCCCTCAGAGAGATCATCCATGAGCTCAAGGCGGGTATTGACATTGCCATCACACCCGACGGGCCCAAGGGACCGCGATACAAAGTAAAGAGCGGTATCATAGAGCTTGCCCGCCTCTCCGGGAAAGCCATCGTCCCGGTAGTGTACAGTGCGGGTAAAAAAAAACTTTTCATTCATGGGACAGTTTTATCCTCCCTTACCCGTTTTCAAAAGTTATTTTTCTCTGGGGAGAGCCAATCTCTATTAGCAACAGCCTGAACATCGGAGAAATCGAACAGAAAAGAATCGAACTCGAAAACAAACTCAATTTACTTACAGAAAAAGCGGATACTATGGTATGTGGAAAATAATATATAATATATTCACTATCCTTTGTTTCCCCGTTTTTCTCTTCATCGGTATTACCCGTCAAAAAATACGGAAAAACTTTTTCGAAAGATTATTCCCTTCCGGGACTAAGGGTGAACTTGACAATACCCTCTGGATCCATGCCGCATCAGTGGGAGAAGCTGTCATAGCAGACAATCTCGTAAAATTCATCAACAAACATACGAAAATAGATAAATTCCTCATTACCACGAACACGTATTATACGAAAGACCTTCTCCTGAAAAAGGTAGGCAAGAATGTTCATGTACAGGCGCTCCCCTTCGACCTCCTTTTTTCTGTGAAACGTTTTTTCAATTATGGTCATCCGAAGGCTCTCCTCATCGTCGAAACCGAGATTTGGCCCAACCTCATATGGCAGGCAAAAAAACGGGGTTGTTCTGTTATTATCCTTAATGGACGTATCTCGGACAGGACCTTCAAGAATTACACAAAATTTTCATTTTTTATAAAAAGTGTTCTTTCACACGTTGATTTCGTTTTCGCACAATCCGAAGAACACAAAAAGAGATTCATCAAAATCGGCATGGATCCGGCAAAGGTAATCTGCACCGGTAATATTAAATATTTTCGGGATCTGGAGGGTATTGAAAGTATAAGCAATAAGGAAAACATCATCACGTTCGGCAGCGTTAAAGAACAAGAGTTACCCCATATCTATAACACAATAAACAGTATTAAAAATACCTTTCCCGGCTACAGGATCTTCCTTGCGCCGAGAGAATTACATCTCACTGCCGCCATTGAAAAAGCGCTGTCATCATCATTCTCCGTAGCATACTATTCCAATATCAGGAATAATCCGGTTTCGGATGTTGATATTGTTATTGTCGATACCATCGGGGACCTGTTGCACATATACGCGAAAAGCATGGTGGCTTTTGTAGGGGGAAGTCTGGCTCCTTATGGCGGACAAAATATGCTGGAACCTCTTTTTTTTGCAACCCCTGTCCTCTTTGGACCTTTTGTCGAAAATTTCAAGGATATAGCCCGAAGGGTTATTGAATATAATGCCGGCATAATGGTGGAAAACTCGCAGGAACTCACCGAGAAAATTATAACTCTCCTTCTTGATAGTGGTCTCAGAGAAGAAATGGGGAAGAACGGTCGGAAAATTATGGAGGAACAAAAACAGGTGATGGAAAAAACGGTCGATCTCATCGTTGCTTCCATAAAAACCGCTTAATCATTTTTTCATAACACACAGAGAGGTGGCCCTTTTGGAAGAATTCGCACAGTTAATAAAACTCATGGAAACATTGCGAAGCGATGAAGGATGCCTATGGGATAAAAAACAGACTATAGACTCCTTTAAAACCTTTTTATTGGAAGAAGTCTATGAACTAATTGAAGCCATCGAAAAAAACAATACTGAGATGCTCGAGGAAGAACTAGGCGACCTTCTCTTTCATATCGTCTTTATTGCCCAGATCTGTAAAGAGCAACACCTCTTCAATATCAAAGATGTCGTGAGTAGGGTGTATCAGAAAATGTATCACAGACATCCCCACGTCTTCCAGAAAGAAACAGTCGACAAACCCATTGAAAAAAGGTGGGAGGAACTCAAAAAAAAGGAGAAAAAAGATTATTCGTTATTGTCGAATATCCCGGCGAGCACGCCCTCTCTCCTGCGTGCATATACTGTGACAAGGAGGGCTGCCAAGATTGGTTTTGATTGGAATAATATTAATGATATCTATGAAAAGTTATCTGAAGAAATAGAGGAACTCAATAGAGCTCAATCTGAAAACGATAAACAATCCATGAAGGAGGAAATCGGGGATGTCCTTTTTACCATGGTCAACATATCGAGATTTCTCGACATTGACCCAGAAGATGCCCTTCGCTTCACCATAGATAAATTTATACGGAGATTCTCCTACATTGAAAAAAATACAGACATTAACCACACAACTCTTGCAAGAATGGATGCACTCTGGAATGAAATAAAATATATGGAAAAACAGGGGGAATAATCCCCTGTCTCTTTTATTCGGCCTTTACGACATTTGACGCTTGGGGACCTTTTGGTCCTTTCACAATTTCAAACTCAACCTTCTCACCTGTTTTTAAGGACTTGAAACCATCCTGCTGAACTGCAGAAAAATGGACAAATACATCTTCTCCATCATCTTGCTCAATAAAACCATACCCCTTGGAATCATTAAACCATTTTACCTTACCTACTGGCATACTACTGTGCTCCTTTCAATAAGATGAACTTGCCTTAATAAATTGTTCTTATCAAGACTCGTTATAACAGCCTCTATTCGATCTATATCACAATTGAAATCGCCGGTGATGGCGCAAGGTCTGTCTGCCATATTTTTTATTTCATCACTAAACCCTTCCGCTGTCAAGCTTTTTTTCTCGATGTCTCTACCACCCTCTGGAATAATAATTGACCGTGGGTCTTGTTCTTCTTTTGAATCATCACCATCAAGGAAATCATTGGCGTTAATATATCCCACAAAGACCTTACCACCATTTTCGGGTGCAACGATGCTATCAACAATCTTTCTCTTGTCCTGAAAAGATAGGGTTTCCAAGAGTGTTTTCTCTTTCGCCTGAAGTATAAACTTTGATCCGAAGTCCTCTAACCGTTTCTTTTTATTTGCAAGCAAATCTATTTCTTTTGTGGTCTTTGCAAGCTCTTTCTCGGTATCTTCAAGTTGGACTCTCACTTTCCCTATTGCTATATATGTGAGTCGTTTATCTTCTGGATGCGTCAAGGCGAGCATTGCATCAATACCATTCTGGATTTGTCTTTGAAGTTCTGTTGAACGAATCTGTAAGGTCTTCTGTTTCTCTTCAAGTTCAAGCGGGTCTGAATCTTTGAACCAATCTTGCGCAAATTTCTGCGGGTGAGTCAGCATATTTGTTATCTGACTAAATAACCGACTATCTACTTCCTCAGCATCGACAGGGTAAAAATAGCATTTACCTTTGCCGGTAGTTTTCAGCGCATCTAAAGAAGCGGCATTGTGATAGCATTGATATTGAAATGTCATTTTGCCGCCTTTTGGAGTAAGCTTCTTTCTCATTTTCGACCCGCATTCGTTACAATAGAGCAACCCATCTAATAAGAAATGGTCAGGGTATTCCTTAAATTTTCTTTTCGGCTTTACCCTTTGTTGTTTCAATCGATCTTGAACTGCCTGCCACCTCTCTTTTGATATCAATGGTGGAAATGTAATGGTAATGTGTTCTGCTTCCGGTCTGATTTCCTTAGTCACTGCGATATATTGTCCATTTTTGCCGCCTTTTCTTCTAATGCGAATTTTTTGATTATATGTCATTTCGCCCTGATAACATGGGTTCCGCAGTAAATCCAAGATAGATTTGTTTCTCCAGAGCTTTATCGTATTTGTTCTTTTTTCTGGTTTCTCTCTGAATGAAAAAGGTGTTGGTATACCTTCTGTTATTAATTTGACAGCAATTTTCAACACAGAAAGGCGTTCAACCAAATATAAATCAATGATCTTGTGGTATATTTTGGCTTGCTCTTCGTTGATTATAAGTGCGCCGGTTTCTGATTTGGAATATCCAAGCGGTAGACTACCCATAAACGAACCCTGTTTCCATTTTATCATTCGACCACCACTTGTTCTTTCTCGGATGGTCTCGCGTTCAAATTCTGCGATACCACCGAGCATATTCAACATGAGCTTGCCCATCTTTCCGCCGGTATTCACTGAAGGATCATTGATACAGACAAGATCAATCTTCGCTTCTTCTGTGAGTTCATGGTAAATATTATATAAGTCTCGGTTATTTCTCCCCAGCCTCGTCAGATCGGTAAATAGAACAGCATCGAATTTCTTTTCCTTGGCATCTTTCAGAAGTTCAATCAACGCCGGACGATCTCTTGAGCCGCCGCTTATTCCCCCGTCTGCATAAATATTTGTAAGCTCAAATTGTTCTTTTTTGCAATATTGCTCAATCTTTTCTTTCTGAGCCTCAAAGGATGTCCCGTCATTTACTTGTGCTTGTGATGAGACTCTTGCATATCCGCAAACCTTTTTCATGATCGTCCCCTTTTATGATGAAGATTTTTTTACCTTGTTTAAATAATATAATATTGTATGATCTTTTTCACGTGTCATTAATTAATCGGTTCAATGAGCGATAACTAAACAAAGGAGGATATTATGGCAAAAAAACTCATGATGAATATTGAAGATATCAAGACAGAAAGCCCGTTCAAAGATATTTTTACAATCAATCCTGCTGATCTTCTTGCAATCAAGAAGGATATGAAATCTGACGACTATGATCTTGCGCACCCTATCGTGATCTGGGAGGAAACATCAATTCTGCTCGATGGGCATACCCGATTACAGGCGGCAATAGATTCTGGTTATGAAGAAATCCCTGTCGTAAAATATTCTTTTGAATCAGAAAGCGATGCCATTGAGTATGCCATCCATTCACAAATGGCGCGGCGCAATATTTCTGAATATGATTTACTCATGCTCGTTCAGAGGGTAGACAAATTGTCTGAAGGCTGGGGAGGCGATAGAACGAAAATTTCAAGTTTCGGGAACCAGATACTTGAAAGTCGCGAGGTAACCGCAAAGCTTCTCAATATCAGCAAAGACAAAGTCTCTGTCTGTCGGCGCATCCTTAAAAGTGATCACCCTGAAAACATTGAAGCCATCAAGAACGGCGAAATAACTCTTCACCGCGCCTACCAGAACCCACCAAGGAAACAACTAAATACAGATATAAAAGAGAACAAAAAAAAGAAAGAAATAGCAATTGCGAAACGAATAGATCCCGCTCCTATCAACAAGGCAATGGCTAAATGGCGGCATATAACGCCCGATGAAAGCCCGCATAAAAAAATTGGTGCTAAGAAAAATTTTTATCACTCAGAACTGATCTATCTTTCTACGCACCTCATTCGCCCATTATTGGACAAATCAGCGGTTATGTCTGATCTCGCAGACAAACTATATTTTTTTAAGGATCGCAAGCAATTATTTGAAGGGGTGACAGAGCAAGAATATATTCAAGAGTTTCTCACGAGCCCCTTTGTTACAAAATTTATTGATATTTTGAAAATGTTTGATTTTGATGTTGAATATCCTGAAGGCGCAAAAAACTGGAAAACAAAGTTGCCTGAACCATCACTCGTTAATCAAGCGGACGGGGAAGGCTTGAAAGTGTATAAACCATCTGAAGATTGATTTGCATAATTGCCCTCTGACAATCTTGATCTTTCAAATCGATAAGATCGTCAGGGGTTTCATGATAAAAAGAGATGTAGGGCGCAAAACAATGAGATAACTCATCAAAGATAACGCAGGCGCATCGCATCTTTGATCTTTTCCAGAGGGGCGGATCGTAATCTGGTTCTTTTCAGGCAATCATAATATATATTTCTTTCAGGGCAATGATGTTTGTTTTTTTAACAATCATTGTAGAAAAGCAATCCGCAGGATATGAGGCAAAAGGGGCGATGACAAGACCGCAGGGATTGTCTGTCGCCCTTTCATCTTCATTTATGAAGATGTCATATATTCCCCCCTATATTCCCATCTTATATTATAGGGATAAGAACATATCCGAGGGTGGGATATAAATAGACCGGAGGGTGGGATATAAATATATCCGAGGGGGGTCAACGGGTCTTGCCTGATTTCTTGAATGCTTTTTCGGCAAGCAATCTCTTGTTGTTTTTCTTTTCTTTCAGTTGTGATCTGCGATATATCTCTTTATCGACAAGCCTTCCATATCTCTGCTTGTAATCAGGATCAAGGGTAATTTCTCGCTTTACAACTTCTCGTTGTTCATTGAAATAAACTTTCTTTCTGATATACCCCAAGTCTTCAAGAGCCTGTAGATATTTTCTGATTGCAACCTTTGAACAACGAAGATCATCGGCAAAGTTCTGATTGAACATTGTGCAAGCTTTCTCCCCCTTATCGGTGAGAACATAAATTAACCCAAACAATGATGCTTCGGCAGGTTTCAATTCAGGGTTGTAATTTGCCTCGCCGGGAATCCATCGCCCGATTTTGCTTTTTTCTTCTTCGGTTGTTTCGGGGTAAAAAGTTGCAAAGGTTGCTGATTTTATTTGTGGGTGATTAAATTTACTTTCTTTCATTTCTGTCTCCTATTTAGACTATTCCAGACCTGACCGGGATGAAATAGGCATCCCGGTCTTGACCTCTCCGGAAGGCGGTCTGGTTTGATTCTTTATTTTTTGTCAGTTTTACATAAAATCTTTATCAATTTCCCCTGTGCCGTTAAACCTTTTTTTGGCTCGATCCACACCCAGCCATTTTTGTTAAAATCATATAGTGCGGTAGGTTCTTGTGCTCCCCTTTTCCACCCAAATATACGGCCTGTGGCATACTTCTTGTTGACGCAGTCAATTCGGATATTCGTCATGGTCGTTCTGCCCGCTGAATCAATACAAGAAAACGCAACTCCAACTATGCCCTCGCCGACATTGCCTTCACCGATACCGATGATACTTGCTTTATCATAATAGCAATCATTGTCGGCTCCTTTAAATAAAAGGGTTAATTTATTTTCAGAACAGAAACCATTCGATGATATCAAGAAGCTTGCAATAATAAACAATGTGCAAAATATAGTTTTTGATAATTTCATTTAGCCCTCCCGGATTTTCTTTGATCCTTCATATTTTATTATCTCATACTTTTCAAAACCACAGACACTTAATCTTTATATTGTCCAAGGTTCTAAGAAACCTTTTGTACTAATATGTTCTATAATATTGAGAATCAATGATCTATATGGTTTCATCTGTCCTGCTCGGTCTTGGTTTTCATCGCCGATATTTCCAAGATATAATCAGGGTGGCAGATCGAATTCTGGAAAGGAGATAAACCTCTTTCTGCCTGTCGAGTGAAAGAAGGAAGCTCGACCCCTGATATTATCTTCTCTACAATGCCTTTAAATCGATTTGTTTTATAAAGTGATAGATCGGTCATGGAGATATCAGGTAAATCATTTGTAGATAGGGTAAACAAGAAATCCTGATTGCTTATGATCATCGTTGACCCTCAATCTTGATAGAGAAGTATTGTCTCCCCTCAAACAAGGCTTCAATCTGCTCTTTTACAAGAATAATATTCTTGTCAGTTGTAATCTGGAATTCCAAAATATTTTCTCCGGTCTCTTGATCAAAGTCCGAGTATGTTGCAGATCCCAGTAGTATTGATAATTGTCTTGTGATCTGATTGTTTGTTCTGCCCTTATACAAAATATTAACAAGATACTTATTCATAGATCACCTTTGAAAAGGTGAACAGAACGGGCAGAGGATTCTGGCACCATATAAAATCCCCTGCCACCCTCGGAGAAGGGTTGTTCTGTTCAGTAAATTCATGTTTTATACCCTTCTTTTCAATGTCGGTAATTTCTCTTTCGGTTCTGTGAATCCGGCGGCTCTTCGTGTTCCAAGATTCACCCCCGGATGTAGATCGTCGAAAAGTTTTTCGCTGGCCATTCTGGCTTGTTCTTGCTCGAACGCATGAACCCTTCTGTTGGCAAGCTCTTGCTCCATTGGGGTATCTGGCATGAATACGGCAAAGTGTTCTTCAGGTGTGATAACATCATCAAGTTTCTCGTCGAGTAGCATTTTCACCGATGTGCCGTTGATCTCGCCTGCCCTTCGCCGTGTTGCTTGGTAAATCTCGATAGTATCATTTTCATAATTCCGTAATTCTGGTTCTTGCTTGAAAGCATATTCTCGGCGAATCTCATGAAGATGTTCAGGGCTGATAAGTTCGTCAGGCGATTCAACGACAGCCTGAATATAGGCAAGGTTTTCTCTTATCATTCGTGTTCTGTCCTTCGGGTCTGCTGAACGAATAAGTTCGCGAACCTCCTGATTGCGAAGTTCTGTCAGCATCGCCTTTGTCGAATCGTTCGGCTTGATGGGCTCGGTGACGCGCAAAATCTCGTTACCGACTCGTATGCAATCCATCTTTGCTTTATCGATATGTTTTTTCAGAAAGGTCAACAAAGCAAGTCTTGCATTCTTGACAGGTTCTTGTTTCTTCTTTTTTGCAATCTCTGGTTTGTAGTCAGAGAAGTTTTGTTCTCTCACAGATTCAAGAACAGACTTCACCTGAAGCAATCCGAAATTACCATCATTGTGAAGTTCATGAAGTTCTTTCAATATCCAGCCTGAATCGTTTGTGTAGCTATTGAATTGTTTGTGATGTCCGAACAATGTTACCAATGGGTGATCTGTTTGTGGTTTTTCTACAACTTTTCTTTGATAACTCATAATATTCTCCTTTTACCTGTCGCCGTATTTATTGCCGGTATTTCCCGGCCAATCGTTAACGCTGAACTTTCCTCTATCGCTCTTCTTTGTCATAGTCTGACCGGCAGGACGATCATCAATATCTTTTGTTGATACAGACATCTTTGATTGACGATGCTGTTCGACAGGCTTGCTCAATCTCTTGTTGGTTTTTGGTATTTTCATTTGATGCCTCCTTGATCTCAATGACTATTATGAAACTCTTCTTTCTGTGCAATAAATGCTTCACGAGTCATAAACTGATTATTGAAATAATCTGTCCATTCCTCGTCGGTAAGACGATGACCTTGTTCATCAAAACAACTCATGGATCTTTCCATTTCTGAAATCAGATCGTAAAATAATCCGTGATTGATCTCTTTTGTAAAGTAAATCTTTTCCAATTGCTCAATTCTTGACCTCAAACTATCGCTCATTTTGTTATCCTCCTTTTCTGTGCGGCTTCCTCTAATTGCTTTAACCGATCTTCCAAGCTCCCCATTGTGAAAACATCCAATAAGATTCCTGCAAGATAACCGATCGTTCTTGCTTTCTGAATATCAACATCATTCCTTCGTACTTCATTCACAAGGGTGGATAGTAATCGGCGAACATCTTCGGCACTCTTTAGATAAATTTTATACTTTTTCTTCTCGTCGCCGTTGATATCAGGAGATTTCTTGTTTATTTTGTCTGGTTTTTTCGTATGTTTCTTTGATGGTTTCATGGTTTTTACTCGCCTATACCCTCATCGATGCTCATGATGATCTGTTCAATTAACGATGCCGTTCCATGTAATTGTGGTAATGCCCTTTCTGTCATTGCATCATCTTGTAATTTTGACAGATATGTCTCGCTGACTTCATCTTCAGGAAATTCGGTATTTTCTATACCATGCAAGATTTCATCTGTTATGGCCTTCAGATGTCGTTTGCCCTTTTCTGTTGTCGGGCTATGATCGATCATTTTCTGTGCTTCAAGGTTTGTTGCAATCTCAATCACAGACTGAATCATCGATGGCAATGATAAAAGATTTGATGTCTGAACAAGAATTGCTTTCAACTCGCCCTGTAATTTTTCTTTTCTTGTGGTGTCCCTGATTTGTATGTAGTCACCAGACATTTCAATCGGGAAATTCTTTTTCCAAAACTCACTTGACCCGACAAACAGACATTCGCTTAACATGCCCGCGCTGGTTATCATGATGTCTTGAATTGCATTCATCCTTGATCTTAGCGACCCTGAGAACTCTTTTCTTGTTGAATTCGGTGTCCTGTATTCGACTTGGTTCAGAGAGATTGCTGTCAGTTCATTACAGAAAAATAATGCCATTGCGGCGTGACCTGCCTCGTGAATTGCTTCTCTTGATAATTTCATTTATTTTCCACCTCTCTCGTGTATATGAAAAACCAATGCCCCTGACCATTTCTTACCCTGACGGGTTGCTATACCTTCACCATTCAGGATATCGGCAATGTCTTGATAGCTTCGCCGCTTTGTCTGACCTTTGCTGAGCCGTCTCATATAGCTGATCCGCTTCAAGATTTCTTTCTCTTCAGGTGTTGAGCCATATCTCAATGGTCCAGAGCATCTTCCGGTTTCTTTCTTCTTTTTCTCTCTGCCCTTTTTCATGCGCAGTATGATCTGGTTCTTTTCGAGTTCGCTGAAGACAGCCTGAATCTGGACAAGAGCTTTTTTCATAGGATCGGATGAAATTGCCTCGGTGATGTTCTCTTCTGTTCTTGCAGATATCAGAGTGATCTTCTTTGCAACAAGATATATCAGCAAGCTATCTTGAATCCTGACTTCTCTTGCAAGCCTGTCAAGACCTTCAACAACAATGATCTTTATTCCGTTGTTGAGAATTGCTTGCAACATTTCCAGAAAGACGGGGCGATTTTCTTTATCTTTTGTGCCGCTAATCGTCTCTTTGAAAATCTTTTCAATCTCACAATTATTAGCCGCGCAATATTTCTTGATGGTTTGTTCTTGTCGATCATAGCCGCCCTTATCGGTTTGGCTTTTCCCTGAAACCCTGACGTACCCATAAACTTTTATCATTAGCTCCGCCTCCTTTTTCTCTCATAAACAATGTCATTGCCCTGATTCTCTATGGGTTGAAGATGATCATCGTTGCCGCTTGAAATTTCAAATGGGATGCCCTCTGGAAATGCCGTGCAATAATGATCTTCTGTCGCTTCTGTACCATCGGGCTGAATAACGCCTTTATAATGCCTGCATCTTCTCGTATAGCAAGCCGGTTCTGCGAGCATCATTTATCACCTTTCTTGATAGTTAAAATGTGGTTCCATTCCGCATCGTATATTCTGTCGCCCTTGATCGTGCCCTTTAACCGCCAGTCTGCATCATAGATACGATCTTCTTTCACATATCTGGAAACCTTTTGATCTTTGTCAAGAATCCTCAAGGGCTCTTCAGCATTGCCGACTGATATCATCCCGATCAGTACCAATGTTGCTATCAATATTATCTTTTTCATTAATCCCTTTCCCCTTTCATCGTTGGATTTTATTGGCATGATTTCTAATAGAGCCTATACGGATGAAAACAATATTATCTTGTTATTTTGAGAAGTTGTATAATCGGTCTGTAATTTGTTCTTAGAAACCATTCCCGATAATATCCCTTTTTTAAAAAGACATTCAACAAAAAAATAATAGTAAATTGTCTGGTAAAAGATGTTATTAAAAATCTTTCGTTTACTTGCGCTCTGAGCGATTTGTTTTAGAAAGAGGGGGATCTATACGGGGGATATCGGATAAATGATTTGTAAATGATGAACAAATGAGATAACCAATAAAGATATCGGGAGAACAGGGGCTTTTAATTCATAAATCTTCCGTTTTTTAGAATTGCCTTGACACTAAACGCTTGAAATAATAATATTTAACAAATTGCTTATATCTATCTATAATCTTTATACAGGGACGAAATAAGGGCGGGGAGACTGTATGATCGAAAAACCTTGGTACAAAAAATGGTGGGGTGTGCTCCTCATCATTTTTGTAATACTTGTTCTGATCAACATTACAAAACAACAGAAGACTCAGGTGGATACGGCATCTAAGGCACCAGTCACCTCAGACGGCCGTGATGCTATCGAGAAAGCAAAGGAAGCTCTATCGGCTGGTAAATTGGATGATGCCGAAAATTATCTCATTACGATAGATGTAAATTCCGAGGTATGGAAAAACGAAGGGCTCGCACTTTTCAGTCAAGTCTTGGAAAAGAAACGAACATCACCCGATAGCATCAAAAAAGAAATAGATGCGGTCGATTATGCCAAAAAACTGGAAGAAATTCCAGCAAAAATTGATAAAACACCTTCATGGTATAAAGGTATCATACAGTCTATTTACAATAGACCACCTCAAACCGAATTTGAGAAAAGGACAGAACGACTTGAAAAGTTCAAAAAAATGTCTGTTAAAGAACATTTAGCTGAGGCAAAAAATATATATGGGACAATTAATATTAACCAAGACCAGTTTAATCTTTCCGAGCAGAAAGTTTTCAATGTCAAGAGGCATCTGAAGGCTATTTCGGAAAGTTCTTCCAATAATAGTGAAGTACAATCGATGTTATTAGAGCTAAATCCTATTGATGCTGAGCTGAAAAACAGAAAAGAAGTTGCTGCATTAGAACAGCAGACAAAAGAGGCCTCAGAGAACATTATATATGTAAGGTCTACTCTCGAACAATTGAAAAAAGACAAAAACTACAAGCAAAATCCTGACCATGCCCTCTCTCTTATTGCTGAATCGAAAAAGAAATTAGAAAATATTAAAGAAAATTATTCCGAATATGCTGAGGCATCAAAACTGAATAAAGAGTTGCTGCAAGAAGAAAATAAGTTTAATAAGGAAACTCGCAAGGCATACGATAAAGGGTTGATTCAATCCCGGCTGGATTTTGCAGACGAACTGGAGACAGGTTATCTTAGGAAAGGGATGGACGTTAAAGTTCGATTGCTTGGCAAAGACAAAACAACAATAAAATTAGAATATGTACTTTTTTCTCGTCCCTTGATTTATCAACTTACAAACGAAACCGGACTTATGTCCACTCTAAAAAGTAAGGGGTTTAAGAAAGTTATCTTTGATGATATATACAATCATACATGGAAATATGATTTATAGTAGCATCTTTTGCTCATCCATGAAATGCAAGCCTTTCGATATGTCCACTATTTTGAGGCAAAACAATATTCCAAGGAGGGGTAATTATGAGTACAGTAAAAGTTCTTGCCGGAGACATCCATACAGGGGATTGGGTTGTTAGGGGTGATTTTAGGATGACCAGGGGAGCTTTTGGCATTGGTGATGAGATACATTTCAAAAAAGACATTCAAAATGTAGAAGTATTGACTGAAGAAAATAAAAAGAAATTCGTTGGAACTGCAATTGCAGGTGCAGCTGGAGCACTTCTTTTGGGTCCACTTGGTTTAGTTGCAGGTGTTTTAGCAGGAGGAAAATCGAAGCAAGTGTCATTTATCTGTTTTTTAAAGAATGGAAAGAAATTCATGGCGACAACAGATAATAAGACTTATTTAGCAATTCAAGCTGCGATATTCTGAAAAGGGACATAGTCAGCGATGTCGAAGTACTACATGGATAAGGACTAAATAGAGGAATTGAATGACCGATTTGCAGAAAATTTTATCTTGTATTGGGAAAAAGGTCGCTTTCAAATATCCCGGTGATGAGGGCGACAAACGAGGCACTCTGAAAGATCGCGCCGTCATAGAAAGTAC